>JBMOIL010000205.1:0-3561 GCA_049317345.1 Candidatus Nanopelagicales bacterium
CGAGCCCAGTGACGAGCCCAGTGATGAGTTGCCCGCACCGTCCCTGGGAGCGGCGCTCGAGGCGCTTCTCATCGTGGCCGTCGAGCCCCAGTCGACGGTGGAGCTTGCCGAGGCCGCGCGCCATCCTGTCGACGTGGTCGCTGCGCGTCTGCGGGAGTTGTCCGAGGAGTACGCCGCTCAGGAGCGGGGATTCGCCCTACGCGAAGTTGCGGGCGGCTGGCGGTTCTACACCAGCGAGTCGTGCTCCGGCATGGTCGAACGATGGGTGCTCGACGGCCAGCAGGCCCGCCTGACCCAGGCGGCGCTCGAGACCCTTGCCGTCATCGCCTACCGCCAACCGGTGTCACGTGCCCGCATCAGCGCGGTGCGCGGCGTTAACGTCGACGGTGTCCTGCGCACCCTCCAATCGCGAGGACTCATCGAGGAAGCGGGCACGGATCCCTCGAGCCAGGCCATCCTCTTCCGCACGACGCCGTACTTCCTGGAGCGCATGGGCATCGCCTCACTGGAAGACCTGCCGGATCTCGCCGAGCACCTGCCGGACCTCGCGGAGCTCGAGGCCGTCATCGACGCGGTTGCTGCGGGGGAGTAGTGGCTGACGACGGCGTACGCCTGCAAAAGGTCCTCGCGGCAGCGGGGATCGGCAGCCGACGGGCCTGCGAGGACCTCATCGCGCAGGGCCGGGTGGAGGTAGATGGGCGGATCGTCCGCGAGCAGGGTCTGCGTGTCGATCCGCTGCGGGCCGTCGTGCGCGTGGATGGTGAGCGGGTGCCGACGGCCCCGGACACAGTCGTCCTCGCACTCAACAAGCCGCGTGGTGTCGTGACCGCGATGGTGGATGACCTCGGTCGTCCGTGCGTGGGCGACTACGTCACGGAGCGCACCGAGCGGCTCTTCCACGTGGGTCGCCTCGACGCGGATACCGAGGGTCTGCTCTTGCTCACCAACGACGGAGTCCTGGCCCAAAACCTGGCGCACCCGTCGCATGGAGTGTCGAAGACTTACGTCGCGCTTGTCCCCGGGCCCATCCCGCGAGATGTGGGAAGGCAGTTGCGTGCGGGGGTGGAGCTCGATGACGGTCCGGCTTCGGTGGATTCCTTCGCGATCCTCGAGGCCACACCCAATAAGGCACTCGTCGAGGTCGTGCTGCACGAGGGCCGCAACCACATCGTGCGCCGCCTTCTCCAGGCGGTGGGGCATCCGGTCGAGGAGCTTGTGCGCACGCAGGTGGGACCGATTCGCCTGGGCCAGCTGCGGCCCGGGCGCACGCGCGTGGTGTCCGGCCCGGAACTCGGCAGCCTCTACACCGCGGCGGGCCTGTAGTCACTAGGGTGACCTCATGCCCATGAGGGGAATCCGCGGAGCCACGATGCTCCAGGAGGATGACGCAGCGGAGATGGCTGAGGCAGTCTCCGAACTCGTCGCGCAGATGCTCTCGCGCAATGGAATCACCCCCGATGCGCTCGTAAGTGTGCTCTTCACCTCGACGCCCGACCTGCATTCCGCCTTCCCTGCGGCGGCAGCACGGTCACTGGGCCTGCAGGACGTCCCCCTCATCTGCGCGCAGGAACTCGACGTCCACGGTGCACTGCAGCGCGTCGTGCGGGTGTTGGTGCATGCCGAGGTGGATGTGCCTCGCGCGCAGATCCAGCACGTCTACCTGCGCGGAGCTGAAGTCCTCCGCCAGGACCTCGCGACATGACCGTGCCCGTCGCCGGCCCGGTTCTCGTCATCGGCAGCGGACTCCTCGGAGCCTCCGTGGGACTTGCGCTACGCCGAGCAGGGGTGCAGGTGTGGCTTGACGACACAGACCCGGGAGCGCTGGCCGAAGCTGTGGGGCGCGGAGCGGGGGAGCCGTGGCACGCCGGTATCGGGGATCCACGACTTGTCGTGGTCGCGGTGCCACCGGCTGATGCCGGTGCAGCGATGGCGCGCGCAACCGCGTTGCCGGATGCGACTGTCACGGATGTCACCTCGGTCAAGGCGGAGCCGCTCGCGGCCGCGGTGGCGGCGGGTGCCGATGCCGCTCGCGTGGTCGGGGGGCATCCCATGGCGGGCCGCGAGACCGCAGGGGCGGGATCGGCCCGGCATGATCTCTTCGACGACCGGGTGTGGGTCGTCGCCCCGCTGCCGCAGAGCGATCCCCATCGCGTGGAGGAGATCCGCGACCTCGCCATCACCTGTGGAGCCGTGCCGGTCGTCATGACCCCTCAGGACCACGACCGCGCCGTGGCGCTGACCTCACATGCCCCGCAGGTCCTCTCTGCGCTTCTGGCGGCACGACTCCTCGACGCCGACCCGGACGCCGTGGCGGTGTCGGGTCAGGGACTGCGCGACATGACGCGCATCGCGGGGTCCGACCCCGACCTATGGCGGGCCATCCTCGGTGCCAACGCAGAGTCAGTGGCGGGGGTGCTGGAGGCCTACGCGCGTGACCTCGATGACGTGATCACTCGACTGCGGGAGCAGGGCGATGTGGCAGAGGCGCTCGAGCGTGGCGTCGAGGGACGCCAGCGAATCCCCGGCAAGCACGGCGCTGCGGCTACGGCGTACGACCTCGTCCCCGTCATCATTCGCGACGAGCCCGGCGAGCTCGGCAGGGTCCTGGTCGCGGCTGGCGACCTCGATGTCAACCTTGAGGATGTGCGCATCGACCACGTCCTCGGCAAGCCGTCGGGCTTGGTCGAGCTCTCAGTCCGGCCCGAGGTCACGGCACGCCTTGTCGCGGGTCTGCGCTCACTCGGCTTCGAAGTCCGAGCCTAGGCGGATCTGTGCCCGGCCCCATCATCGCGATCGACGGACCCTCGGGGTCGGGCAAGTCGAGCACATCCCGCGGCGTGGCCCAGCGACTGGGACTTCGCTACATCGACACCGGTGCGATGTATCGCGCCATGACGTGGTGGATGCTGGCCAACGGCATCGACGCCGATGATCCCGTCGATATCGCGGCGCGGTGTCGCGAGCCGGTCATCGAACTGCGCGATGACCCAGCGGACCCCGGTGTGAGTGTCGACGGTCGCGATGTCTCCCTCGATATCCGCGAGGGCCCGGTGGCCGATGCGGTGAGTCGGGTGGCAGCGGTGCCGCAGGTGCGCGAGCGGCTCGTCGTCAGCCAGCGGTCGATGGTCGAGGATGCGGTGGCAGCGGGATCCGGGGTGGTCATGGAGGGGCGTGACATCGGCACTGTGGTGCTGCCCGGTGCAGACCTCAAGATCTACCTCACCGCGGATGTCGAGGCGCGCGCCGCGCGCCGGGCTCTCGAGGAGTCGGAGCGATCCGGCAAGGGAAGTGTCACCTCGGTCCAGGCCAACCTCCAGTCCCGGGATGCGCTCGACACCACGCGCACCGTGTCACCCCTGCAGCAGGCTGCTGATGCGATCGCCATCGATGGCACGCACCTGTCCCTCGATGAGGTGATCGATGCGGTCATCCGCGCCCTTCCCCCGGACGCGCAATGAGCGGCGGCGCGACCGCACGTAACCTGGTCGCACCTGTCCTGCGCTGGGGATACCGCCTGCGCGTCCAGGGTGGGCACCGCTGTCCGCGCCGCGGTCCGCTGCT
>JBMOIL010000206.1:0-3552 GCA_049317345.1 Candidatus Nanopelagicales bacterium
GCCCACGAGAAGTGGGCGACGTTCCAGGAGTTCCAGACGTCGGTGACGCGCACACCTGTGGATGGGCTCGAGGCCTCCACGATCATGCCGCCGCCGATGTACATCGAGGCGTGGTGCGCGCCGCCCTCGAAGAAGAAGAGCAGGTCGCCCGGCTGGAGCTCGTCGGGGGAGATGCGACGCACCTCCTGGGCCTGGACGTAGGAGTAGGGGGTGAGGCTCACGCCCACCTGGGCCCAGGCAGCTGCCGTGAGTTTGGTGCAGTCCCAAGAGCTGGGGGGCTGGGCGGCGAAGCTGTAGGGCTTGCCCACCTGCGCGAGTGCGTAGGAGACCACGATGGCCGCACGGTCGGAGCTGACCCCGGAGCCACCGGAGTAGCCGCCTCCGCCGCCACCGGAGTTGTACTCGCCGTTGTCGTTGGGGCCGCCATTGGCTGATGTGGTCCCGGTCGAGGAGCCCCCGCCCGAGCCTCCGGCTGAGCTGCCGGAGTTGATGGCGGCAGCAGCGGCCGCGGCAGCGGCGCGAGCCTCGGCCTCGCGGCGCGCACGCTCTGCCTCGATCTGCTCGCGGAGCTCGGCCTCGAGTCCATTGAGATACGCATCGGCGTTCGAGACGGCCTCGTCGAACTCAGCCGAGCGCATCTCGAGGTCGGCGAGGGCGGCCTGCTCGGCCTGCTCCTGCTGAGTGAGCTCAGCGGCCGCCTGGGCGAGCTGGAGCTTGGCGACCTGGGTCTTGCGCAGTGCTGCGCTCTGACCCGAGGCGACGATGTCGAGCACGACGGCCTGGTCGAGGAACTGCTGGGCGTCCTCGACGAGGAGGAGCTGAAGCGAGGAGTCGACGCCGCCGGAGCGGTAGGCAGTGGCGGCGTAGCGACCGATGGTGTCCTGGGTCTCTTCGAGCTGGGCCTTTGCCTTGGCGACCTTGGCCTTGGTCTTGTCGATCTTGCCCTGCACCTGGGAGACGGCGTACTCCGCTTCCTCGACCATGCCGTGGGCGGCAGCCGCCTTCATCTCGAGGTCGTCGAGATACGCGCGAGCGTTTTCTACGTCCTGGCGCAGGTCGGCGCTCGAGGCTCCCATGCCCATGAGGCTGGCAGCGGTCAAGGCACTGACGGACACAGCGGCGATCAGGGCTCGCCTGAGTCGTCTCGGTCGATGCGGCACGGTCATCCTCTATCCCTCTTGCCTACCGGGTGAGCTGTCGGGCTCGGGCGGGGATCGCCCTACGCGCGGTGGTGGTCCACCATGCGATTCGCCCCAGGAACCTGGGTCCCCGGCTCCTCACTCCTTGCGGAGTTCGGATTCGGCATAGTCGGTTGGTGCGGTCTGTCGTGCGGTCGTGCTGTGTCGCAGTCCTCGACCTCGGAGCACATCCACCGGTCATCCCGGTAAACATTCCGTGGTCAGGGACCGGTCTGATGGTAACAGGATGATCACGGCGGGCCAACCGGAGACTCCAGCCTGGGGGCGGGCCCGGCGCGGGAAGGTCGAGTCAGCGTTGTTGGACGACGACCGAAAATGTGAGTTCCACGGGGCTCCCCAGGGCGGCCTTGCGATAGCCCTGCATGGTGCCCGTGCCCTTTGCCTTGGCGTAGGGCCCGGTGCCACCGATCACGGTGACGGTCCCGCGGAACGTCGCGTTGGCCGTGCCCTCTTGGTCCTGCGGGCTGGTGGCCCAGCCGCTGATGGAGAGGGCGAGCTTGACGCCGTCGGCCCGGGTGATGGTCACGAAGCCGCCGAAGGGGCCCGTGCCGCTGACGTAGTCCACGCTGCCGAGGAAGCGCATGTCTGCAGCGGCCTTCCCCCAGCGAGTCGGGCCCCTGAGGTCGTTCCAGCCGTAGGTGATGTCTCCGGGAAGGGTCTCCAATGTGGTCCCCGAGCTGGTGAGGTCCACGTTGAAGACCAGGTTCTTGGACTTGGCGGCTTGGGCCGGGGTGCCGGCTAGGCCCGCGACGGCCACGAGGCTCGCGACGGCAAGGGCGGAGATGAGTGGGCGGCGCATGATTCCTCCAGGTGGGGTGGTGGGCGCATGCTAGTGCCCTGCGCCCCTCAGTCGACGCGCAAGCGGAGCGTCTCCTCCTGGCGCCTGTCGCATGCAGTGGGGACGATCTCGGCCCGCGGGTCGAGCCCGCGCCCGATGATGCAGATCCGCCCGCAGAGCGCACAAAGATCGGGCGTCTTCTCGTAGTCGTCGTTGCACCACGAGGGCTTGACGCGGTCGCCCTTCGCCCCGCAGTAGTCGCCGAACCTCTGTGCGTACGCCCCGCTCCACTTGGTGCGCTTGTTGCACCCGAATGTCGGACGACCGGCGAGTGCCGAGTCCGGGAGGGTGACGCCTCTCATGTCGGCATCGTCGAAGAGCGCCGTGCGCACGTTGGACCCGGACAGGTCGGCATTGCGCAGGTCGGATCCGGTGAAGTTGACCCCCCGCAGATCGGAGTCCAGGAATTGCGAGTCGCGTAGGTCGGCTCCTATGAAGCTGTTGGGGATGTAGTAGTTGCCGGACTCGGGGTCAGCCCTGCCCGTGAGGTTGGAGAAGGCGATCCTGATGTTGCCGCGCGCCCGGGTGAACACCGCACCGCGCAGGGTCGCGTCCTGGACGGCCAGGCCGCTCACACTGGCCCCGGTGAAGTCGGCGACTTCGATCTCGGTCCCGACCATCGTGGCGACGGGGAGGCGCGCCTGGTCGAACTGAACACCCCGCAGGGTCACCTCGGAGAGGTTGGCCCCGAAGAGGTCGGCGTCCGTGAGGTTGACCGAGGAGAGGGTGGCGCCGCGCAGGTCGGCGTCCGCGAGGGTCGCCCCGGACATGTTGGCCTCGACGATCGTCGCGCCGGTGAGGATGGCACGTGTGAAGTCGGCATCCGACCAGGTGCTCACCCGGGTTTGCGTTCGCCTGATCGTGGTGGAGGGCATCTCTGCGCCCGTGAAGTCTGCGCCCGTGGCGTCCACGCCGGTGAAGGAAGACTCCCCGAACGTGACGTTGCGGACGGTGGCTCGGCGTAGGGAGAGGCCCCCGAAACTGATACGCGTGCTCGCCGAGCCAGAGAGGTCCGCGCCCGCGAGAGAGGAGTAGAGGAAGGTGACATCGTTGAGCAGGGTCTCGGTGAGCTTGGCCCGCACCAGTTGTGTCCGCTCGATGTAGGCGCCAGACAGATCCGACCTGCGGAAGCTCGCCTCGGACAGGTTCTCGTCAGCGAGACCGCCCGTGAAAGGCAGGACCATCTCATCGCAGATCGTGCGCGGCTTGAGATCGCAGCCGTCGACCACTCGGGCGTCGGCGATTGCCGTGGTGACCAGGGCCGAGGCCGCCAACCCGATGAGGAGCGGGACCCCGCGTCGCCAGCCGCGTGTGCGTGTCACGCGCCGAGGGTAGACCAGGCTCAGGCCCCGATGGGTGCTGAATTGAAGGGGATCTAGGGCCGGGCACAATGGCGTGGCACGGGGCGGTAGCTCAGCTGGTCAGAGCAGCGGACTCATAATCCGTCAGGTCGTGGGTTCGAGCCCCACCCGCCCCACCGAGTTTTTGTGTGGTTTCGGCTGATCCTTGACGTTT
>JBMOIL010000207.1:0-3512 GCA_049317345.1 Candidatus Nanopelagicales bacterium
GCGGTGCCTGTTTCGGCCTGCAGGGCTGCCCGCATGGCGGCCACGGGTGGCTCCTCACCCGTCATGAGGCGCACCTGATCGACGGCCTGCCACAGGAGAAGGTCCAAACCGTCGGCCGCCGCGCCACCGGCGCGGGTCCAGGCGTTCGTGAGGGAAGTGATCCCGCTGCCGTACGCCACATCGAGGAGCACCCCTGGCGCTTCTGGCACGCGCGAGACGAACACGTCTGCTGCACCCGATGGCACCGTGGCGATCACGGCCTCAGCGTCGAGGGGCCGCACGTCGTCCCACGGCCACAGCGTGACGGTCACGCCCAGGTCGGCACCAAGCGGACCGAGTTCCTCGGCCCGCTCTGGGTTGCGTGCGATAACGGCAATGTCGTCCGCTCCGAGGCCCGCGAGCGCAGCCATGGCGCTACGAGCGGTCGCTCCCGAGCCGATGACGATCCCTCGCCGGAGTGTGACGTCACTCCCGTGCGCCTCCGAGAGGGCACGCTGCATGCCGGCCACATCGGTGTTGTGGCCGGATCGCCCGTTGTCACTGAACACGACCGTGTTGGCCGCCCGGACGACCGCAGCGAGCTCAGACACCTCGTCGAGAAGGGGCAGGACATCGGTCTTCAACGGCATGGTGAGGGAGAGCCCAGCCCACTCCGGCCATGCGCAGGCGTCCAGGAATCCCGGCAGCGCTTCGGTGGTCACGTCAATAGCCTCATACGTCCAGTCGAGACCCAGGACGGCGTACGCCGCACGGTGCAGCAGGGGTGAGCGGCTGTGAGAGATGGGCGAGCCGAGGACGGCAGCGCGGCGAGGAGCCATGGCTGATCAGGGCGCCTGGGGAGCAGCCGTCGCGGCATAGGTGTCGCGGAACTTCTGCTTCCATTGGAGGAACTGGTCGTAGTCCGCGGTGAAGCGCGTCGTGAGAGTCTCGGGATCCACCGTCACGAAATAGATCCAGTCCCCCTTGGCGGGATTCAGTGCGGCGTCGAGAGCCTCCTGACCCGGGGAGTTGATCGGACCCGGGGGAAGCCCATCAATGACGAAGGTGTTGTACGGCGACGAGGTCGTGAGCATGTCTTCGGTGAGGAAGAAGGTGTCCTGTCGCAGCGCGTAGTTCACGGTCGAGTCGAACTGGAGTTTCATGCCCTGCTCGAGGCGGTTGTAGACGACGCGCGCGACCTTGCGGAAGTCCTCCGGTGCCGCCTCTGCCTCGACAAGGCTTGCGACGATGAGCACCTCGTACGGCGTGAGACCCGTGCGCTTCGCTCGCTTCTCCAGGCTGATTTCGTCTGCGGCGATATCGAATCTCCCGACCATGGCGCCTAGGACCTCAGCGGCCGTGCGCCCCGGGATCACGTCGTAAGACGCGGGGAAGAAGAATCCTTCGGCGCGCCCCGCCGACCACTCCGGAAGTCCCAGATCCCCTGAATCCACGACCGCTGCCTCGAGTTCGGCCAGGGGAAGGCCTGTCCGCTCGGACGTGATGCGCAAGGTCTCATCGAGCCGAAGGCCTTCGGGCAGCACCAGCGGTGCGGCGCGCGTCGCCGGGTCAAGCATCGCCTCGATGACCTGCGCCGGGTCCATGCCTGTCTGAAGCGAGTAGACGCCGGGTCCGATGCCGGATGCGCGCTCGTCGAGCTCGGCCGTCGCGAGAAAGCCCGCGGCCGACGCGACCACGCCGGCCTCGGCGAGCGTGGCGGCAAGGGTGCTCAGCGAGTCGCCACTGTCGACGACGACATCGACGGGTTGTCCCGCGGCGACGGCAGCCCTCTCCTCCGGTGCGAGGCCGCGCACAGTCGACACGGCCCAGACCCCCGCGAGGATCAGCACGATCACCCCGAGAGCCGCGACGGTCCAGCGCACGGGACTGCGCCGATTCCGCGAGGGCGGGAGGGGATCTTGGGTCAGGAAGGGAACGAGCTGACTCACGTTTCCACCTCCCTGCGCCTGCGTGCGAACATTCAGACGGTAACGGCTCGCCCGGCCCGAGTCCCGTCGGCGCGCTCGCGCGCGAGGGCAGCTTCGAGGATGACCACGGCTGCCGCCTGGTCCACATAGCCGCGCGACTCCCGCGTGCTGCGGCCCGCCTCTTGAAGGGATCGTTGGGCGGAGACCGTCGACAGTCGTTCATCCACCAGATGCACAGGGACCTCCAGGCCCCGGGCCAGGTCGGCAGCGAACTCCTCGGCCGCGGCGCCCGCTGCTCCGACCAAGCCATCGAGCCCGAGGGGCAGCCCGACGTAGACGATGACCGCTTCGTACTCGCGCGCCAGCGCAGCGATGTTTGCGCATGTGTGCTCGTCGCGCCCTAACGTCGTCTCCGGGACCGCGAGGATCCCGTCGGGATCACTGCGCGCCACGCCCACGCGCACGGAGCCGACGTCGATCGCGAGACGGGGGCCGCGCTCCAGGTCAGGACTCCCCTGCCATGGCGGCGACAGCCGCCTGAACGGCAGCGAACGCATCATCGAGACCCTCCACTCGCGTGCCGCCGCCCTGGGCGATGTCCTCCTTGCCGCCGCCGCGGCCATCCACCGCGGGGAGTGCCGCATCGAGCAGTGCCTTGGCAGTGAGCCCCAGCTCACGGGCGCGGTCATTGACGACACTCACGAGCGCGACGCGGCCGTCCTCGACCGAAGCTCCCACCATGCCCACGCCCATGTCCGGACGGGCCGAGGAGCGGCCGCGTAGGGCGAGTTCTCGGAGGTCGCCGGCGGATGTGCCATCCGGCGCGCGGTAGGTCCAGATGCGGAAGGGGCCGAGGTCGCGGCCCTCGCCGATCACGCCTTCGATGTTGCTCGTCAGCTGCGCGCTCTTGTAGCGCTGCACCTCCCGCTCCGCCTCCTTCAGACGTGCGATGAGCGATTCGATGCGATCGGGAAGCTCTTCGGGCCGAGCCTTGACCATCTCGGTGAGCTGGTCCACCAGGACGTGTTCCCTGGCCAGATGGCGGTAGGCGTCCACCCCGACCAGGGCCTCCACACGTCGCACCCCGGCACCGATGGAGCCCTCTGAGAGGAAGGTCACGACACCCAGCTGCCCCGAGCGCTGCGCGTGAGTACCTCCGCACAGCTCATGCGCCCAGTCACCCACGGAGATGACGCGCACCTCGCTGCCGTATTTCTCTCCGAAGAGGGCCATGGCCCCGAAATTGCGGGCCTCATCGATCGTCATGACCTGCGCCATGACCTCGAGGTCTGCGGCAAGGACGTCATTGACGCGCGCCTCGACATCGCGAAGCACGACGTCGCCCACGGGGCCGTTGCTCGGGAAGTCGAACCGGAGCCGGCCTGGGGCGTTCTCCGAACCCATCTGGGTTGCTGTCTCGCCGAGGTACTCACGGAAGGCACGGTGGACCAGGTGCGTCGCCGTGTGGGCCCGCGAGATGGCGCGCCGCCTCTCGGTGTCGACGTGACCCACGATCTCCTCGCCGGCCACCACTTCCCCCGCCGCCACGGTGGCGCGGTGGATGAAGAGCCCGGGCACCGGAGTCTGGACGTCGTAGACCTCGAG
>JBMOIL010000208.1:0-3508 GCA_049317345.1 Candidatus Nanopelagicales bacterium
CCGTCCGCCGGGATGCCGCGCTGCTGCTGGAACGCTCGCACGGCCTGCTCGACGGCGTCGTCGTACTCCGCGGCATCAAGCGATGACTCGGTGTCGGGATCGATCAGCCGCAGGCGCACCAGGCGCGCGCGAATATCAGCTACCGCGACACCGGTGTCCCCGCGTTGGAGGACGGCCATTCAGCTCTACTGGAGGAACGGCTGCAGGTCGGAGATCAGGGCGGCCTTCGGCTTGGCCCCGATGATCGTCTTGACGACATCTCCACCCGAGTAGACGTTCATCGTCGGGATCGACGTGATGCCGTAGGAAGCGGCCGTCTTGGGGTTCTCGTCGACGTTGAGCTTGGCGATGACGACCTTGCCGTCGTACTCACTCGAGATCTCCTCGAGGATCGGGGCGACCATGCGGCACGGTCCGCACCACTCGGCCCAGAAGTCAACGATGACGGGGATATCGCTCTTGAGGACATCGGCGTCAAAGGATGCGTCAGTCACGATCTTGGTAGCCATGGTTCTCCTTCCGGGGGCCCGGCGGGATGGCAACGCCATCGGGCGGGCTGATCCAGCCTAAGGTCGGTGTTTCTATTCGTGCGCGGCGAGGTAGCGCTCGGCGTCGAGCGCGGCCGAGCAGCCGGTGCCCGCCGCCGTGATGGCCTGGCGGTAGATGTGATCGACGAGGTCGCCGGCCGCGAAGACACCCGTCACGTTGGTGCGCGTGCTGGGGGCTTCGACGAGGACGTAGCCATTGTCATCCAGGGCGACCTTGCCCTTGACGAGTTCCGAGCGAGGGTCGTGTCCGATGGCGATGAAGAGCCCGGTGACGGCCAGGTCTCGTGTCTCGCCGGTGACCGTGTCCTTGAGGACGACGCCGCTCACCTTGGCATCACCCAGGATGTCGACCACTTCGGAGTTCCACGCGAAGTGGAGCTTGGGATCGTTGAAGGCACGCTCCTGCATGATCTTGCTGGCCCGCAGGGAGTCGCGGCGATGGATGAGTGTCACCGACTTGGCGAAGCGCGTGAGGAAGGTCGCCTCCTCGAGCGCGGAGTCGCCGCCGCCGACGACCGCAATGTCCTGGTCGCGGAAGAAGAATCCGTCACAGGTCGCGCACCATGAGACGCCGTGGCCCGATAGGCGCTTCTCGTTGGGGAGGTCGAGCTCTCGGTATCCCGAGCCCATCGCCAGGATCACCGCGCGTGCCTGATACTCCCGGCCGGTGCCATCGCGCACCGTCTTGATGTCACCGTCGAACTGCACGTCGACGACGTCGTCCGTGATCATCTCCGCGCCGAAGCGCACCGCCTGGGCGCGCATCTCCTCCATGAGGGCGGGACCCATGATGCCGTCACGGAAGCCGGGGAAGTTCTCCACCTCGGTGGTGTTCATGAGCGCACCTCCCGCAGTGACTGCTCCCTCGAAGAGCAGGGGATTCAACTGCGCACGCGCGGTGTAGATCGCGGCGGTGTAGCCGGTCGGACCTGAACCAATGATGATGACGTCGCGGACGTCGGACACTTCACACGCTCCCAGGTAGTGATCGGCGCCATCCTGCCGGGCCGGGGGCCGAGACGCTCACGCGGCACCAACGAAGGTACCCCCGAGGGTATTCCCCCGCAGGGCGGGCTAGGGAAGGGGCAGATCGAGGTGCTGGGCAGCGGCGACGTCCTCGTCCGTGCAGTCCTGGCCCACGGCGACGACGTGAAGTGAGGTGGGTTGGCCGGCCGCATCCATGGCACCGACGGTCACGATGACGCTGCCCTCGCGTCCTTCGACGGTCGCGCGATCGAGCATGAGGGGCATCGATTCCGGCGGCAGTCCGAGTCGGCCGAGGCAGTCGGTGAGCGCCTCCACGCTGGAGGCGAGTCCATCACCGGGCATGGAGGTGACGGGCGGAGACGCGGTGAGAACCGCGTTGACGGCGGCCTTATCCGACATCCCAGCGGTCGACAGCAATGCGGTCACCTGCGCCGGAAGCGCCTCCGCCGAGTAGTCCGTGCCGGTGGCGATCATCGTCCGGGGAGCTGGTGCCGGGTCGATCGCGGTGGGTGCGGAAGCGGCCGACCCAGGGGCGCCGGCGACGCTGCCTCCGTCGCTCACCTGAGGTGAGGGCGCTGCGGCGAGTGCGGGCTGAGCACTGCTGGCACCCTCGGCGACAGGTGCGGGCGCCGATGTCTGCATCGCGGGCAGCACCACGGCCCCCACGAGGACCAGCCCGGCAGCGCCAGCGAGGAGCGGCAGGGCCTTACCCGGGCGTCGGCGGCTGCGTTCGGTTGCGAGGTCGACAACCCCGGGCGGGACCAGGGCCGGCTCTGCTGCAAGACGGGCCTGGAGATCGGCCCACACGCCGTCGGGCATGGGTCCCGGCGTGTCGGCAGACAACCAGGCCTGAAGCTCCGGGTCCAGCGGAGGCAGGTCGCCGCCGATATCGCTCTCGCTCATGGGGGACCTCCTTCGCCGTCCGTCGTGACCGCCCCGTTATCCGGGTGTACGACGGCCCCGGAAGCGTCCGGGTTCCGCAGGTGGGCGAGTCGTTCGGCGAGTTTGGCCCGACCGCGGAAGCACCGGCTCTTAACGGTGCCGACGGGGCAGTCCAGGGCTCGAGCGGCCTCGTCGACCGACCAGCCCTCGAGATCGACGAGCACGATGGCGGCCCGCTGGTCGGGGGGGAGCGTGTCGAGGGCGTCGCGGACCTCCCGGACCGTCTCACTGCTCTCAACCGCGGCACGTGGATCGGCCAGGCGCGAGTCGTCGATGAGGGTTGCGGGACTCTCACCGACTGACTCATCGGGAAGGGGGACCCACGTGCGCACCGACCGGCGGCGTAGGCGATCGAGGGATGCATTGACGACGATGCGGTGCAGCCAGGTCGTCACCGCAGAATCACCGCGGAAGGAGTCGGCGCGCCGGTAGGCGGAGATCAGCGCATCCTGCAGGGCGTCGCTGGCTTCCTCGGGATTGCCGGTCGTGCGCAAGGCGACGGCCCAGAGGCGGTCGCGGTGTCGACGCACGATCTCCGTGAATGCGTCAGGATCACCCGCGCAGTGTGCGGCGAGCAGCTCGGCATCGGTCTGCTCACTCACGCGAGGAGCCTAGTGCGTGGGCCATTCACGGCTCGATCACCTGAGGACGGTGACGTCGCGGATTCCTCCCTGATACACGCCGTCTACCAGGGGCAACTGGGTGAACCACACCAGGACGTAGCGACCGACGACAGGACGCGGTGCGCGCAGGTCGATCGCGGTGCCGATTCCCTCCGCCGATGCAAGCTGCGGCCACTTCGAGATCTTCTTGAAGGGCTCGGCACCGATGAGGACCTTGACTGAGGAGCCCGAGCCCATGAGCTCGAGACGCACAGCGCTCACCGGCAGCGATTCACCCAGGTCGAGCAGGAGGCCGGTGCCGGCCTTTCCGTCGAGGTCGGCCGCGTAGTAGGTGTCCGTCGTCCACGCTGTGTCCGAGCGCTCATCAATCGCACTGGGCACCAACTCCGGCATCTCCGCGCGATCGCC
>JBMOIL010000209.1:0-3458 GCA_049317345.1 Candidatus Nanopelagicales bacterium
CCCAGAGGTCAGGGGCCGACGCCTCGACCTCGAGATCGGCCGCTCGAGCGCGCATGGCCGGGACGTCGAGCACCAACTCGATGCCGCCGAGCGTCTGCTCGAGTGAGGCAAGCGCCTCGGAGATCTCGGGGATGGCCACGTCGCGAAAGCCTACGTCGTGCCGTCGCCCCTCAACTCAGTAGGTCGCCAGCCAGCGCTCGGCCAGGCGCCAGGCGAGTAGGTCCACCTGCTGACGGGCGGCAGTGGGTAGCCCCTTGGCGTCCGGGTAGTCGTACTCGAGGCTCATGATGACGTCCTTCACGAGGTAGAGGACGTAGTAGCCACCATCCTCGCTCTCGGGATTGCGGACGCTGCCGCGCGCATCGATCCAGATCCAGATCCCCGTCCGTCCGTCCACAGTCTCACGCGTGCGCCCATTGGATAGGTACTGCACGTTGCGATTGCCTGTTTCCCCCGCCCAGTCAGAGCGACCCGTGCAGAACTTCACCTGCTCCACGATGTAGAGCCACTCGCGAAGTGCCTGCTGCGTCGACGCGTAGGGCCAGACCTTCTGCTCAATCGCGACCGGATCCTGAATGGCATTGGTCTCGCCCAACTCGACCTGGTAGAGCAGATCGGTCGCTCGGCCTTGGATATCCCTGCCGTTCTTGTCGCACAGGGACTGATGCTGGGCTTCGTGATCCTTCATCGTGTACTCGATGCCGGCATCGACCACGAGCGACCTGGGCACATCGGCCCGCACGAGCATGCGCGCAAAGACCTTTGCCTGCTCCTGGGGTGTCGGCGTCGGCCGCGACTTGGCCGTCGCGGGCGGAGCAGCGACAACGAGGGTCGCGCCGATGACCGCCGCCGCAAGGGCGGCAGTCCACTTCCGCATCGTCACGGCGTGCCCACCTGAATCGGATTGGTGTTGACGATCAACGTCGATGAGCTGAAGTCATCGCCCCCAAAGACCTCGTTGATGGCCATCACCTTGACCGCGTAGTCGTCGCCGGACGTCAGTCCGGTGAGGGCGCATGTCGTCGTCGAAATACCTCGGCACACGGGGGTGCCTTCGAGAGTGACGGTGTAGGTCACCGCCCCGACATCCGGGCCGCCCGCAGTGATCGACGGGAGCCACTCAAGCGTGATGCTCGACCCCGATGTGATCGTTGCCTTATCGATCAGCGGCGGAGGCGGCGGGCCCTCTGGCGTGGCGAAGGCCGGATAGTTCGAGGTCGGACCCCACCCGAACTTATTCTTTGCAGCGACAGTGAAGGAGTACGTCGCTCCGTTGACGAGGCGCATCCACAGGTACTCCCCCGCGCACTCGAAGTCAGGGACGTCCTGAGTCGCCTTGACGGGGCAGGTGATGTCCTCGGCGAAGACGCCCGCCGGGGCATTCACGGGTGTGGCGATCAGTCGGTAATGCGACGGCTCAATGCCGCCGTTGGGATCAGCGTCCTCCCAGGTGAGATTCACCGTGGTGTTGCCCACGCCGGTGATCTCGACCAGTGACGGCTTGCCGGGCAGTCCCAGGGGATTGTGCATGGTGTTGACCGTCATGGCACCAGGGGAGAGCCGGGTGTAGGCCTGCACGGCGAATTGGTACTGCAAGCCCGGCTTGAGGCCCGTCAGGCGATACCGGCGCACGTCTGCACCCACGCTGATCTGCGGATACTCCGGGCGCTGATTGGGGTACCAGTAGCCCTCGTTGTTGAACAACGAGATCGTGTAGCCGAGGATCGGCTCGTTGCCCACGTGCTCAGGGGTCTCCCACGCGATCGTTGCCGTCGTCGAGCCGGCAGAGACAACCCGGAAGTCGCGGGGACCGCTCGGCCGCGCATTGGGGATGCCGATGGCAGGCAGGGACTCCGGGCTCGGGAGCAGGGTGCCCGCGGAGTTGCGCGCCTCGACCGCCACGTCGTAGTGATAGCCATTGAGCAGGCCTTCGATCTTGCACGACGTCGCCGTAATGAGCTTGCATGGTGATTGTGGTCCCGGCAGTGCCGAGTTAGTGATCACGCGATACGAACGGATGGTGCCGCCTCCGGTGTCCAGAGGCGGATCCCATGAGACGTACAGCGACTGCTGGTCAGGGACGACCTGGACGTTGAGCGGCTCACTCGGCGCCACGACCGCCATGCGCTGAGCCGTCACCTTCTTGGACTCGCCTGCCTTCGACAGGGAACTGACGCCGAAGGTGTAGGTCTGGCCGATGACAAGGTTGGTCACGTTGGCGCACCACTCCACGGGCGGACGCGAGCCCACCGGCGGACAGGCCTTGACCCGGACGGTCTCCAGTAGCGTCCCGTCGACGTACACCCGGTAGCCGGTGATGTCTGCGGTGTCCTTCGGTGGTGTCCATCGCAGACGGATGAGCGGCTGCCGCGGGTCAATGGGGTTCTCCTCGGGGACGGCGCGCAGTCCCGCGGGAGCAGCCGGAGCCGCAGCCTGCGCGGGCGCCGTGGCACCGAAGGCCAGGAGCGATGCGGCAGCGAGTGCCACTCCCGTGGAGCGAAGGGCGCGGGCCAGAACCATGGATCCTCCGAGGGCGAGCGTTGATGAGACAGCGTCCTAGCGGGACCCTAACAGCGCGGTCGCTTGGCACGATCGGATTCGGCTACTGCGCCTCCTCGCGGTGGGCGGTCTCCGGGGTGAAGGCGGGCAGGCAGACAGCGATGTACGCCGCACCCTCAGGGGTGCGATAGCGGATGCGCTCACCCGCGCGGGTGATGACAGCCTGCCCTGCCGTCACGCGAATCTCGCCTTCCGGCGTATCGATGTGCAGGGCCCCCTCGAGGACGACGGTGAACTCATCGAAGTCAGGTGCCTGGAAGGGCTCATCCCATCCGGCGGGTGCGCGCATGTGCGCGATCGAGACCGCAGCGTCGCCCGAGGCGACGTGGCCGACGTACTCATCGATGGTCTTGCCACCCGGCACGGGTATGCGCACAGGGGATTCGATGATCTCGGCCATGGGGCTCCTTCGTCGCGCGATCGTCAGCGGCTCGGACGATAGCTGAGGATCGCACCAGCCTCGACCGCGAGGTCGTAGGCACCCGATGGGGTGAGCCAGCCCGAGAAGGGTGGTCGGACGCGGTCGACCATGGCGACAAGGACGATGTCGTTGCGCAGCGACACCCCGGTGAGCCGACCATCCCCGGGGTCGCGACGGACATGCCGCTCGACGGCCCTCCGAATGCCTGCGGGATCGAGCCGGATGCGGGCGTCAGCGCCACCGGCGTAGTACGCATCGACATCGATCGCCTGGGCGCCCGCAAGCGCAGCAGCATCGGCCTGCGACTGGAGGGCGCGGCGCGCCAGAAACACCGTGGATGCGTCGACCACAACCGCTAACGCCAGGATGCAAATGACGATGAAGCCCAGGCTGAGCACGAGGATGCTGCCTTCATCCGATACCCGCTTCGTCATGGGGCATCCCGATAGTCATCGATCACGGCGAGATGCACAGCACT
>JBMOIL010000210.1:0-3445 GCA_049317345.1 Candidatus Nanopelagicales bacterium
GTGAGCGGTCGCTCCTGAGCGACGTATCGCTCGGCGTGGGCGAGGGCGAGCGCATCGCCGTCGTCGGGCGCAATGGCGCGGGCAAGAGCACGCTGCTTGCACTCATGGCCGGCCTCGTGTCCCCCGACTCCGGGCGGGTCACGGTCAACTCGGGGGTGCACGTCGGTGCCGTCTCGCAGGCGGAGGGCTTTGACCCGCAGATGACCGTGGCCGAGTACGTCGTGCCCGATCAGGATGTGCACCAGTGGGCGAGCGACCCGGCCATCCGCGAGGTCCTCGACGGCCTCCTCGGTGGATTCGACGAGGATCTGCTCGCGCGGCGGCTGGGGACCATGTCGGGCGGTGAGCGCAGGCGCGTGCAGCTCGCCCGGGCGCTCATCGCCGACCTCGACCTGCTCCTGCTGGACGAGCCGACCAATCACCTCGACGTCGAGGTGGTGGCGTGGCTGGCAGACCACCTTGCCTCGCGGCCGCGGCTGTCGGTCGTCATCGTCACCCACGACCGGTGGTTCCTCGATGCGCTGTGCGATCGCACGTGGGAGGTGGTCGACGGGGGAGTCGAGGAGTACGACGGTGGCTACTCCGCGTTCGTGCTGAGCAAAGCGGAACGCAGTCGCCAGGCGGCGGCCTCGGAGTCACGCCGGCAGAACCTCCTGCGCAAGGAACTCGCGTGGCTTCGTCGCGGCGCTCCAGCGCGCACGTCAAAGCCGAAGTTCCGCATCGATGCTGCCAATGAGCTCATCAAGGGCGAGCCTGCGCCGCGGGACGACGTACAACTCCTGGCCTTCGCCAACGCGAGACTGGGCAAGACGGTCTATGAGTTCCACGACGTGACCGTTGCGGTGGGGGATCGCACACTCGTTGACCACCTCACCTGGGATGTCGGCCCGGGGCAGCGCGTGGGGATCCTGGGCTCCAACGGCACGGGCAAGACCTCCCTCATCCGCACGATGCTCGGGGAGATCCCCCCTGCTGCGGGCTCGGTCACGACGGGCGTGACGGTGAAGCCCGCCTACCTCTCACAGCATCTCGAGGAGCTCGATCCGTCATGGCGCGTGCTCGAGGCGGTCGAGCGCGTGGCCGCCCGCGTCGACCTGGGCAAGGATCGTGAGCTCACCGCGAGCCAGTTGTGCGAGCGCCTTGGCTTCGGCTCTGATGGTCAGTGGACCCCCGTGGGTGACCTCTCGGGCGGGGAACGGCGGCGCCTGCAGCTCACGAGACTGCTGATGAGCGGGCCCAATGTGCTCGTGCTCGACGAGCCGACCAACGACTTCGACGTCGAGACGCTCACGGCTCTGGAAGACCTGCTCGACGGCTTCGCCGGCACGCTCATCGTCATCTCACACGATCGCTACTTCCTGGAGCGCGTGTGCGACGACTTCTACGCCCTGATGGGAGATGACCGACTCGCCCACCTCACGGGAGGTGTGGAGGAGTACCTCAAGCGTGTGCGCACGCGTCCCGCGGCCAGGCAGTCTGCGGCTCCCGCGGCAGCGGTTCCGAAGACCGACGCTAAGCAGGCGCGCCAGGATCGCCGGGCCATGGAGAAGGAGATGTCACGAATCGAGCGCGCCATCGCCAAGCTCGACGAAGCCGAGCGGGACCTGCACGGGCAGATGGCGAGTGCGGCGACGGATCACGCCACGCTGGCGGATCTGAACCGCGCACTGCAGGACTCCGAGCGACGCAAAGCCGGCCTCGAGGACGAGTGGATGCGCCTCGCTGCAGAACTCGGGGGCTGACGCGACTACTGCGGCGGCGGTGGCGGGCTGGGCGTGAAGGCGCATGAGATGTCTGCTCGCGGGAGTTGCAGTGTGAGCAGATATCGCGTCACCCTGTCATTAACGCACGCGGAGGGTGTCAGCATGTAGGTCACGTGCTGGGTGCTGGCGTAGGAGATGGTCCGGGACCCGGCGAAAGTGTTGGCCATGGAGCGGCCCCAGACCCAGGGCGTGTTCGGGTCACCAGTGGTCAACACGAACACGGGCGGATTCGCCAAGCTGATGGTGCCGGTGCCCGTGGAGGGCGCGGGAGACATGTCATTAGGCAGACCGGCGCATGCTGCAGCATTGCTCACGAACATCGGTGCCGTCGTGCCGTATTGACGTTCAATAGCGATTGATGCGGCCACGATTTGGTCGACGGTGGGCCGTTCATGCAGATCGGCGCAGTCAATGAAAGTCTGAGTGACTGCAGGAACATTCACCCGTGGCAAAACCTTCTTGCCAGCCTTGGCCGCGAGCATCGCTCGGGCCCGCTGGTCGGGCGTCTCGGCAACGACGTAATCGTAAAGACCATTGATCCACAAGCGCACTTCCGGATACCTGGCCTGCGCCTTGACGAGGTACGTCAGGTCTTCAGCGAATTTCCAACGGTTCAGTTCGCCGTTGATCACGGTGTCGTCGAGGAAGTCGAGGATGGCATCGATCTTGTGTGCCTGGGACCTGCCAGTGAGCGAGGCATAGACCTGCTTGGTCACCTCGAGTCCAGCCGGGAGTGTCGTTCCCAATCGGTACAGAGTCTCCCCGGCCATGGAACTGCCGTCCATGATGAGCGCGCGCAGGCTGGCGGGAAAGGTACGCGCATAGGCATGGCCAATAGTCGTGCCGTAGCTCATACCCCAGTAGTTCCACTGCGCATATCCCAGTGCGATGCGCATCGCCTCCAGGTCGCGCACGACCTGCCAGGTTCCCAGATTCGGCGCCGTATCCGGGTTGGCCGCCAAACATGCCGCACTTGCCGCCGCCGTCGCAGCGAGTTGTGCTTCCCAGTAGGCCTGCCAATCAACCGGGCCCGTGGCAGGCAGATCTGCGCGTTTGGCAGGTGAGCAGTCGGTGAGGGCAGGTCCACTGAGCCCCACGCCACGCGGATCCCAGGCGACGAAGTCGAAGCGGTCACGCACCTGTGCGGGGAGCCTGGAGTAGACGCGCGACGCCGCGTTGATCCCTGACAGGCCCGGTCCGCCGGGGTTGAAGGTCAGGCCCCCGTCGCGCTGCTTCGAGCGGGTCACGCGCACCGCGATCTCAATGGTCTTGCCGTCATCGGGTGTCTGCCAGTCCAGTGGCACGGTCAAGGTCGCGCACCGGGTGCGCGGAGGCAGCGTCTCGCCGACCGGACACGTGACATAGGTCAGCGTGGGCGTGAAGGCCGTCGCGTCAAGGCTCGGCTGGGGCGCTGCGGCCTGGACCGGGGCGACGATCAGGCTGCCGGCCAGCAGACCGAGGCTTACCGCAGGGACCAGGATGCGGGCACGACGCATGAGGGGCTCCTAGGCTTGGGGTCGACGTGGCACCCGCGGTGGCCCCAAGCCTAGGTAAGGGCATACACCGGGTCAATGGGCACCGCAAGCCTCACGTACTGGCGCAGGGCACGCAGAGGACCGCCCACGGGTGGATCTCTAGGCGCCCCTCGGGGATGGCTGCTCCGCACGCGTCGCACTCGCCGT
>JBMOIL010000211.1:0-3405 GCA_049317345.1 Candidatus Nanopelagicales bacterium
GGCAGTCCCGGCCGCATCATGCGCACCCCCTCGACGATGCGCGTGAGATAGCGGTCGGTCGCCGCCTGCGGCAGCGTCCGAAAGGGACCGCCCACCGCGCGCACCATGGGCGGCGTCACCTTGAGCAGCGCCCCTCGGGCAGTACGCCGTACCCGACCCTGGCGGATATACGGGATCGACTCGCGCAGCCAGGTAGGCACAGGGGTCGGTAGTTGATCCATGCCGCCGACACCGATGAGGAGTGCATCGGCTCGCGAGAGGTACTCCCCCCACACGACCGGATCCTTCGTCAGCACCCACCACGCATCGCGCGCAGTCCAGCCCTGGCGAGAAGCGAGATCGACCTGCATGCCCAGCGCCCGCCCGGCGATCTGCGGATAGAGGCGCGGATCGCTGGGGCGCTCCGCGCGCTCGGGCCCGTGGAAGGCGAGCGAGTCGGCGAGGACGAGCAGATGTGGCACCGGCACAGGATGTCAGCCCGGACATGCAGACGGCGCACCCTGTCGGATGCGCCGTGCGTGGAGCTGAGGGGATTCGAACCCCTGACCCCCTCCATGCCATGGAGGTGCGCTACCAACTGCGCTACAGCCCCGCCGCCCCTGAGGGCCCAGTAAGCATACCCACCCGCGCCGCCTGCGCTGACGCGTGGGCCCGGCGGTTACTCGTCGTCCGCGGGCCAGACCCCGTCCACCGGAACCGGCTCGGGCAGGGAGCCCGCGTTGTACTCCTGGAGACGCCATGCGGGGCCCGGCGGGGAGTTCTCGAGCAGCACGCTCCACGAGCAGTTAGTGAGTACGCCGAGTGCGGCCCAGTGCTCGGGCGGCAGCTCCAGCAATCGACCGATGCCCGCACGCGCAGCACCGCCGTGGGTCACCACGACGAGTACGCCGTCATCCCCGATTCGGGCCAGCCCGCGGTCGACCGCGTCCACCATGCGATCGGCGACCTCGAGTCGCGTCTCTCCCACCACTCCGGCACGCATGTGCGGGTCTGCCGACCAGCGATGCAGCTCGTCGCCGTACTCCTGCAGCAGGACCGGGCGCGTCTTGCCCTCCCACTCCCCCGCGAAGGTCTCACGCAGGCCCGGATCGAGCAGCGGCTCGATCCCCGTGAGCTCGACGAGCGGCTCAGCGGTCTGCTGCGTGCGCATCAAGTCGGAGCAGATGATCGCCGATGGCGGCAGGCTCGCGAGCATGGCCGCCGCTCGCCGCGCCTGAGCGACACCGATCTCATCGAGTTCGATGTCGGTCTGGCCTTGGAAGCGCTGCTCGGCGTTCCACGACGTGCGTCCGTGGCGCCAGATCGCGATGCGCCGCATCAGCGCGAAGTGTCGACGTCGAGCGGGATGGACGGGCAGTCCTTCCAAAGTCGCTCCAGCGCGTAGTGGATGCGCTCCTCGGCGATCTGGACATGGATGACGATGTCGCCGTAGTCGAGCAGGACCCAGCGACTCTCCTTCTCACCTTCTCTGCGAATGGGCTTCTCACCCTCTTGGGCAAGGCGCTCCTCGATCGCGTCGACCACCGCGCGCACCTGGCGGTCGTTGGCGGCCGTGCACAGCAGGAAGACGTCGGTGATGACGAGGTACTGGCTCACGTCGATCGCCACGATGTCGGTGGCGAGCTTGTCAGCGGCAGCTTCGGCAGCGGCCTGGGCCATCGCGATGGCCTCGGGGGTGGCGGGCACTGTCGTCACGTCCTCACTCGTCGGAAGGCCATCAGCCTGTCATCTCGGCGCCATCAGCACTCACGCGGGCATCGGGGAAAAGGGCCTGCACAAGGGCGTCCGCATCCGGAGCGGCGACGGCAGCCGGTCGCGCACCGCCACGGATGACCTCCACCGGCAGGACTTCCGTGCGCACGTCGCCGAAGTCGACATCGGAGCGCACCGATCTGAGGAAGGGCACGAGTTCCTCAGTGGGGACCGTCGACTGGGCCAGGGAACCAAGGCTGGTAAGCAGTTGACGCATCTGATCATTCGTGCGCGGCATCCGCTCGATGGTGTCCTGGAGCACGCCCAGGAAGCGAACGATGCGATCCGTCTCACTCTCGCCCGGGATGCGGAGCACGGCGTAGTCGGCCGCTGCGATGCCGTCCATTTTGACCCAGCCCGGGCCGAGCACGCGCAAGCGAGTCTCGTCGCCGATGGCGGGCAGGAGGATGGGGCGCGTCAACTCGACCCACACACCATCGACGGCATCGACGAGCCCGGCAAACGCGAGCCGATCCAGTGCGAGACCGGCGTCCACGCGCAAGCCCAGGCTGTCTTCGATGGCCGTGACCCCGGCGAGAGTGTCTGCCGCTTGGGGGGTCGCTCCAAGCGTCACGCTGTCGTCGCCTTGTGCGACGAGGAGGCTTGCGGGGACGGCAAGGAAGACGGTGAGGGGGTCGGTCGCCGGCGGCTCGATGCCGATCACCACGTTGCCCCTGGCGTAGCCGTCGGCGTCGAGGACCTGCAGGAACAGGGTCTCCTCCACCTGCAGGTCGGTCGGAGTCGGCGCCGGAGTGGGCAGGCCCTCCGAGCGGACAAGAGCAACGAAGCCCAGGCCGAGGACGATCACCAAGGCCCCGACGGCGACGAGGGTGACTCGCCAGGCCACGCTCATTCGGCGTACAACCCCACCTTGGCGATGTAGGCCTCGACACCGGGCGTGACGAGATAGCGGATGGGGTCGCCTTGCGAGACGCGGGCACGGATATCGCTCGACGAGATGGCCAGCGCCGGGATCTCCAGCAGCGTCACGCGGCCGGGGGCAAGCCCAGGATCGGCGAGCACGTGCCCGGGGCGCGTGACGCCCACGAGGCGTGCCAGGCGCAAGACCTCCTCCGGCTCGCGCCACGACAGGATGTCGCCGAGCGCGTCGGCGCCGGTGATGAAGGAGTAGTCATGCTCCTCCCCTAACTCTGCCCGCATGTCGCGAAGGGTGTCGACGGTGTACGTCGGACCGGTACGGTCCACGTCCACGCGCGAAACACTGAAGCGCTCATCCGCAGCGGTGGCGATGACGGTCATGAGGTAGCGATCCTCTGGGGAGGAGACGCGACGATCGGACTTCTGCCAGGGCTGCCCGGTGGGAACGAAGACGACTCGATCGAGGGCGAAGCGGTGCGCGACTTCGGACGCCGCGACGAGGTGACCGATATGGATCGGGTCGAAGGTGCCGCCCATCACCCCGATGCGCATGTCACTCCTGAGGAGCCGGGCGTCAGCGGTCGACGTTGATGAGCATGGTCACGATGAGCAAGCCCACGAGGATTGCGAGCGCCACGCCCCCGAAGACGTAGGGGGAGACAAGACCACCCTCGGCGCCCTCGGCCGAGGCCCAGACGGCGGTGGCGAGCGGGCTCATGGCACTCCTCCCTCGGGGGACCGGAGTCCCCGTGACGAACGTCAGGCCAGCCTAGC
>JBMOIL010000212.1:0-3390 GCA_049317345.1 Candidatus Nanopelagicales bacterium
GCCGCGACAACGCCGATCGTCACGGCGCGGTACTGCGGCGCGAAAAGACTCAGGAGTCGCCGTCCGACTCGTTGCGCTTCCCAGGCTTCATGCCGGAGAAGATCGCCTCGCACTCAGGGCAGACGGGGAACTTCGACGGGTCGCGCCCCGGCACCCACTTCTTGCCGCACAGGGCGCGCACGGGCTTGCCGGTCACCGCACTCTCGACGATCCTGTCCTTCTGGACGTAGTGCGCGAAGCGCTCGTGATCGCCGTCGTCAGTGGCGGCGAGGCGCTCCTCGGTGAGGGTCGTGCCCTCCAGTGAGGGCGAGTCCAGGGGCGTGCTCATGCCGGCAGTCTAGGGCTGGCCGGGCTAGTTCAGCTCGGGGTCGCCGGGGTGCCCGGGCCACCAGGCCAGCGTGCCGCCCGCGCGACGCAGGACCGCCGCCCACAACTGCTCCGGGTCGGCGAGGAAGGCATCCGACACGAGGTCGCCGGGCGCGACCACGGCCCACGATCCGCGGTCGAGCTCGTCGTCGAGTTGACCGGGCGACCATCCGGCGTACCCGGCATAGATGCGTAGCGCCTGCAGGTGCGGCACGAGGGTGTCGGCCGGGACGTCGAGATCGATGATTCCGAGTGCGCCGACCACCCGACGGAAACCTTCCGGCTCCTCAGGATCGCGCACAAGCGAGTCCAGCGCCGCCAGGCCCAATGCACTGTCGAGGGCAACCGGGCCACCCTGGAAGAGGTGCGGTGTCCCGGTGGGATGGTCGCGCCACCCGGGCAGCACGGATGCGACATCGAGTGTCGTGGGCTGGTTGAGTACGACGCCGAGGGTGCCGGACTCGTCATGCTCGATGAGGAGGATCACTGCCTGATGGAAGGGCTCCTCGAGATTGGGCGAGGCGACGAGGAGCAGTCCGGCCTCAGGCGGATCCGCGGGACGACCGATCGTGGGGGTCTCGAGCACAGGGCCATCGTGGCGCGTGGTGACGTCGTGCATGATACCCTGGGGGGTATGTCGACCGTTGCACTCACCGAAGAGACGTTCGCCCCCACAGTCCAGGGCAGCCCTATCGTCCTCATCGACTTCTGGGCCGCGTGGTGCGGGCCGTGCCGTCAGTTCGCCCCTGTCTTCGAGAAGGTGAGCGACGCACACGCCGACATCGTCTTCGCCAAGGTCGACACCGAGGCTGAGCCCGGCTTGGCTCAGGTCTTCCAGATCTCCTCGATCCCCACGCTCATGGCGATCCGCGACGGCGTCGTCCTCTACTCCCAGGCGGGCGCCCTCCCCGAGCAGGGCCTCGAGCAGCTGATCCAATCCATACGCGACGTCGACATGGAGGACGTCCGCGCGTCGATCGCCGAGGAGAAGGCCGACGCGTCTGCCGAGTAGCCCCGGACTTCGAGCGGATCAGGTCGTCTTTCGAGGCTTTCCGCTCGAAGTTCACGAGGGGAATCAGCCGAACGGATGACCCAGGTCGGTCGACTTGGCCGAGGGGTCCTGACGCGCATCGCTTCTACCCTGGAGATATGCCTCAGCAGCCACTCGCCCAGGTCCCCGTCGATGCCATTTGGGATTGGCAGGAGCATGGCTCATGCCGCTCTGCTGACCCCACCCTGTTCTTCCATCCGCAGAACGAGCGCGGGTCCGCCCGCCGTTCGCGCGATCTCGCCGCCAAGGCGGTTTGCGCTAGTTGCCCCGTGCGCATCGAGTGCGCCGACTACGCCGTCCGGGCCCGTGAGCCGTACGGCGTGTGGGGTGGCCTGACCGAGGAAGACCGCGAGGCGATCTACGCTCGCATCGACCTCGCCGAGTACCCCCGCGCACGCGGTGAGGGCGCACGCATGGCCGCTACCGAGATCGACGCCGCCATTCGCCCCCTCGTCTCCATCTCCGCCTGACCCGGGTCGGCCCGACCCTTCCCGCTAGCCTCGTCCGGTGAACCTCACCGGACGCGACCTGCTCAGGGAGCTCGACCTCTCCGACGCGGAGTTCGACGGGCTCATCCGCTTCGCGGCTGAACTCAAGGAGCAGCGCCGCGCAGGCCGAGAGGTGAAGCGCCTCAACGACAAGGTCATCGCCCTCATCTTCGGCAAGACCTCGACCCGCACGCGAGTGGCTTTCGAGGTCGCGGCGTACCAGCAGGGTGCCCAGGTGACGGTCCTGGACTCGCAGACCTCCCAGATCGGCCACAAGGAGTCGATGGCCGACACCGCGCGCGTGCTCTCCCGCATGTTCGACGCCATCGAATACCGCGGTGACGCACAGGCGACTGTCGATGAACTCGCCCTCCACGCGGACGTGCCCGTCTACAACGGCCTGACCGATGAGTGGCACCCCACGCAGATGCTGGCCGACATGCTCACCATGCGTGAGTACTCCCCTGATGGCTCCCTCAGCTACGCCTACCTCGGCGATGCCCGCTACAACATGGGCAACTCCCTGCTCGTGAGCGGAGCGATGCTTGGCGCGGATGTGCGCATCGTGGCGCCCGAGGCGCTGTGGCCATCACTCGAGGTACGCCGTGCGGCCGAGGAGCGCGCGGAGCGCACCGGCGCTCGCCTGCTGCTCACCGAGGATCCCGCCGAGGGCGTGCCCGGGGCGCAGTTCATGCACACCGATGTGTGGGTGTCCATGGGCGAGCCCGCCGAGGTCTGGGCCGAGCGCGTGGCCCTGCTCAAGCCCTACCGCGTGGACTCATCCGTCATGGCTCTCACCGGCCGGGCGGACGCCCGCTTCATGCACTGCCTGCCGGCGTTCCACGACGAGAAGACAGCCGTGGGCCGCACGGTCGCGGAGGAGTTCGGCCTGCGTGGCGGCGTAGAGGTGACCGACGAGGTATTCGAGTCGCCCGCGAGCATCGTCTTTGATCAGGCGGAGAACAGGATGCACACCATCAAGGCGCTGCTCGTCGCCACCCTCACCTGACGAGACGGCGGCGAGCTAGGCCTGCTGGAGGCGGTAGCGCAGGGCATCGAGCTGGTCGTACAGCGCCGAGGGCACCCGGTCACCGAACTGCTCGTAGTACTCCTGCGTGAGGTCCGCCTCGGACAGCCACGACTGCGCGTGGACCGCGAAGAGCTCGTCCATCTGCGCAGCCGGGATATCGAGCCCGTCGAGGTTGAGTTCACCCTCCGCGGGGATCCGGCCCACAGACGTGTCGACAGCGTCGGCCTTACCCTCGACACGGCGCACAATCCACTCCAGCACGCGCGAGTTGTCACCGAAGCCCGGCCAGATGAAGTTGCCGTCCTTGTCCTTGCGGAACCAGTTGACCTGATAGATCTTCGGCAGTTTCTCCGGCGAGGTGAACTGACCGATCTTGAGCCAGTGCGCCCAGTAGTCCGCCATGTTGTAGCCGCAGAAGGGCAGCATGGCGAAGGGGTCGCGGCGCAGGGTGCCGA
>JBMOIL010000213.1:0-3362 GCA_049317345.1 Candidatus Nanopelagicales bacterium
TGGACGAGGACTTCTCGGCCGTCAAGGACCGCCTCGCCGCCGTGATGATCCAAAGCCTGGCATTCATCCTGCTGATGGCGCTGGTCTTCGTCGTCACGTTCACGGTGATCCGTGGCTGGGAAGCGCTCACCAACATCAACTTCTTCACCCAGGACATGCAGAACGCTGGTCCCCTTGATCCGCTGACCGCTGGCGGCATCCTCCACGCCATTTTCGGCACGCTCATCATGATTGCCATCGCCTTGTCGATCGTGATTCCCCTTGGGGTCGCCTGTGCCGTCTACATGAACGAGATGCCGGGACCCTTCGCTCGCTTCGTGCGCACCATCTCGGAAGCGATGACGGCGCTGCCCTCGATCGTCGCCGGCCTCTTCATCTACGCCTCGCTGATTCTCATTCTCGGCTTCGACAAGTCAGGGCTCGCTGCAGCGCTGGCGATCAGCGTGATGATGCTTCCCATCATCATCCGCGCATCCGATGTCGTGCTCCGGCTCGTGCCGGGCAACCTCAAGGAGGCTGCCTACGCCCTGGGCGCCGGTCAGTGGCGCACGGTCTGGCACGTCACGCTTCCGACGGCCCGCTCCGGGCTGATGACCGCGATCATCCTGGGCACCGCGCGCGGTGTGGGTGAGACGTCGCCCGTTCTGCTGACGGCGGGCTTCACTGCGGCCCTGAATCTCAATCCGACGACCGGTCCGATGGTCTCGCTGCCCTTGGCCACATTCGAGTTCGTCAAGTCCCCCGAGCCCACGATGATCGCCCGCGGCTTCGGCACGGCGGCCGTCCTGATGTTCCTCGTGCTGATCCTCTTCATCATCGCTCGAATCATCGGCGGCCGAGGGCCGGGTAACCTGTCGAAGTCCCAGCAAAAGCGCCGGGCGAAGCGTTCACGTGAGGATTCCCAAAGATTCACCAAGAGGGAGTCGTCTCGAGTGGCATCCCTGGAGGCTGCCGCGGGACCTTCGTCTAGCCCTCGATCCCCCGACTTCGGAGACTCCTCATGAAGCGCGTCCTCAGCGTCGCCGTCCTTGCACTCGCTGCTGTCCTTATTGCCCCTATCGTCCCGGCGTCTGCGGCCAGTTACGTCCCGGTCTCGGGCTCCGGCTCGACCTGGAGCGCCAACGCCATGGACCAGTGGCGCCGCAACGTCAACCAGTACGGCATGCGAATCGACTACCAGGCATCAGGCTCCTCTGATGGCCGCAACCAGTTCCGCAACGGGACCGTTGACTTCGCGGTGTCCGAGATCCCTTACGGCCTCAAGGATGGCAACGTCGTAGACCCGTTGCCGACCCGGCCCTTCGCCTACATGCCGATCGTCGCGGGCGGCACGGCCTTCATGTACAACCTCAAGATCGGGCCCAACCGCGTCACGCAGTTGCGCCTCTCCGGGGAAACCATCGCCAAGATCTTCACCGGCGTCATCACCAAGTGGGATGACGCCGCGATCAAGGCCGACAATCCGGGTCTGACACTGCCACCCATCAAGGTCGTCCCGGTTGTCCGCTCGGACGGCTCCGGCACGTCGGCGCAGTTCACCACATGGCTCGCAGCGATGTACCCCGACATCTGGAATGCCTACTGTCAGAAGGTCGGTCGAGGGACCCCCTGCGGGTTCACGTCGAACTTCCCGAGCAGCACGGGCTTCGTGGCCCAGAGTGGTTCGCTCGGTGTCTCCGGTTATGTCAAGCAGGACCAGAGCGTCGGGGCCATCACCTACGTCGAGTACTCCTACGCGAAGTCTGCTGGCTTCCCTGCTGCGAAGGTGCTCAACAAGGCGGGCTATTACGTCCTGCCCACGGCTGAGGCCGTCGCGGTGGGGCTGCTCGGCGCCCGGGTGAACCCAGATCTCACGGCCAACCTCAGCGGGGTCTTCGCCAGTGCCGACAAGCGCTCCTACCCACTGTCCTCTTACAGCTACATGGTTATCCCGACAACCCTGGACAATGGCTTCAGCAACGAGAAGGGCAACACCCTCGCGGACTTCGCGAACTACTTCCTCTGCCAGGGTCAGCAGCAGGCCGATGCCCTGGGCTACTCGCCGCTGCCGCTCAACCTCGTTAAGGCTGGTTTTGACCAGATCAAGCGCATCCCTGGTGCGGTGATTGAGAACATCAACCTCGCCAACTGCAAGAACCCGACCTTCTCCGCGGATGGCACGAACACCCTCGCCAAGACCGCGCCCCAGCCTCCTGCGTGTGATGCCCAGGGTCCGACCCAATGTGGTACGGCCGCGGAGGGTGGCGCGGCGGCCGGTGGTTCCGGTGGCGGTTCGGGTGGCTCAGGTGGAGGCTCCGGCGGCGGATCGGGTGGGGGCACGACCGACGGCACGACGGGCGGCACCACGTCGGGTGGCACAAGCTCAGGGGGAGGCGCGTCGGGGGGCGGCACCACCGGTGGGGCCGTCACGGACGTGACCGTCGACGGGGGTGGCGCAGCGGTGGTCGTGGATCCCGAGACCGGCCAGGTCATCGCGGCGGATCCCGTCGTCGACCCCACGACCGGTGAGGTCATCGTCGATCCTGCAGCCGCGGCGGGTGGCGCCGTCACGGGAGGCGCCTACGTCGCAGGCATCCCGGTGTCGACCGAGGCAAGCTCGGGCTGGGGTCCCTACACCGGTCTGCTCCTCGCGACCTTCATTGTGGTCCTGGCGCTGCTCTTCGCCCCGCCGCTCGTCGCCCGCTACATGGCGGCTCGTCGCTCCGGCGGTGGCGCATGATCCGCAAGTCGCTCGCGTCAGCCGCGGGTCTGGCCATGGTCGCGTCCGGTGTCTTCATCGGAATGGCGCCGATTGCGGGGGCAGCCGACGTCGGTCGTGACGGAACTGTCCACGTGCGCAACACCGACAGTGCCGTCACCAAGTCGGGCAAGGGCGAATTCGCGGACCTCAAAGTCACTGTGAGCCAGACCCAGGACCTCGTCAATCAGGTCGTCCGGATCTCCTGGACTGGTGGCCAACCCACGAAGCCCGAATTCGGCAACCTCGGCATCAACTACCTGCAGATCATGCAGTGCTGGGGAGGCACCGCCGAAGACGGCCCGCCCCGGGAGAAGTGCCAGTACGGCGGTCAGCGTGCCTGGAATGGTGGTCAAAACACCAACTCACGCCAGCTGACCACGAGCGGCGTTGAGGATCCGGAAGAGAAGTCGAACCCCGATTGGGATGTCGACGGAATCTCCTACGTCCCCTTCGAGTCGTGGACAGGCAAGACGTCCACCGGCCCGAAGAGCGAGTTCTTCGACCGCTACACGTCCAACGAGGTCAATCACGCGCGCATCCGCCCGGATGGCACGGGTGAGGAGTACTTCGAGGTGCAGACCGGTGTCGAGTCACCCGGTCTGGGCTGCGGGCAGACCCGCGA
>JBMOIL010000214.1:0-3358 GCA_049317345.1 Candidatus Nanopelagicales bacterium
CGCCGGCCAGATGTCGCCGATCGTGTAGCCCTCAGGGAAGGGATCGCTGTCATCGAGCACCCACTCGGACAGCCCCGTCACCCAGCCTCGGCCCGTGATGGTCGGCAGGACGGCGGAGTACTCCCCTACGGTTGTTTCGCCGACGAGCATGCCCGTGAAGGTGGTGCCGAGCATGCCCATGTGCACGTAGGGCTGATCGATTCCGAGTTCACCGCGAGCGTGCATGCAGGCCATCCGCGCGCAGGTGCCCGTGCCGCACGGCGAGCGATCAAGGGCCCCTGTCCACGTCGAAGGATCGTCGCAGAGCTGGTCGGTTGCCATGAGCATCGCGTTGCTTCCGTCGACGCCGGGGCGCGGGGATCCTCCGTTGATCATCACGAGGTTGATCGAGTCGATGCTGGGATTGAGTGGGTGCACGACCGGGTACTGCCGATTGACGGCCAGCTTGAGCCGCGCACCCACCGACATCAAGCGCGGTACGTCGGTGGGCTCAAGACCTACGCCGAGGTCCTCTGCGCGCGCGAGCACGAAGAACTGCCCGCCAAACGCGACGTCGACCGGCACGGTGCGCGTCTGACCCCACTCGGTGCCCGGCTCCACGCGCGGATCGACGGGGATCTCCAGTGGCACCCCGAGATGCAACGCGAACGCCGGGACATTCTTAATGGTCACGCCGATCACCTTGCCCGCCTCGCATCGCGCTTCCACGCTCACGAGGCCCACGGCGGTCTCCAGGGTCACGGTCGTCACCGGCTCGACCATGGGGATGCGTCCGGTCTCGAGCAGAGCGGTCACCGTGCAGATCGTGTTGCTGCCCGACATGGGAGTGAACGCGCCCTGCTCCATGACGATGATCGCCACATCGGCCCGAGGATCCGAGGGCGTGAGCGCGAGCACCGCGCACAACCCTGGATATCCACGGGGCTCGTGAAGCACGAGACGTCGCAGACCATGAAGCTCGCGCGCGGCGTAGGTGAAGCGTTCTTCGATTGAATCCCCGGGCACAAGGTGGTCGACGTCGACAATGACGCGACCGGGCTCACCCTCGGCGTGGGCCTCGATGGCAGTGAAGCGCAGACTCACAGGCCCTGAGCATGCCGCAGGAGGGCACCCAGCTCGGTGCGGACCGCAGGATCGAGGGGCTTGATCGGTGGACGCGTGGGACCAGCGGACTCACCGATCTCGTCGAGGCCCCCCTTGACCGCGGCTACGTAGTTGTGCGACTCGAGGAGGTCGTTGACCGGCCAGAGCCCCTGCCACAAGCGGCGCCCCTCTGCTAGATCGCCCTTGACCGCGAGCGCGTCGTAGAGCTTGACCGCCTGCTCGGGCAGGAGATTGGCCATCCCCCACACCGAGCCCGTGGCACCGGTGGCGAGGGCGCCGAAGGTCAGGGTGTCCCAGCCGTTGAAGGTGGTGATCGAGTCCTTGAAGTGCATGAGCATCGTCGTGACGGAGGAGAAGTCGCCGCTGGTGTCCTTGATGTAGCGGACGTTGGGCAGGGCACCGAGACCTGCAAGCTCGTGCGGTGTCAGGCGCAGGCCCGTGGCACCCGGCACGTTGTAGTACATGATCGGGATGCTGATCGCGTGTCCCACGGCAGAGAGGTGCGCGTGCAACTCGTGCAGGCGCAGCGGGTCGTAGTACGGCGGCACGATCATGACGCCCTTGGCGCCAGCCTTCTCCGCGTGACGGCTGAGCTCGATCGTCTCGTCAGTGGAGAGCGCACCGGTTGATGGCACGACCGCGCTGCGTCCCGCTGAATACTCGATCACGGCCTCGACCAGGTGCTTGCGCTCGTCGTGAGTCAATGTCGTGAACTCACCCGTCGTGCCTGCCGGGACCAGACCGTGGATGCCCGCGGCCACCATGCGCTCGACCTGGTGCTTGAGGTTGGCATCGTCGATCGCCTTGCCGTCGGCCGTGAAGGGCGTCACGAGGGCGACGAGGATGCCGTGCAGGTTCGTGCTCATGAATGCGCTCCCGCGGGGGTGAGGGCCGGCATTGGCTTGACGCGCCGGGCGAATCGGGTCGGGCTGAAGGGCAGCAGCCTCGGCGGATAGCCGTGACCGAGGATGACGTCCGCGAGTGCGCGCGAGGTGCCCGGCCCGAGCGTGACCCCGAGCATGCCGTGTCCGCTCGAAACATAGGCGTTAGCGGTGCTGGGGAGCAGGCCGATGATCGGCATGCCATCGGGGGTCATCGGGCGCATCCCTGCCTTGGCCTGGGGTGCGCTCGTCGGCGCCTGCCAATGGTCGAAGTAGCCCGTGGGCCCGCGCAGGATGGCTTGCACGCGCGTGACGTTGACTTCTTCGTCGAGCCCGGCGAACTCCATCGTGCCCGACAGGCGCATGCGACCGTCGTACGGCGTCATCGCGATCTTGGCATCGGACAGATTGATGGCCGTGCGCAACTGCATGGGTGGGGGAGTGATGTCGATCGAGTAGCCCTTGCCCGGGCGGATCGGCAGGGGTGTGCCAAAGAGTGCGGTGACGCGTCCGGCCCAGGCGCCGGCCGCCACCACGAAGGAGTCACCTGTGAAGCGGCGCTCCCCACTGCGCACCGCGACGATGACGTCGCCGAGGCGCTCGACGCGGTCGATGGGAGCAGATTCGGTGATCGTGCCGCCAAGCTCGAGGATCCGTGCCCGCAGCCCACGTGTGAGCGACGCGGAGTCGAGGTGCCGCTCGTGCGGGAAGTAGATGCCACCCGCAAGACCGTTGCGCAGTGCGGGCTCCGCCTGGTGGATCGCGTCTCCCTCGAGGACCTGCGGGTCGAGGCCGAACGCCGACTGCAGGTCCAGGCCCCCGATGTGATGATGCATGTTGTCCGCGTCACGGAACGCCATGAGCAGGCCCTGGGCGTAGGAATCGAAGGAGACGCCGTCACGTGCGTAGTCGTCGAGGATGTCGTTCGTCGCCTCGGCGAGCGCGAGGTGCGCCTGAAAGCCGGCGCGGAAGTCGCGCTCATTGCTCCGGCGCCACATCCCGAGCATGAAGCGCACATGGGATGGCTCGATTGACGGGCGGATGTAGAGCGGGGAGTCCTTGCGGACCATCCACTTCATCGACTTGAGGATGAGGCCCGGTCCGGGCACAGGAGCTGCCTCGGAGGGCACGACCCAGCCCGCATTCACGGAGGAGGCCCCGAGACCCGACTCGCGCGCATCGACGATCTCGACCTCGACACCCTGACGTGCGAGCTCGTAGCCGAGGGTCAGGCCCAGGACACCGCCGCCGATGATCACCGTGCGCATATCAGCTCCTGCTTCTCGTGATCGTCGGACAACGCCGACGGGGTGAGGTTACATGCGCGAACGTCAGGCCAGCGGGTCATCATTCGAGCATCTCCACTCCACGTG
>JBMOIL010000215.1:0-3353 GCA_049317345.1 Candidatus Nanopelagicales bacterium
AGCTTTCGCGACGGATTTACAGTCCGCTCCCATTGGCCGCTCGGGCAACCTGCCAGGGCGACCTATCGTAGACGGGCCATTCGAGGCCTCAGCGCCGGGCCGCAGCGACTGCCGCGAGGAGCCCGGGTGCGACCGGGACGTCCGCCCCGAAGGCCTCCGCCGTGACGGGAACGCCGATGAACGCCGCACCGGCGTCGACAGCGGCCGCGTGATCCCAGGTCGAGTCGCCGATCATCACGCAGGACGACACCGGCACGCCGAGGCGCTCGGCCGCTACGACGATGCCGGCACCCGAAGGCTTGGCAGGGATGTGCGGATCACGGCCGATGACGACGTCGATGTGCACCCCGTGGTGGGCCAAGGCCTCACGCGCGACGTCCTCCGGAAGCAGGGTCACGACCGCGCGAGGTGCGCCGTCAAGGGCCTGGTCAAGCGATTCCAATCCGGGCATGGCCATCGATTGCGGGATGGCGACCCGCTCGTGGGCAGCAACGGCGCGCGAGGCCGGGCTCCAGCGCCCATCGCCTGCGAGCGCGACCAGGATCGACATCGTCGACAGGGTCGGGGCGTCCCAGTCGGCATCGGGCACCGCGGCTCCGACCTCGTCGCCGACCATCTCGGTCAGATCGCGCAGTGCTGCGGCGTAGTCCGTGAAGGACTGCAGGTCGACGAGAGTGCGATCGAGGTCGAAGACGAGGCCTGTCACCGCATCCCGGCTCATGCGCCCATGGAACCCGCAACCGATCGGCCTGGCAAGCACACTCGACATCTGAACGGTCACGGAAGTCCCCTACGCTCGGAGAATGCGCAGGCTGGCCGCGATTGCCCTCGCCCTAACGGCGCTCGCCGCGCCGGGGGTAGCCGAAGCCGCCCCGTCGCGCGTCGTCGCATCCGCATGGGTCGAAGGCACCTACTCCCTCCCCGGTGTTCTCGGCTACCGCTCGATCCACTTCACCCTGTATGCCGACGGTCGCCTCCTGACGACAGGAGAGGTCGATGCGAGAGGTGTGACGACATTCGAGGTCACGAGGATCAGCCTAAGAGAGTCCCGGCAGTTGCGCGGACTTCTGGTACGCGCCACGGATGGCGTCGACTTCGGTGATATCCCGGTGGCCGATGTCGGCTACACGCGCACCCGAGTCATCCTCGACGGTCGCGTGACCACGTCGATGACGAATGCCTTGCAGATGGACACCTGGCTCACACCCGCCCAGACCCAGGCCCGTGAGCGACTCCGCAGGAGCATCCAGCGCTTCGAGGACGTGCCTGCCGGCCCATTCATCCCGCTGGCCTACGAAGTCCGCCTGGTCCTGCGGGACGAGCCGGGCATCCAGCTCGAGTGGCCCGGACCCTCGCTTCCGCCCGGCGAATGCGGGCAGATCTCTCGCGCGGACTACCTGGCCTTCCCGGACTCCTATCGACAGGGCGGCCGCTACACGTGGCGGGGACAGCAGTTCGATCTCTGGACGCGACCCCTCATGCCAGGAGAACGCGCCTGCCGCTTGTGACCATCCATGGTCCACAATGTCGCCATGGCCGACAACAGTTTCGACATCGTCTCCAAGCTCGACCGAGCAGAGGTCGACAACGCCGTAACCCAGGCAGCCAAGGAGCTCGCCCAGCGCTTCGACTTCAAGGGCACGGGCGCCAAGGTGGAGTTCAAGGGCGAGATGACCATCGAGCTCGAGGCTGAGACCGAGGACCGCGTGAAGGCCGCCCTTGATGTCCTCAAGGAGAAGCTGGTCAAGCGCGGCGTCAGCCTCAAGGTGCTCGACGCCGGCGAGGTGCGCGCTTCCGGTCGCCTGAACAAGATCACGTGCCAACTCAAGGAAGGCATCACGCAGGATCAGGCCAAGAAGCTCGCCAAGCTGATCCGCGACGAGGGACCCAAGAAGGTCAAGACGCAGGTCCAAGGCGACGAGTTGCGCGTCTCAAGCCCGAGTCGCGACGATCTCCAAGAGGTCATCCAACTCGTCAAGGACGCCGACCTCGACTTCCCAGTTCAGTTCGTCAACTACCGCTGACGCGCTCCACTCGCTCGACCGTCACGGTCGATGCCTCGTCGTCCGACTCCCTGGGGCATCACTTCGACGGGGTATCCCGCTAGGGCTGAAGAGCCAGTGACCGGTCAGGGAGCACGGAAGTCCTCCAGTCGCTCGATGCCATGGCGCAGGCCCTGCGACTCAGATGCCGGATAGTCATGCGCAGGCACCCAGTGCAGTGCGTCGAAGGGGCACACCTCGACGCAGATCCCGCAGTACATGCACAGGCCCCAGTCGATGGTGAAGGAATCGAGCACAGCAATGCTGCGCGGTCGACGAGCGCCGGGCTCGCTGACCTCCTCGTTGTGGCTCTCGATGTGGATGCACCAATCGGGGCACTCCTTCACGCAGAGCATGCATGAGGTGCACGCCGCCGCATCGAGTGCGATCGCGCCTCGCGCTTGTGGGACCACGTCAGTCATCGCTGCTCCAGCCACTCAGGGCGTACGCCGGGCACGCTCACTCGGCGCCGAGCCGTCTCCTCGGCGCCCGGCCACGGTGTCTCGATGCGCGCGACGAGCGGTGTGTCCTTGCGCAGCGGCGGCGGCCCGTCGATGCCGTGCAGCAGGAGCGGGCGCAGGTCCGGGTGGCCGCGGACCTCGACACCGAACATTTCGTGGATCTCGCGCTCGTGCCACGCCGCCGCGGGGAGGGAGTCCGTCACGGACTCGAGCACGGGTGCGGCGCGATCGAGGAGCGTGTGGCCCCAGTGCTCATCCAGTCCGCCAGCCGCGGGTCGGCGTACGAGATGGATGACGACCTCGATCTCCCCCGACTGCGGACGGTCCACCGCCGTGAGCAGATCAAGCCGGTCATAGCCGTCGGCCACGTGGCGAGCGACCGCTGCGGCCCAGGGCTCCCAGAGCCCACCGGGAGGATTGCTCATGCGGGCACCACCAGGGAGACGAGGGCATCGACGAGCGCCTCGGGGCGGGGTGGGCAGCCCGGTACGTACGTCGTCACGGGGATGACCTGATCGACGCCCTTGGTGACCGAGTAGGAGTCCCAGTACGGGCCGCCGGAGTTGCTGCAGGCCCCGAAGGACACCGCTGCCTTGGGTTCGGGCAGCGCCTCCCAGGCGGCTAGCACCTGCGGCGCCAGCGCATCCGTCACCGTGCCCGAGACCACCAGTACCGCCGCGCTGCCGGGGGAACCCGCCTCCGCCGGCACGAGGAGTCCCCGCCCGATCGCCGCGGCAAACTCCACAGCGCAGCAGGCCAGGCCGAGGTCGCGGACATGGATACGGACGTCCGGCCGCCCCGCCACGGCGTACTCCCGCTGCTCACCGGCCATGTCGGCAGCGTAATCGCC
>JBMOIL010000216.1:0-3274 GCA_049317345.1 Candidatus Nanopelagicales bacterium
CCGGTCCTGCAGCCAGATCTACCCAGGTGGCATCCGGCCCCTCGAGGGGTGCATTTAGCAGGGCCAGGGCGACGAGTTGGCTGCCCTCGTCCTGTACTCCTGCGCGGCCATCGCGCACCGCGGCGAGGTCGTCGGGCTTGCCCTCCGCCAGGGTGGCAGCGAGCGGTGACCACCGCCCTGCCTCCACCCCGGGAAGGGCCAGCAACTCATCCAGGGGCATGCGCCGCGCCACCAGCGAGGGGCGAACAGGGGTGTTGTCGGCATCGAGAAGTGCCCGCAGACCCTCGGGATCCGGTGCACCCCGATGCCGGGCCAGTGCCTCGCCTAGCGCGGTCACGATCCACCTCGGGTGCGACGTGGCCAGGGCCAGCGCCTCGGGTCCCGCGGCGACGCGCGCCCTCCAGGCGTCGAGATCACCGCCCTCGCTCACGCGTCTCAGCACGGCGTTGGCCAACCGTGCCGGTCCCTCGCCGACGACATTGCGCGCTAGGGCCACCGTCTCGCCCACCGCAGCGTGCGCGGGGATGCGCATGTTGACGATCTGGTGCGTGCCGAGTCGAAGCACGTCGAGCAATCGCCCATCGAGCTCACCCAGGGGTCGATCGACGCACTCGGAGAGGATCGCGTCGTAGAGCCCCTGCCACCGCAGCGTGCCGTAGGCGAGCTCGGTGGCCAGGGCTGCGTCACGTGTCGTGAGGCCGGCGCGGGAGAGGATCTCCGGCATTGCGATATTGGCGTAGGCGTCGTCGACGTGCACGGCGTGCAGCAGGTCGTACGCCGCACCACGTGCCGTGCGCCTGCGACCGTGCGGCGCGCGCGTGCGCTTAGCTCCCGGCTGAGGCTCACGCGTCACGCGAACACCTCACCGGGATCCAGGCGCACCCCTCGCGCCCAATCAGCCGCGCTCATTTCGCGCTTGCCCTGCGCGATCACCTCTCCTAGTCGCACCGCCGTGCTCCCGGTGCCCACGAGGACCTCGCGCTTGCCGGCCCGAATCTCGCCCGGTGCGAGGTCGGTCGTGTCCGTGACCTCGACGGGAGCAAGACGCACGCGCGAGTCCGCGAGCATCGTCCAGGCGCCGGGGGCCGGGGTGGATGCGCGGATGAGTCGATCCACGTGCGCCGCGGGCTGAAGCCAATCGATGCGCGCGTCATCGACCTCGATGCGAGGCGCGAGTGTCGCGCCGTCCGATGCCTGCGGGCGCCCGCTGAGAGTGCCGTCTTCGATGGCGTCGAGTGTCGCCACGAGCAGCGCCGCGCCGGACGTGGCCATGCGTTCGAGCAGCTCGCCACTCGTTTCGCGATCACCGATGCGCGTGGTCTCTTGGAGCAGGATCGGTCCCGTGTCCAGGCCCTCGTCGATGCGGAAGGTCGTGGATCCCGTCTCGGTGTCACCCGCCCGGATGGCGTGCTGCACCGGTGCAGCGCCGCGCCATCGCGGGAGGAGCGAGAAGTGGAGGTTGATCCATCCGTGCGCGGGGAGCGCAAGTGCGGCCGGTGGGAGGAGTGCGCCGTAGGCGACCACGGGGCAGCAATCCGGTGCGAGATCGGCGAGCGGCGCGAGCGCATCGGGGGCATGCAGGCTCGAGGGCGTGAAGACGGGCAGTCCGAGCTCATCGGCACGCACGTGCACGGCGCTGGGCCGCGGAGCACGACCCCGGCCCGCGGGTGCGGGTGGCCGCGTGAGTACGCCGACGACCTCGTGCCGCGACGCGGTCAGAGCCTCCAGGCTCGGCAGAGCCACCTCGGGTGTGCCGGCGAAGACCAGGCGCATGCGGTCACAGCCACTTGGCAGAGACGGTGTGGGGGCTGAAGCGCACCTCCGGTGCGGACTCGCCGAACCACTCGGCCTCGCGGATGGCCTTCATGGCCTCCTTGCGCGTCTCGGCGTCGAGGCGATCGATGAAGAGGATGCCGTCGAGATGATCGGTCTCGTGCTGCAGCGCCCGAGCGAGCAGGTCGCTGCCCTCCACGGTGACCGGCTCACCGTGCATGTTCATGCCCTTGGCGACGACGCGGCGGGCACGCAGGGTGTCGAAGGCGAGATCGGGGATCGACAGGCAGCCCTCTTCGCCGTCCTGGGTCTCATCGGAGAGGTCGAGGACCGGATTGCACAGGTGGCCGAGTTCGTCGTCCACCCACCAGGTGAAGACACGGAGGGAGACGCCGATCTGCGGGGCGGCCAGGCCGCAGCCGGGGGCCTCGCGCATGGTGTCGGTGAGGTCCTGCACGAGTTTGCGGAGTTCCTTGTCGAAGGTGTCCACGGTCGCAGCCGGAGTGCGTAGCACCGGATCGCCGAAGAGGCGGATCGACTGCACGGCCACGACGACTCCTCAGGTCAGTAGGACTCCCCCAGTGTAGGTGCGCGCAGGTTCAGTCCCCGCCCCAGTCCGGCGGGTCCACGGCCAGGTGCAACTTCGCTGTGTCCTTGCGCGCCGTGCGTGTCGCCGAGATAGCGCTGAGCGCGCGGGAGAGCTCCGCACCATGCCGACGATCGATCGTCACGAGCACGCGCGCATCGTCGCTACCCGCCACGGGGAGCGGCCCCATGACGCGCGCCGCACTGGGCAGCCCTCCGGCGGCGGCCTGGACGGCGAGGGGCTCGCCCGTGAGGGTCGCGGCACGCACCGCGGGTGGCAGGCCCAGATCTCGGCGCTCGTCGAGCTCCCGCGCTGCGAGCCATCCGGGATCCCAGCGCACCAGCGCCTGCACGACGGGAAGTCCCGCGTCGGCCGTGACCACCACCGGTGCACCCGGCCGCGCAAGTGCGCCGGCAGCGAACCATCGACGCGCGGTCTCCTCTCCGGCGCGCAAGGCGACTCGTGAGGTCTGGGCGGTCGCATCCAGGAGTAGTACGGCGGCGTATCCACCCGTGGCCCAAGGCTCGGTGCCGGTCGTCGCGACGACGAGCGCGGGCTCCTCGCCCACTTGATCGACGCTGCGCTCACCGGTCGATGTGATGACGGGCACGCCCGGGAAGGCACGACCCAGCTCCTCGGCCGTGCGCGCGGAACCCACGGAGATGGCGCGGAGGCGCTCGCCACCGCAGCCGCGACAGTGCCACGACGCCACGCGCGTGCTGCACCATCGACAGGTGGGCGCTCCCCCACGTGCACCCAGCGCGAGTGGTCCACCGCATGCCGGGCACGATGCCCGCTCACGACACCGCTGGCACGCAAGCGTGGGCACGTAACCCCGGCGCCCCACCTGCACGAGCACCGGCCCGGCGTCCAGCGCCTCACGTGCGGCGTCGTACGCGCGACGCGGGATGCGCG
>JBMOIL010000217.1:0-3270 GCA_049317345.1 Candidatus Nanopelagicales bacterium
TCTTCACCCGGTTGGATGCCTGCCCTCGGATCGAAGCCGCTCATGATGATGTCCCCTCCGTGAGCGAATCCCCGCTTGCCGTGAGTTGCTGGTCGTGGTGCGCTCCCAGGTAGGCGTCAATGACGCGCTGGTCGCGCATGACCGTGTCTGGCTGGCCCTCGGCGATGATCTTGCCCTGCGCCATCACGATGACCCAGTCGCTCACATCGCGGACCATGTCCATGTCGTGTTCGACGAAGACCACCGTGGTGCCCTCTTCGCGGATATCCCGGATGTGATCGAGGAGGCTCTGCTTCAGGGCGGGATTGACGCCCGCCATCGGCTCGTCGAGCATCACGAGTTCGGGCTCGAGCATGAGAGCGCGGGCCATCTCGAGGAGCTTGCGCTGGCCACCCGAGAGCGAGCCGGCGAAATCCTGCGCCTTGGCGGCGAGGTTGAAGCGCTCGAGGAGCACCATGGCGCGCTCCCTGTTCTTCTTCTCCTGCGCCTTCCAGGTGAAGGGAAACACCGAGGCAACCATGCTCTCGCCGGTCTGTCCGCTGGCGCCGAGAAGCATGTTGTCCATCACCGTGAGGCGGGACAGGCTCTTGGTCAACTGGAAGGTGCGCACCATGCCCTTACGAGCGAGCCGGTGGGGTGCCGTGTTGGTGATCGTCACTCCTGCGAAGGACCACGTGCCGGCGTCGGCCTTGTCGAAGCCGCTGAGCACATTGAAGAAGGTCGACTTGCCCGCACCGTTAGGCCCGATGAGAGCGGTGATGGCGCCCTTCTGAATCTCAACGTGGGTCACATCCACGGCGACAAGGCCGCCGAAGTGCCGGTTGACACCGTCGGCGATCAGCAGGGGCTCGGGTTTAGCCGCCCCTGGCTCAGGAGAGACAGTTGCAAGCGCGGAGACGGCCTGGGCCGCGATCTCACCGGGCATCGAGGGCCAACTCCTTCTTGTCTCCGAGGATCCCCTGAGGGCGGAAGATCATCAGCAGCATGAGCCCGACCCCCACCAGGATGAAGCGGATGGGGCCGACCTGAGTGGGCTCAAGGAAGGTGATGGTGCCGTTGTCGATGAGCAGGAGCAGGAACTGCTCAGTGAAGACCAACAGGAACCAGAAGATGAGGGCGCCGAGGACCGGTCCCATGACGCGGGCCGCGCCGCCCAGGATGAGGATCGTGTAGCAGAAAAACGTGAAGGCCGGTACGAACGAATCGGGCTGAACCGACTGCTTGGCCACCGCCCAGAAGATGCCGCCCATGGTGCCGAAGAGGCCGCCCAGAACGAGGGCCTGCATCTTGCGCAGGTAGGTGCTCTTGCCGAGCGAGCGCACCGCATCCTCGTCTTCGCGGATGCCCTTGAGGACACGGCCCCAGGGGCTGCGCATGAGCGCCCAGGTGAGGAGGAGGAGCAGCGCGATGACGACCCACCCCACGGTGACGACCCAGACGTCGTTGCGGGTGTAGCTCAGCGGACCGAAGTCGAATCGGTCCTGCTGCGGGAAGGGGTTGATGGCGTAGAACTCCTCGCCCATCTTGCCGTTGATGCCCTGCGCGCCCCCCAGCGCATCGGTGGACTTGAAGACGAGGCGAATGATTTCGCCGGCCGCGATGGTGACGATGGCAAGGTAGTCGGCACGCAATCGGAGTGTGGGTACGCCGAGAATCAGCGCAAGGACGACGGACAAGAGGAGCGCGTAGATGATCGCTACCCAGAGATTGGGTACGAAGGCACTGCCCTGCCACTGGACCATGAAGACGCCGATGGCGTAGGAGCCGACGGCCACGAAGGCGATCTGGCCGAAGTTGAGCAGGCCTGTGTAGCCGAACTGGATGTTGAGGCCCATGGTGGCGAGCAGGTAGATGATCGCCGTGACTCCGATGGCCTGCGAGATGGCCTGCGTGAGAACGAATCCCATGTCCATGTCAGCCCACCCTCTCCGGTCGACCGAGCAGTCCTTGCGGTCGTATCAGCAGCAGCACGATCATGAGAAACAGTGCCGAGGCGGTCTTGAGTTCCGGCGGCACGATGAGCGTGCTCAGCTGCACGGTGATCCCGACCACGAACGACCCGAGGATCGCTCCGCTGATGGTGCCTAGGCCGCCGAGCACCACCGCGGCGAAGAGCGTGAGCAGAAGGAACTGCCCCATGGTCCACACGACGTTCTGCGTGATGCCGAGGAAGACTCCGCCGTAGGCCGCGAGCAAGGCTCCGAGGACCCAGACCACTGAAATCACGCGCTCGACGTTGACTCCCGAGGCCGAGGCGAGGGCGGGATTGTCGGAGACAGCTCGCGTGGCCTTCCCCAGTCGCGACCCCTTCAGCCATGCGACCGAGGCAACCAGGAAGATCACCGCGATGATGGACAGGATGATGGCCTTCGGGGTGACGAAGATGGGTCCGAGGTCGATACCCGGTTGGCCCGCAAACTGGGCGTAACTCTCGGGGGACCCGCCGAAGAAGAACAGAATCGTGTAGCGCAGCGCGATTCCGAGGCCGATGCTGACGATCATGGCCGCGATGAGGCCGGTGCCTCGCCTGCGCAGGGGCTTCCAGAGGACCTGGTTCTGGCCCCAGCCCCACAGCGCCGCACTGATGACGATGCCGATCGGCGCCGCGATGAGAAGGTTGAGGCCGAGGGTGGTGTTGAGGACCAGGGTGGTGAACGCACCCAGCGTGAGGAGCTCGCCGTGGGCGAAGTTGCTGAGGCCCGTCGTACCGAAGATCAGACTCAGTCCGAGCGCACCGAGCGCGATGATGAGCGACAGGATGATGCCGTCGACAATGAGCTGAAGAACTCGTTCGAATGTGATCCCGGCCAGTATTCCCCCGCTGTCACCTCCGCCGGAGTCACCGCCTTCACCCGTGGGGACCACGGGGAAGAGCGCCTTCTTGTCCCCTTGGAGGACGTTGATGCTGCGCTCGGGGCCGCCCTTGATCTCGACGCCGATCGGCAGGGTCGCCACGTCGACCGTGGCGGTGTACTTACCGGGTCCAGCCAACTCAATGGTCGCGAGGCCCTCAGCGTCGGTTTCCGCTGAGCCGGTGAACCCCTCGGCATTCGTCACATTGACCGTTACGCCTGATACGGGCGATTTATCTGCACCCGTCACGACGGCAGTGATCGAGGCACCCTCCGCCTGGGCGGGGCCGAACCCCAAGAGGCCGGCGGCGATGAAGCCCACCAAGACCAGGACGAGACGGGTGATTCCCCGGTGCACTCGGCCTCCTGTCGATAACGGGGCCACGAACGGGCCCCAGCGGCGAACGTGAGCATAGTC
>JBMOIL010000218.1:0-3268 GCA_049317345.1 Candidatus Nanopelagicales bacterium
CCCGTGAAGAGATGCGGCTGACCCTCGGGATCGTCGTAGAGCAGCGCGATCGATCCGGGGGTGTGGCCGATGAGATGGATGGCGCGCAGGACGACAGAGCCGAAGGCGATTTCGTCGCCGTCATCGAGGAGGACATCAGAGGCCACCGGGATGCCCTTCGCGTCGTGGCGACCCGCGACCGTGGTCGCACCGGTGGCCGCCACGACGGCACCGAGGGCCTGCCAGTGGTCGGCATGGCGATGGGTCGTGACGACAGCCTCGATCCCGTCGTCCCCGATGAGGTCGAGGAGGGCCTCGGGGTCGGCCGCGGCGTCGATGAGGACCTGCTGGCCGGTCTCACGGCACCTGAGCAGGTAGGAGTTGTTGGACATCGGCCCCACGGCGATCTTGGAGAGCACCAGTCCGGGCAGTTCGCGCACATCAGCCGGGCCACCGACCCGCACGTCTCCTGAGTAGGTCACTGTCTCAGCCTACGGCTAGCCTGCCCCTGTGTCGGACCGTCTCATCGTGCGCGGCGCGCGCGAGCACAACCTGCGGGATGTGTCCCTCGACCTGCCCCGCGACGCCCTCATCGTCTTCACCGGCCTCTCGGGCTCCGGCAAGTCCAGCCTCGCCTTCGACACGATCTTCGCCGAGGGCCAGCGCCGCTACGTCGAGAGCCTGTCCGCGTACGCCCGGCAGTTCCTAGGCCAGATGGACAAGCCCGACGTCGACTTCATCGAGGGCCTGTCGCCTGCGGTGTCGATCGACCAGAAGTCCACCTCGCGCAATCCCCGGTCGACAGTGGGCACCATTACCGAGGTCTACGACTATCTCCGTCTGCTCTTCGCCCGCATCGGCAAGCCGCACTGCCCTGAGTGCGGCAAACCCATCGCGAGGCAGACGCCCGGCCAGATCGTCGACCGACTGCTGGAGCTTCCTGAGGGCACGCGATTCCAGGTGCTCAGCCCGGTCGTGCGCGAGCGCAAGGGTGAGTACGCCGACCTCTTCCGGCAACTGCAGTCGCAGGGCTATGCGCGCGTGCGTGTCGATGGCGTGGTCTACGCCCTCGAGGAGGTGCCCACGCTCAAGAAGCAGGAGAAGCACACCATCGAGGTCGTGGTCGACCGCGCGGTAGCCAAATCATCGGCGCGCCGCCGCCTGGCCGACTCGATCGAGACCGCGCTGAGGCTCTCCGGCGGTCTGGTGATCGCCGAGCTGGTGGACCTCCCCGAGTCCGATCCGGCCCGCGAGCGCGTCTACAGCGAGCATCTGGCGTGCATGGACGACGACCTGTCCTTCGAGGAGCTCGAGCCCCGGTCCTTCTCCTTCAACTCGCCGTTCGGGGCCTGCCCCGAGTGCACCGGCCTGGGCACGCGCATGGAGGTCGACCCTGATCTCGTCGTACCCGATGCCGACCTCAGCCTCGAGGAAGGTGCGATCGCGCCGTGGTCCGGGGGTCACGTCACCGACTACTTCCAGCGACTCGTCGAGGCCCTTGCCGACGAGCTCGGCATCGACATGGACACCCCCTGGGCCAAGCTCCCGGCCAAGGCGAAGCGTTCGCTGCTGCATGGGCATCCGACCGAGATCCACGTGCGCTACCGCAACCGGTACGGCCGGCAGCGCAGCTACTACACCACCTTCGAAGGCGTCATTGCCTACGTCGAGCGCCGTCATTCCGAGGCGGAGACCGATACGAGCAGGGAGCGCTTCGCTGGCTACATGCGCGAGGTGCCCTGCGATGCCTGCGGTGGTGCGCGACTCAAGCCGGTGAGCCTGGCTGTCACGGTCGGTGGTCGATCCATCGCCGAGATCGCTGGTCTGCCCATCGGCGAGGCAGCCGACTTCCTCCTGGGGCTCCGTCTCGACGGCAGGGACGCTCAGATCGCCGAGCGGGTCCTCAAGGAGGTCAACGAGCGGCTGAGATTCCTCATCGACGTGGGCCTGCACTACCTCTCCCTGGATCGGGCCGCCGGCACGCTGGCGGGCGGCGAGGCACAGCGCATCCGGCTCGCCACGCAGATCGGCTCCGGCCTCGTCGGGGTGCTCTACGTCCTGGACGAGCCGAGCATTGGCCTGCACCAGCGTGACAACCAGCGCCTCATCGAGACACTCGTGCGCCTGCGTGATCTGGGCAACACCCTCATCGTGGTGGAGCACGACGAGGAAACGATTCGCACCGCCGACTGGGTCGTGGACATCGGACCGGGCGCGGGGGAGCATGGCGGTCGCATCGTGGTGAGCGGGCCGGTCGCCGATCTGATGACGAGCAAGGAGTCGTTGACGGGTGCCTACCTCTCGGGCCGGCTCGCGATCGAGGCACCGATGGTGCGACGCCCGACGGATCCCAAGCGCGTGCTGCGTGTCGAGGGAGCGTCCGAGCACAATCTGCGCAACGTGTCGGTGTCCTTCCCCCTCGGGTGCCTCGTGGCGGTCACAGGGGTCAGCGGCTCAGGCAAGTCCACGCTGGTGAACGACGTCCTCTACTCCTCCCTGGCCCGCGAGCTCAACGGCGCCCGCGTCGTCCCAGGTCGACACAAGCGCGTCACGGGGCTCGATCTTGTCGACAAGGTCGTCCACGTCGACCAGAGCCCCATCGGCCGCACGCCACGGAGCAACCCGGCCACGTACACCGGTGTTTTCGACCACATTCGCAAGCTCTTCGCCGAGACGCCCGAGGCCAAGATGCGCGGCTACCTCCAGGGGCGCTTCTCCTTCAATGTCAAGGGTGGTCGTTGCGAGGCATGCGCCGGTGACGGCACCCTGCGTATCGAGATGAACTTCCTCCCGGACGTCTACGTCCCGTGCGAGGAGTGCCACGGGGCGCGTTACAACCGGGAGACGCTCGAGGTCCACTACAAGGGCAAGTCCATCGCCGAGGTCCTCGACATGCCGATCGAGGAGGCACTCGAGTTCTTCGCCCCTGTTCCTGCGATCGCGCGCCACCTCCAGACACTCGTCGACGTAGGCCTCGGCTACGTGCGCATGGGCCAGTCCGCACCGACACTCTCGGGTGGCGAGGCTCAGCGGGTCAAGCTCGCTGCCGAGCTGCAGAAGCGATCAACGGGACGGACCGTCTACGTGCTCGATGAGCCGACGACCGGCTTGCACTTCGAGGACATTCGCAAACTGCTCGGTGTGCTGCACAGCCTCGTGGACAAGGGCAACACGGTGATCGTCATCGAGCACAACCTGGATGTGATCAAGTCGGCCGACTGGCTCATCGATATGGGTCCCGAGGGCGGATCGGGTGGCGGGCAGGTGGTCACCGAGGGCACTCCGGAGG
>JBMOIL010000219.1:0-3253 GCA_049317345.1 Candidatus Nanopelagicales bacterium
CGCTAGCTGTTAGACGCCGATCACCATCAACCGTGACGGTCTTCCGTGGTGGCCCCGAGAGGATTCGAACCTCCGACACAAGGTTTAGGAAACCTCTGCTCTATCCCCTGAGCTACGGGGCCGGGGCGCGTGTGTGCATCCGCTTTCGTGTGCGTGTGCATGACCTGCGCTCAAGCTTGCGGAAAGTCTACTGCGAGGGGTCGGGGCGCTTTCGGCGGCGGAAGGCTGTGCCTGGCCACCGATCCAGCGCGCGCGTCCTACGCCTTGGCGGTGGCTCCCCCAATGGAGCACTCCACCTATACGGCGGCTCTGCGCAGCCCCAATGCCCGGGGATCGATGCCGAGCGCTGCGGTAGCTGTCACGGCCACGATGAGGGCGACCGTGGGCAGTTGCCAGCCCACGGCGGCGAGTATCGCGAGGAGCACAAGGGGCACGAGCGTTCTGGCCTTGAGGGGCTCGCCCGAGAGCCAGGAGAACGCCGTCGTCGCGGAAAGGAAGACGAGTACGCCGAGGGCAAGCCCTGCCCCGAGCAGCTCATCGAGTGGGGCGGTCACGTCGACCAGCACCGACTTCATCGCCACAGCGGCAATGACTACTCCCCACACCATGGGGAGATGGGTGAACGTGTAGCCGTAGCGAGCGAAGGCGGCCTGACGAGCCCCGGTGAGGTGGTTGAGTGCTTTCTCACCGGGCTGCAGGACAGCTACGACGTAGTGGCGCCACAGGATAACCACCAGTGCGAATGCGATAAGGACGCATGCGACGAGGAGCCACGACAGGGCCGTCTTCGTGGCGCCCTCACCGATGGAGATGATCGACTCACCCAGTGTGATCAGCATGAAGAGCGAGTAACGCTCTGCGAGGTGGGAGGTGGTCAGAGGCGTGGTGCCGGTGCCGGCAGCGAAGGGTGCAACGACCGCTGAGAAGAGCCCGATGGCGATGAGAACCACCGAAAGGGTCGTATTTGAAAGGTAGCTCGAGATGACGACGAGAGCCGGGAGGATGAAGGCTACGGCCCACAATCGACGCAATGCACGCGATGCGATGGGGTTGTTGCGGGTAACCCACAGCTGGCCTCCCGCGCCGAGCAGTGCGAGCCCGAGGTAGGAGTAGGCGAAGAGTTTGCTGTCCTTCCAGAAGGCCTCGGGGATGGATAGCGCCATCAGCAGCACGAGCCCCATCGCGGCCGTGAAGATGAGGGGCCGCCAGTCCCTGTGGTCGGACTCGGGCAGGCCCATGTTGGCCATCGTCGTGAAAACCACCCAGACCCACCACACGATGAGCAAGACGACGGTGCCATGCACAATTCCCGTCAGGGATCCGTCGGCAGCAATCGTCCGAGTGATTTGGATCAGGGTGAAGACGTACACGAGGTCAAAGAACAACTCATATGTCTCGACGCGATCCTGGGTCCGGCTGCCGGGCACGCGCCAATTCTAGGGGTCGCGTGGGGCTGCTTCGCCGCCGACGATTGCCGTGGCCGGGGAGTGGCACCTGCATGTTGGCTGAGTCACCCCTGTTGGGCTCAACCGATCTCGATGGCCGTGGCCAGCCACCGACCGCGGACAACCTCGAGCCGCAGGGCGACCGCTCGAGCTCGCTCACCACCGATGACGACGGCGCTGGCCTCGACGACCCCTGGTGCCGGTGACGTCACTCGCACCGAGCGCACGCGTCGGCACTGGGGCGCGCGCGCCTTGCCGGCGGGGTGCCGCAGTGCGGCAGCGCCGCGGCGTGCGAGCGTCTCGCGGATATCGCGAGTGACCCATCGGGTGAGTTGTCCCGGCGGCCTCTCGCCCGCGGCCACCTCCAGGATCGCTGGGGCGAGGCGAGCCACCCAGGGTGCCGGAGCCGGGAGACGACCGCCCTCGACGGGGAGGGGTTCGGGGGGTGGAGCGACAAGGCGCAGATGGCGGGCCGGAGGTGGAATGGCGGGGAGTCCACCGGGCACCTGCCACTCGAGGGGGAGTGGTTCTTCGGTCGTCTGCGCCGTCGTGGCAAGGGATGTGACGGACATGGCTGCCTCCAGGTGGTCACGGTCAGGAACGGGCGTGATGCATCTCGGTCTCGGATGACGTCGGTTGATGTCGCTTGATGTCGTTTAGTGCTGGATGTGCATTGCACGCCGCCCGCGCACGGGGAGTCAACGCGTACGCTCTCTCTGTGGATGAACCGAGCAGCGCCGCTGCGCGCTTCGACGATCTCCTGGCGGGGATCGTTGCCGAAGCCGATGCCGCCGATGCCGCCGCACTGGACGCCGACATTGCGGAGGTCGAGCGCGCGGTGCGTGCGGAATCCCGCCTGCTCGATCGATTGCGCGCCCAGCGCATGGCGAGCATCGAGATCGTCGGCGGTGGTCAGGTGCGCGGACTCGTCGCGGCCGTGGGCAGGGATGTCGTCGTGATCGCCGCAGACGATGGCGACTGGGCGATTCCGGCTTGGGGGATGGCGGCAGTCATCGAGCTGTCCGGGGGAGCGCGCGAGGCGTTCTCACCCAGTGAGCGACTGGGCCTCGCCAGCGTGGCACGCGCCTGGGCGCGTCAGCGCAGCGTGGTGCGCGTGCTGCGGGTGGGCGCGGGGCCCCTCGACGGGACGATCGATGCCGTGGGCGCCGACCATCTGGACCTGGCCGAGCACGATCCGGGTGAACCCAGGCGCACCGAGGCGGTGCGCAGGCAGGTCTCGATCCCCCTCGGCGCGGTGGCCGCCCTCAGGCGTCGGTGAAGCGCGCCGCCGTCTCGGCGTACTTCGAGCAGATGTAGTCCTCGAGCCTTTGCTCCTCGACTCGCCACTGACCGCGACCACCCACCTGGATCGCGGGCACCTCCCCTGAGCGGACGAGGGCGTAGGCCTGGGCAGCGGAGACATTGAGGATCTCGGCTACGTCAGCAAGGGTGAGGAATCGCGGCATGGCCCGATGGTCGCATCACATGGTGGCGCGAAGCGACCGTAGAAGCGCGCCTGTGGATGACGCGGCATGCCGTGAGCGGATCGCGCACGGGCGGTGATCGGTGAGTCAGCCACCGCGATACGCCGCTGCGAGGACCGGATAGTGGTTTTCGTCCGCAGGAAGCCACCACTGGAGCCACCATGTCCCGTGTTCTTTCCGTGCTCAATCGGCACGTCCCATCCGATAGTCCCGCGTCGGGCGTTCAGCCCTCCCCGCCCGTGCGCCGCACCAGCCGGGCCTGGTGGCGTGATGCGCGTGTCCTGGCCGGTGTCGCACTCATCGTCGTGTCCATGCTCGTCGGAG
>JBMOIL010000220.1:0-3250 GCA_049317345.1 Candidatus Nanopelagicales bacterium
ACCAGCGATGCCGGCGGGGTGAAGCGGTCGCCGTAGCGTGCGGCGAGCTCGCGTGACCGCGCGACGAAGCCTGCGGGCCCGCCGGGATAGCCATTGATGTACTGCAGGACGCCTCCGGTCCACGGCGGGAAGCCGATTCCGAAGATCGAACCGATATTGGCCTCAGGCACCGAGCGCAACACACCCTCGTCGAAGCACTTCACCGATTCGATCGCCTCGGCGAAGAGCATGCGCTCCTTCATGTCATCGAAGGGTACGTCGAGATTGCTGCCGCCGAAGTGCTCGACCAAGCCATCCCAGAGGCCAAGGCGCTTGCCCTCGGCGTACTCATAGAAGCCGGCACCCGCGGCGCGGCCGCCACGTTCGAACTCCACGACCATGCGGTCGATAGCGGGGTACGACGGGTGCTCGGGGAAGGAAGCGCCCGATGCCTCGGCTGCGACGCGGCCCTCCTCGCGGATACGCCGACCGAGTGTGAGGCTCACTTCGTCGAAGAGTGCGAGCGGGCCGGTGGGGTAGCCGGACTGCAGGGCAGCCTGCTCGATCGACGGCGCGGGCACACCCTCGGCCAGCATGGCCACGGCCTCGCCCATGAAGGTGCCGATGACGCGGCTGGTGAAGAAGCCGCGGCTGTCGTTGACGACAATCGGCGTCTTCTTGATCACCGCGGCGAAGTCGAGGGCCCTGGCGATCGTGGCATCCGACGTCTGATCGCCCACGACGATCTCCAGCAGGGGCATCTTGTCGACCGGCGAGAAGAAGTGCAGGCCGATGAAGTCTGCGGGCCGAGAGACGGCCTTCGACAGCCCCGTGATGGGAAGGGTCGAGGTGTTGGATCCCAGCAGCGCGTCATCTGCAACGACCTGCTCGATGCGACCGAAGACCTCGGTCTTCAGTTCCTGGTTCTCGAAGACTGCTTCGATGACGAAGTCAGCCCCCTTGGCCATGTCCATGGAGTCAGTCGGCGTGATGCGAGCGAGCACCTCGTCGCGGGCAGCCTCGGTCATCTTGCCGCGTGACACGGCCTTGTCGAGGATCCCCTGGGAGTAGGCCTTGCCCTTCTCGGCGGCCTCCATCGTCGTGTCGACGAGGACAACCTCGATTCCGTTGCGCGCACACACGTAGGCAATGCCCGCACCCATCATCCCGGCGCCCATGACAAGCACCTTGGAGGGCTTGGACTGCGGATAGCCCTCAGGCCGGGCACCACCCTTGGTGATGTGCTGAAGGTCGAAGAAGAAGGCCTGCGTCATGTTCTTGGCGACCTGACCGGTGGCCAGGCTTGCGAAGTAGCGTGCCTCGATCTTCTCCGCCGTAGCGAAGTCGACCTGCGCGCCTTCGACCGAAGCCGCCATGATCGCCAGCGGTGCGGGCATAGGGGCGCCCTTGATCTGCTTGCGCAGATTGGCGGGGAAAGCCGGCAGCATCATCGCGAGCTTCGGGTTGGACGGCGTACCCCCGGGCATCTTGTAGCCCGGTGCATCCCACGGCTGCACAGCGTCGGGATGGGCAAGCACCCACGCCTTTGCCGCGGAGAGCATCTCCTCGGGCGTCGCAACGACCTCGTCGACAAGGCCGACGTCCTTGGCAGCACCCGGCTTGCGTCGCTGGCCCTGCAGGAGCACCTCCATGAGCGCCTTCTGCAGACCGAACATGCGGGTGGTGCGCACAACGCCGCCTGCGCCCGGCAGCAGGCCGAGAGAGACCTCCGGCAGACCGATCTCGCTGCCCTTGGCATCAAGCGCCACCCGATAGTGGCAGGAGAGGGCAATCTCGAGGCCGCCGCCGAGGGCCGCGCCATTGATCGCCGCGGCCACCGGCTTGCCCATGGTCTCCAGGCGACGGAAGGCTGCCTTGACCCGTGCGATCTCCTTCTCGAGTCGTTCGGCGTCGGCGGGTGTCGCCTGGATGATCTGGTTGAGGTCGGCGCCGGCGAAGAAGGTCTTCTTCGCACTCGTGATGATCACGCCGGCGATGTCGTCCTTCTCCGCCTCGAGCCGATCCAGTGTCGTCTCGAGCGAGGTGATGAAGGTGTCGTTGAGAGTGTTGGCGCTGCCACTCGGGTCGTCCATGGTGAGGGTGACGACGTTGTCGGCGTCCTTCTCCCAGCGGAACATGTTGTCGCTCACGTCTCTCTCCCTCAGACCCGCTCGATGATGGTGGCGATGCCCATGCCGCCGCCGATGCACAGGGTGACGAGGCCGTAGCGGCCTCCGCTGCGCTCCAGCTCGTCCATGACGGTGCCGGTGATCATGGCGCCAGTGGCACCGATCGGATGGCCCATGGCGATCGCGCCGCCGTTGACATTGACCTGCTCGATATCGAGGTTGAAGTCCTTCATCCACTTCATGACCACGGAGGCGAAGGCCTCATTGAGCTCCCACACGTCGATGTCCGAGGGCTTGAGACCGGCGGCCGCGAGCACCTTGTGGGTCGCAGGCGTGGGGCCGGTGAGCATGATCGTCGGATCTGCGCCGGTCACAGCGGTGGCTACGACGCGCGCACGCGGCGTAAGGCCAGCCGCCTTGCCGGCTGCCTCGCTGCCCACCAGCGTGAGTGCAGCGCCGTCCACGATGCCGGAGGAGTTGCCCGGGGTGTGGACGTGGTCGATGCGCTCCACCCAGTGGTACTTCTGCAGCGCCACCGCGTCGAAGCCACCCATGTCGCCCATGGCCGCGAAGGACGGATTGAGCTTGGAGAGCGTCTCCACAGTGGTGTCGGGGCGCATGAACTCGTCGTGATCGAGGATCGTTACGCCGTTGATGTCCTTGACGGGCACGATCGACTTGGCGAAGCGACCCGAGCTCCAGGCGGCAGCGGCACGCTCCTGCGAGCGCGTGGCGTAGGCGTCGACGTCATCGCGCGAGAAGCCCTCGATCGTGGCGATGAGGTCAGCGCTAATGCCCTGCGGGACGAAGTAGGTGTTGTACGCCGTCTCCGGATCCATCGCCCACGGGCCGCCATCGCTGCCCATGGGCACGCGGCTCATCGACTCGACACCACCGGCGAAGAGCATCTGGTCCCAGCCGGAGCGCACCTTGGCCGCAGCGATGTTGATCGCCTCGAGGCCCGAGGAGCAGTAGCGATTGATCTGCATGCCGGCCACCGTGTCCGGCAGCCCCGCGGCAATGGCAGCGGTCTTGGCGATGTTGGCACCCTGATCTCCGAGCGGGGTGAGGCAACCGAGAATCAGGTCATCGACCTGGTTGGTGTCGAGGTCGGGGTGACGGGTCCGCATCTCGTCGATGAG
>JBMOIL010000221.1:0-3227 GCA_049317345.1 Candidatus Nanopelagicales bacterium
TCCCTCGCGGAGTTCCTCGACCCCGACGACATCTTCCTGCTCACCAAGCAGGGCTTCGCCTTCTTCGAGGAGGAGTTCGGCGTCCCTTACCCCTTCGTGAAGTACGACCAGCTCTTCGTGCCGGAGTTCAACGCGGGGGCGATGGAGAACGCCGCGTGCGTGACCTTCCTCGAGGACATGGTCTTCCGCTCCCGCGTGACCGATGCGGCGTACGAGCAGCGCGCCAACACGATCCTGCATGAGATGGCGCACATGTGGTTCGGCGACCTGGTCACCATGAAGTGGTGGGACGACCTGTGGCTCAATGAGTCCTTCGCTGAGTGGGCCGCGCACCACGCCAATGTCAATGCCACCCGCTACACAGACGCGTGGACGACGTTCAGCAATCTCCGCAAGGCCTGGGCCTACCGCCAGGATCAGCTGCCTTCCACGCATCCGATCGCTGCCGACATGGTCGATCTCGATGCCGTGCGCGTGAACTTCGACGGAATCACCTACGCGAAGGGCGCCTCCGCGCTGCGTCAGCTCGTCGCCTGGGTCGGCGAGGACAACTTCCGCAAGGGCATCAACGCCTACTTCACAAAGCACGCCTGGGGCAACACCGAGCTCACGGATCTGCTCAGCGAGCTCGAGGCCGCCTCGGGACGCGATCTCTCCGGCTGGACGGCCGAGTGGCTGCAGACCAGCGGGGTCAACCTCATGCGCCCGGACCTGGACGTCGCCGAAGACGGCACCTACCGCTCGGTGGCGATCCTGCAGGAGCCACCGGCGATGCCCGAGGGCGTTGCGCCGACTCTGCGCTCACACCGCATGGCCCTGGGGCTCTACGACCTCACCGACGCCGGCCTCGTGCGACGCGAGCGCATCGAGCTCGACGTCGTCGGCCCGCGCACGGAGGTCCCACAGCTCACGGGCGCCAAGCAGCCCGACCTGCTGCTCCTCAACGACGACGACCTCACCTTCACCAAGGTGCGCCTCGACGACCGCTCCTGGCGGTCTGCCGTGTCGCACGTCGGTGATCTCGCCGACTCCATGCCCCGCGCGCTCGTGTGGGGTGCTGCTTGGGACATGGTGCGCGATGCCGAGGTGCCCACCGGCGAGTACGTCGACCTGGTGATCGCGGGCCTGCCGCGCGAGACCGACATCGGCGTCGTGCAGCAGACCCTGCGCCAGGTGAGGACCGCCGTCGACCTCTTCGCGACCCCCGAGCATCGCCCGGAGTACGTCGCACGTCTGGCCGCAGCTCTCGACGGACTCATGCGTGCTGCGGATCCCGGCTCGGATCATCAACTTGCCTTCGTCCGTGCCTTCACCTCGCTCGCCACGAGTCCCGCCGACCTGGACACGGTGGCAGGACTGCTCGACGGCACGGTCGTGCTCGAAGGGCTCGCGGTGGACGCAGACCTCCGCTGGAGCATGCTGCAGCGGCTCGCAGCCACCGGCCGCGCAGAGCTCGATGCCATCGAGGCCGAGCTCGGGCGCGACGACACGGCCACGGGACGCCGTCAGGCGGCCATCGCCCGCGCGGCACGCCCCTCACTCGAGGCCAAGGACCTCGCGTGGGCGGAGATGATGGAACGCACGGACATCCCCAACGCCATTCTGGAAGCCACCATCGGGGGATTCGTGCAGCCCGACCAGGTCGACCTGCTCTCTCATTTCCGCACGCGCTTCTTCGACGACATCGTCCGCGCGTGGGATGCACAAACGATGGAGATGGGTCAGTCGCTGGCGATGGGTCTCTACCCGAGCCTCATTGTCGACGCGAAGACCGTGCGAGAGACCGACGACTTCCTGCGCCGCGACGATCTCAACCCCGCGCTGCGCAGGCTCGTCATCGAGGGTCGCGACGGCGTGAGCCGCTCGCTGCGTGCCCGCGCCGCTGACGTGTAGGACTAAAGCGCCGAGCGGTCAGTTGTGGGGCCCGACTCCCTCATGGGAGCTCTCGACAACTGACCGCTCGGCGCACGAAGTGGAGCCCTAGGGCTGGTCGAGGTACTCGACGCGCATGCGCCGGGCCTGCTCGCCGAGCACGGAGAGTCCATCGCGCAGGCCGCCCATGATGTCGCCGGTCGTGAACGAACTCGTCATCGACAGGGCCGCGAGTCCGCACGCCCGATCGTCGAGGGGGATGCGGGCGAGACGTCCGGTGACGATCTCCAACTCACGGCCGGCGGGGTCGACGGCGACGAGGACAGTGCGGTCCGGATCAGCGAGCCGCTCGAGCAGGGCCTCCGCGCCGGCGCGGCCTCCGGACCAGGCGCCGAGGTAGGCGCTGAAGGTCAGCCCCGACTGCTGCTCGGCGTGCTCGAGCAAGCGCTGCAACTCCGCGCGCTGCGCGGGCTTCAGGTCACCAGCGGGCACTTGCGCCACCCCTCTCCTCATGATCGGTCGGTCCACCGGGGGTGATCATGCCGGGGCCGCCAGGAGCCGCCATGGTGCCCGCCGGGCTCGACAGCCACAGCGGCTCAGCGCTGCTCTCGCCCTCACCTGCCCTGGACCGTCCCTTGGTCCAGCCAGGGGCGTAGACCGCAACGACGATGATCAGGATGGCCAGGGCCGGGATGCCGACGAAGAGGGCGAGGGCCTCAAGCGGGGTGTAGCCGGGGCCGGGGTCATCGCCGTCGTAGACCACGCCACTCTCGGCGGCCGCGGGACCGGCCAGCGCAAGTGAGGTGGTCACGAGGACGACCGCGGCAGCGGCCGTGGCAAGCAGGGAACGCATGTCGTCAGCCTAGGGGAGCGCCTCCGCGACGGCGCTGAGTGGGCCAGCCCGACCGGGGCGGCTTCGCCGACCCGCCGCGCACCGTCGCGATGAGATCGTCGAGGAGCGGAGCATCGGGCAGGTCCTCGAGCGCGACGGCCGCACCGGAGCCATCCGCCAGGGGCACCCGCCAGTTGGGGTACTCCTGGTCCGTGCCGGGCTGATTCTGCGCCCGCACATCGCCGACAAGGTCGGGCAGGGAGATGCCGATGAGGCGCGCAGGTGATGCGGCCACGATCCGATGCAGGGCGACGACTTGCGCGTCGGTGTCAGCCTCCGCGTCATCGAGCCATCCGCGGTCCACCGCGAGGTCGAGCCATTCGCGTGTCGCCGCATCGTCGGCTGCGCGCTCCTCCGCCACCGGTCGCGAGAGAAGGCCGAGCTCGGCGCGAATGCGCACATGCTCGCCCGCGAGGTAGCCCGCAGTCGGCGGCAGGTCATGCACGGTGACACTCGCGAGCGC
>JBMOIL010000222.1:0-3191 GCA_049317345.1 Candidatus Nanopelagicales bacterium
ACCCGCACGGCCGTCCCCCGGGCGAGTGCCAAGGGAAGCAAGGGTCAGACCCTGACGGTGACGCCCACCGGCGGCCTGTCGGCCCTGGGGCAGACGGTCACGGTGCGCGGACGTGGATTCAGCGAGCTCGTCGGGATCTACGTCGGCCTGTGCGTGATTCCACGCGCGGGAGCCAAGCCCACGCCCTGCGGCGGCGGTGTCGATCAGGATGGCAGCTCCCAGTCTTCGGTTTGGATCTCCTCGAATCCACCGCCGTACGGCGCGAACCTCGCCATCCCCTACAAGCGCGGCGGCAAGTTCAACGTGCGCATCAAGGTGAGTCCTCGTATCGGCACTTATGACTGCCGTGTGGTGCGGTGCGCTGTCGTCGCGAGGGCGGACCACCTCCGAGCCAATGACCGCAGCTGGGACGTCGCCGTCCCGGTGACCTTCCGATAGTTCACACGACAACGAAGGAGTATCCGATGCGCATCATGCGAGTCGCCGCCCTCACGGCCGCGGGCCTGGCCATGACGGCAACGACCCTGTCTGCTGCACAGGTCGCCACCGCCGCCGACTTCAGCGTCACGGCCAACGGCGTGGCGAGTGGCGGCGCCCTCTCGGATCTGCCAGCGAGCTCGACGGTGCAGATGGCGGTGAACAACCTGCCGGTGGGTGTCGGTCTCTACGCCTTCCACTGCCTTGTGCCGCCGCCCGGCGCCAGCCCTGTGCCGATCCGCTGCGATGCGGGCACGGGCACGCTCGTCTACATCATGGCTGCGGACCAGGCGCAGACGACGAGCCGACCGATCGTCGTCAACGCCGAGTTTGTGGGCAAGAATCCGAACCGTCCGGCCGGAGACACGGGTACGACGGACGTGAACTGCCGGGTCGACACGTGTGCCATCTACACCCTCGGAGCGGGACGCGACAGCACGAACCGCGCCTACACGAAGTTCTTCGCGACCGAGTTCGCCGAGGTGGGGCCGCAGGCCCAGGACTGGGCCGTGGCCTCGATCCGCGGCCAGATCATCAAGGGTGCGTGGCAGCCAAGGGTCTCCAACGCCAAGGCCAGCGACTTCACCGTGACACTCAAGTCCGGTCTGCGCGCTGCTCTCGCATCGGATGCCTGCGAGGTCAGCCAGAAGGGCAAGATCCGCGCGCTCACGACTTCGGGCACGTGCACGGTGACGATCTCATCGCCGGGAAATGACGAGTGGGCACCCTACGAGCGCGAACTCACCTTCCGCCTGACGAGGTAGTACGAAGGGGTGTGCCGATCGGGCGGTGCGCCCGGAGCGGGCGACGAGCAGCCCGGTGAAACTAGCGGGCGAGGTCGACGCCGGCGAGAGCAAAAGCGATCGCCGCGTCGACCTCGTCGTCTGCTGAGCGGCCTGCCTCGATGTGGCGCGTCGCAGTCTCCACGACACCCCAGACGTAGGAGGCAATCCGCTCGGCGTCGCGGACGCCGAGGTCGCGCAGCGATGTGAGGACCGGAGCGGCGAGCTCGCGGTGCATTGCCTGCACCTGGGCGCGGCGTACCGGCGGCAGGCTCGCATCCCCCGCTGCTCGCACGAGTGCGTGACGGCCGTCGGCGACGTAGGCCAGTGCGGCCCGGATCCATGTCTCGAGTCGCTGCCGAGGATCGTCGATGTGCTCAACGGCGATGGCGAGATGATCGATCCAGGCGGCAAGCTCGTCGACGACGACATCGGCGATGAGGTCTGCGGCGGAGCGGTAGTACTCGTAGACCGCGGACCGCGAAAGGCCGGTGCGCTCGGCGACAACCGCCATCGTCACGGTGCCCGACTCACGCATCACCGTCGTCGCAGCCTCGACGAGCGCATCACGGCGCTGCTCGCGGTGCTGCGCCAGGGTGGGCGCCTGGATCTTGGGCATATCGACATCGTGCCACGGACCGGCGGATCCCTCATCTCGAGCGGCGGGCCGCACGTGGGACGCGGGAGGTGGCGCCGATGTGACCCTCGCCACTCGGTGCGGTTGCCTGAACCCGGTCGGGGTGCGCTCTCGGTGTCGCGTCGCCGGATCGCCGCTGGCGCGGCAGACTGAGCGGGTGGATTCCCGTGGATGGTGGACCGTCGGCCTGACGGCGCTCGCCGGTCCCCTAGGCGCGGTCGCGGGGGCTTTCCTCTTATACACGCTCGGCGGCGACTGGCTTGGTCTGGCCGCGGGAGTCGGTGGCCTGATCCTCGGCGGACCATTGGCGGCGGTGGCCGTCTTCGGTATCTGCCTTCTCACCCTCCTGCGGGACTGGGGGTTGAAGGGGCGCATCGCCATGTCGCTCATGGTGGCTGCCGCACTGCTTGACGCGATCATCATCGTGCTTGCGCTGCGGGCCATCGGCGGCTCGTCGTTTGCAGATACCGCGCTCTACGGCGTCGGGATCATGTCGATGGCCGTGCTCGGGGCCGGAGCGCACGTGGCGATCACCACCGCAGACCGTTAGCCCAGCGCGGAAGTGATCCAAGCCCGGGATCAGGACACCCCGCGTTCACGTTGATGCAAGGTGTCGGCCTCTTGACGGTGGCACAGTCCCCCCGTGCCTCTCCCTGAATCTCCTCGCCGTCGTGTGCCCTTGGTGATCCTGGCCGCGCTCCTGCCTGCCGCACTCGTCCTGGTGGGCTGCACGAGTGCCGAGCAGGCCGAGCAGGCCGGATCCCCCAGCGAATCCGTCCTCTGCGGCACGGTCATCACGAGCATCGCCGCATTGCAGCAGGCGTACGACGAGCTGGATGCAGGCGTCGCGGCGGGTGAGAGCCCCACCAACCTCCAGCCCATCGGTGCGCAGATCAACTCGCTCACCTTCGACGTGGTCAATCAACTGCAGGGCGCATCGAAGGAGTCCTTGACCACCGTGCAGACGGCAGCCCAGCGGATCGTGGACACTCTCGTCACCGCCCAGGGCAGCGGCACGACCGGCGATGCGCTCGCCCAGCAACTTGCTGAGACGCGCCCCGAGGGCCTCGATGCTGCTATCGCCGATCTCACGGCGTTCGCCCAGGAGGCCTGCGGCACGCAGTGATGCGCCTTCCTTGCCCTCACGTCGTCGCCGGGTGACGCGTGCCGGGCGCAGGAGGTCGTCACACCATCGCGGGAGCGACCGTCGGCGTCAGGGTTGACGCCACGCGGTCGAAGCGCGTCGTGCCCTCAGTTGCACGCGCCCCTGTCTCGACGTACGCCGCCCAGTCACT
>JBMOIL010000223.1:0-3095 GCA_049317345.1 Candidatus Nanopelagicales bacterium
TGGGGCACGCCGTCATGGGACAGCGAATCCCCCTCGGCGTGTTCGAGGTCGCCCGCTAGGGAGATACTTCACCCCATGCGCATCGCGGTCCTCAGCGCCGGCAACGCCGGCCAAGCCTTCGCCGGTGGCCTCACACTCTCGGATCACGACGTCCACCTCGCCGCGGTGCCCGAGCACGCCGAGCAGATTCGGATCATCCAGACCTTCGGTGGCGTCCTTGTCGAGGGGTCGACCGCTGCCGGCAAGGAGGGTGGTTTCGCGGCCATCGCCCGGGCGGACACCGATGTCGAGGCCGCGGTCGCAGGCGCTGAAGTCACGTTCCTCGTCGCTCCAGCCTTCGGGCAGGAGGCCTACTTCGAGCACATCGTCGCGCACTCCCCCGACGGTCAGATCATTGTGATCCAGCCGGGCAAGTTCGGAGCCCTGCGCCTCGCCGAGATGATGCGAGAAGCCGGGCGCGACCCTCAGTCGCTTCTCATTACCGAGACCGACACGTTTCTGTATGCCGCCAAGATCCACGGCCTCGACCGCATGTGGCTGCGCGGCATCAAGAGCCAGCTCCCCCTTGCTGCTCTTCCGCATACCCGCACCGAGGAAGCACTAGAGGTGCTCCATCGGATCCACCCGCAGTATGTTGCGGCGCCGAGCGTGCTCTCCACCTCGATGAGCGACGTGGCTTACGCCATCCACCCGGTCACGACCCTGCTCGATCTCTCGCGCATTGAGGCGCTGGGTCCCTACCGCACCAAGGCATACAGCATCACTCCTGGCGTGGCTCGCATGGCGGAAGCCGTAGACGCCGAGCGCGTCCTCGTGGCACAGGCCCTAGGTGTCGAGACCGAACCGGTCTTCGATCAACTCAAGGCGATGTACGGCTTCCCGGGACACACCCTCTACGAGGCGCTCAGCAACACCACAGTCCATGTTGACCAGATGACGCCGCGCAGCGCGCAGCATCGATACGTGACGGAGGAGATCCCTTACGGCCTGGTACCCATCTCCGAGATCGCATCGATCCTGGAGATACCCACGCCCAACATCGATGCGATCATCGCCCTGGCATCGACGGTCAACGATGAGGACTACCGCGCCACCGGGCGCCATCTCTCCACTCTCGGGTTCGAGCGCATGACACCGGCGGAGTTGCTCGCGACGCTCTAGGCGGCGATAACGCGGCCCCCCACGACCACGGAGCGCACCGATTCGAGGTCATCTGCGTCGACGACGACGAGGTCAGCGCGCTTTCCGGAGGCGATTCGGCCTCGATCTGCCAGCCCCAGCAGGTCGGCCGGCCGTGTCGAGCACATGAGCGCGATCTCGGTCAGATCGACGTAGCCCATCCGCAGCCAGCGATCCGCCACCGCGAGCACCGGCTCCCAGGCACCCCCGGCGTAGTCGGTCGACAACGTGTCGATGAGGCCCTCAGCGGCGAGCAGATCCGCTGTCACGGGAGACACCAGACGCCGTGCATGGACCATGTCCAGCGAGGAGACATCCACCACCACGCCGGCATCGCGCAGAGCGCTGGCCAGCCCGATCACTTCCTCGGCCGGAATGGAAGGGTGGTTGAGGTGGCCGGCCACCAGGCGCGCATCGGTCTTGCGGGCAAGGAGCAGCAACTCATCGGCTGAGGGTCCCGCGGCGTGGAACATTGCGGGGACGCCCGTGCGCTCAGCGGCCGCCACCGCCTGGGAGAAGGATTCCAGGGACGTGCGCACCGGGGCGACCGCGTAGTCGAGGATCGCCTGGCGTGCAGCATCGAAGACCTCCGGACGAAGTCCGGCTTCCGCGATCGCCGCTCTTAGACGCTCATCGTTCGGAGACTCCACACGTCGCGACCCCGCCAAAGCGTCGATGAGGAAGGTCGCAGTCGCAGAGTCGAGTGCGATGCCGGTCGCTTCGAGCACCGCATCAGGCACATACCGATAGGCGGCTACCCCGCCGCCCAACGTGGCACCACTTCCCACTTCTCCGATCATGATGGCCCCGTCCGCGACCATCTGGTCCGCGGTCATGGCGCGCTCACGGTCCGTCAGGCCGCTTCCATCGACAAGGTCAGCTGCGGCAAAGGCTGCAGGCAGATGATTCGTGGCGAGTCGAAGATCGACATCGTGCTCGATCAATGAGTCCTCGAGTCCGAAGCCGCACACGTTGACGAGGGTCGTGACACCGGCTGCGAGATGCCGGTCGAGATTTGCTCGTGCACGGCTTGACGAGAGTGCCTCTGCACCTGATGAGAAGAGAGGGCCCGTTGTGCACCCATGGGCATGGGCATTGACAGTCCCTGGGAGTACAACTGATCCGCGTGCGTCGATCACTATGGCGTCAGGATGCCCATGCATAAGCCCAACCTCGGCGATGATGCCGTCGCGTACCAGGATCGAATGTCCTCGGAGCACACCCGACTCGGTGACGACGTCCCCACCTTCGATCACCACGTCACGCATGGTGTCCTCCCCCGCCCACGACCCCATCCCTTTGCGCGAGCATCGCGTGCTCGGCGCGAGGCGAGGGCAGGAGCAGGGCCGGGATGACCGCGGCGGCGACCACAACCGCGAGCACCGTGAATGCCATGGTCACTCCAAGGTCCGCCAGGAGCACCGCCATGCCTGCAGCGCCGATCGCACCGCCGAAGTTGCGCGTGAGCACCATGAACGACGTGGATGCTCCGACATCGTCGCGAGCGGCCGCATGCTGTCCGAGGAGCAGAAGCGGGATCAGCACCAAGCCGGCCGCGGTGCCGACGAGCACTGAGGCGAGAAGAAGTGCGGGGTAGTCCGTCGACAGGACCAACACGACTGCCGAGGCGACTCCGAGCACGACGCCGATCAGGGCCAGCGGCCGCGTGCCCACCCGCAGAGCCAGCGTGCCGGTCACCGCGCCCAGGGTCATCCACAGGATCGTCAGCGGCATCACGACGAGTCCGGAGTTGAGGTCGGGGGCGACGCGTTGCGAGAGCAGCGGAAGGTAGGTGAGGAGCGCGAACTGAAGCAGGCCGATGATGAAGGCGACCCCCACGGTGGCGAGGATCACGCGTGAGGTGAGCAGGCTCGCGGGCACGAGTCCGTGTCGTCGCCGCAGCGCGTGGGCGATGA
>JBMOIL010000224.1:0-3077 GCA_049317345.1 Candidatus Nanopelagicales bacterium
GGTCGCCGCGGTGCCCGGCGCCGGCGATCGGGCCATGCGCGCCCTGCGCCAGCGGCTGGGGCGCACCACGGGCGAGGGTCCCGATGCTGCGAGCCGGGCAGCCGCACGCACCGTGGTGCAGGCAGAGGCCTTCGATGCAGTGGGACGCCCTCTCACGTCGGTGCGTCTGGAGGGTCCGTCGCCGTACGACCTCACCGCGGAGTTGCTTGCCTGGGGGGCGGCCATGTCCGCCACGCAGTCCGTCGCCCCCGGAGCGCACGGGCCTGTCGATGCCTTCGGACTCGACGCACTCGAGCGCGGCTGCGCTGACATGGGACTCATCGCGGTCACCTAGTCCTGCGATGAACATCCACACCCATCTCACCGAGCCCGAGTGGCGTGAGCGCGCGGCCGCACATGCCGAGCGCGTCGCCCCCTGGATCGAGCCCCGGCTCGAGCGGCGCCGCCGAGGTGAGAGCCACCCCGTCGATGACTTCCTCTTCGACTACTACTCCTGGCGACCCGGACAGCTGGCCCGATGGCATCCCGGTGTGGGAGTACTCCTCATCGGTGACGTCGCTGGCTTCCATGACCTCCGCGGCTATCTGGTCGACGATGACGGCGTACGTGTGAATCCCGCTCAACTGCCTGTCGACGTAATCGAGTCGACGCGTCACCTGCTCGAATCGACAGCAGCGCGGCCGCCGTCCCTCGGGTGCTTCGGTCGGCACGAGTGGGCCATGGTCTATCGCCAATCACCGGAGGAGATCCGTCACTCGGCATGGCCACTGCGCCTCACTCCGGAGGCCATCTCGCAGGTGGTGGAGTCGTCTCCCCTGCGCTGCACCCACTTCGATGCCTTCCGCTTCTACACCTCGCGGGCGCGCCCGCTCAACATCGTCGAGCCCACACGTGCGACCCAGGCCGCATTCGAGCAGCCGGGATGCCTCCACGCCACGATGGACCTCTACAAGTGGTGCTTTCGCGCCTACCCCGCGATCGGTGCCGACCTCACCGCAGACTGCTTCGCGCTCGCCCGCGACGTGCGCGCGGTGGATATGCGGGCATCGCCGTACGACTTCCGGGAGCTGGGCTACTCGCCCATCACCATCGAGACCGCCGAGGGTCGAGCGGAGTACGTCGAGCATCAGCGCGACTTTGCCGCACGTGGTGCGCTCTTGCGCACACGCGTCATCGAGGGTCTGCGCACCGCACTCGGCGTCGAAGCACCGGCATAAACGCTCAGGCGGGTGCAGCCCTCACATGGTGGCGCGTGGGTCGCGAGGATCCGCGCACGATGACCTAGGAGCGTGGGTAGGGCACTCCGGTCGCGTCGAACTCCGCAGCGATCTCCTCGTAGCGAGCATCGATGCGCGCCGCGGTCGCGTCGTCGTAGTCACGACGCCACCTGCCGATGTGCGCCTGCTGGGGCAGGACGTTGGCGTCGAACCATTGCGAAAGACGTCGGTCTGGCTCTACGCCGATCCCGCCGAGGAGCGTGGCCAGGGTGGCCTCGCGGTCCGTGACGGTGAGTTCGTGCAGGTCGACCCGGAGGAACCTGCCGGGCGGGCACGCCTGCTCGGCGCGGTGCGCATCGATCATGCGCTCACGCCACTCCTCGAGTGCCATGAAGACATCGGTTGGACCGAACGGCTTGGAGACGAAGGATGCGGCCACATCGCGGCCGTCACGCATCATGTGCACGACTACGCCGTCAGGGAAGAGCGCGAGGACCCGATCGGCCGCCCGGGCATTGGCCGGGGTCGTGTCGACCCAGCGGGACTTCCCCTCGCCGCGAGATTGCGCATCGGCCCACTTGCCCGAGGAGACGATCGACTCGGCGAAATGGCGTGACGCCCGAGCAGGATCCTCAGCGAACCCGGCGACGTAGGCATCGCAGGCGGAACGCATCTGCTGCTCATCGAGACGACGGAAGAGACCGGAGCGCGCTCCCGAGGGCTTGACGCGCACGTACCAGTGCTCCCAGAGGGCGTCCACCACCTGCCGCGGCGTCACCTCGCCCGCATAGGCGTCAGCAACTCCTCCCCGAGACGCGATGAAGCGCAACTCACGGGGGTTCGTCGCGCGCAGGTCACGATGACGGCCGAGCAGTCGTCCCGCGATAGTGGTGCCGCTTCGCCCCGTGCCACCCACGAAGACGGGCCGGTCCGGCGCGAGCCACTCGCTCATGGGCGGCCTCTCACTTGCGCTTGCGCTTCGCCCGCTCCGCGCGGCGGCGCTCCGCCCGACCGGCGTTGGGATCGACCTCGATCTCCTCGCCGTCCGCCAGCAGGGTCTCGCGCGAGACTCCGCCATCCGCGGAGGGCGCGGAATACTCCAGCACCTGCGGCCGCGCGGGGCCAAGGCCCTTGGCCGTGACCGCCGGTGCGGACTTGGCCGCAGCTGCGATCGCCTGCACCGCAGCAGATGCCGGTGCCTGCGTGACGACCGCGGCAGCCTGAGCCGCCTCCTCGCTCACCGCCGGAGGAGCCTGCACCTCCACGTTGAAGAGGAAGCCGACAGTCTCCTCCTTGATCGCCTCCATCATCGCGGTGAAGAGCTCGTAACCCTCGCGCTGGTACTCGATCAGTGGGTCGCGCTGCGCCATGGCACGCAGACCGATGCCGTCGCGGAGGTAGTCCATCTCGTAGAGGTGCTCGCGCCACTTGCGATCCAGCACGGAGAGGATCACTCGACGCTCGAGCTCGCGCATGACCTCCTCGCCGAGCTCGGCCTCGCGACGGTCGTAGGAGAGATGGATGTCATTGGTGAGCTCCTCGGCAAGGAACTCCGAAGACAGTCCAGCCCGTCCGGCACCGGACTGCTCTTCGAGCTCCCCGACGGTGATCCCCACCGGGTACAGCTGCTTCAGGGCCGTCCAGAGCTTCTCGAGATCCCAGTCTTCGGGGTAGCCCTCGGCAGTCGCCGAGGCGACGTAGCCCGCGATGACCTCATCGAGGAACGTGCGGAGCTGCTCGTGGATATCGGCGCCCTCGAGCACCTGCTTGCGCTCGTCGTAAATCACGAGACGCTGCCGGTTGAGCACGTCGTCGTACTTCAGGACGTCCTTGCGGATCTCGAAGTTCTGCGCCTCGACC
>JBMOIL010000225.1:0-3061 GCA_049317345.1 Candidatus Nanopelagicales bacterium
GGCTGATCAGGCAGGCGCTGTCTGTGCACGTAACGCCTCGACCCGCATGTCGAGGTCGGTGAGCTCGGCGTCGATGCGACCCCACAGGGCAGGATCCGATTGGCCGCGCTCCTCGAGCAGCTCCTCCGCGAGAATCGACGATGCTGCCCCGATGATGTCGGTGATGACGCCCGCTGCCTGGACCGGATCCACGCGGTCACCGTCTCGCTCCCAGAAGCCCGGCGTCTCCATCGTGGCTGCTGCTACGGCTGCGGTCGCTGCGGTCCTCTCCTTGAGCGCGCGCGAACGCGCCTGTGTGGAATCCCCGCCCGCCCGAACGATCCTCGCGTAGTCCCGGAGGGCATCGGTTGTCGCGTGCATGGCCGCCACGGCCGTCGACCCCGTGCGCCGAGGGCGCACGGATGCGACGAGCAGGACCCAGAGTCCGGCAAGCGCGGTGATGAGGAGGCGCGCGATGATGTCGTAGGTCGCTCCCTCGCCGGACACGTGCTCGACGAGGATGACGAAGCCAGTGATCCCCGCGACCGCAAGCGGGTAATTGGCGTTGAGGTACGCGATTGCCAGGGCTCCGGCGACACCGGCCGTGACGCACAGGATGATGGTTTCGCCGGGCAGCTCGCTGACGATGACGAGAATCGCGCTCACGAGGATCAGCCCCAGCATCGTCCCCACAATGCGCATGGTCACGCGCGACACGGTGTTGGCAAGGTCTGGCTTCGCGATCCATGCCACGGTGAGCGGCAGCCAATAGGCATGCGGCACATCGATGATCACAGAGGCCAATGTTGCCCCGCCGAAGGCAATGGTCAGTCGGAGTGCGTGCTCGGACACCGCGTCGGACCAGTGCAGGTGGGCGCGCAGGCGCGGCATGACCGGCTCGGAGGTGCGGGGTGGCGAGACAATCTCGGCGCGTGAACCAAGGGGCCACGGAGAATCAAGGACAGCCACCGCTGATCCGATGGACTCAGCCGCGTCCTGCGCAAGGGTGGCGAGTTGGGGATCGGGTGCGCGCGCGGCCAGATCTTGAAGCGCAGCCAGGCGCTCCCTGGCGCGTGCCCGTCGGCGGCTCCCGGGCAGGCCGAGTGGTGCTGCGATCTCATCGGCAATGGCGCCAGCCGCTGCGCTCAGGCGCGCAGTGAGCTCGTCGACATAAGCCGGGTCGATGGAGCGCTCTGAGATGAGCGCAAGCATGGCTAGCCGCGCGCGCTCCGCGTGCGAGAGCAGCCGGTTGGCCCATTCGTTCGACGCCCCCACGCAACCCTCGTGGTCGATCAGGGTATGGGCCGACAGCACAGCCGCCGCCACCGTGGGTGCAGCGAGCTCGAGACCGCGACGCTGTGCGGCATCCTGCAACTCGCGGTAGGCGTGTGCGATGCCCGATCGCACCGCGCCGAGTCGACGTGGCGGCGTGAAGAGGAGGTTGACGACGATGGTGATGACACCACCCACGATGAAGTAGGCCGCGTCGAGCGTTGCAACGTCGATGACGACGGGGGCCCCGGCGTAGAAGGCGAAGAGCACCAGCGTGAGCACGCCGATGAGACCACCGCGGGGTCCGAGTGCGCCTGCGTAGCCGCACGCAGCCGCGATGACGAGGGCGACTGCCACGTGGGCCACGCGGGACTCGCTGACCAGTCCGCCGAGGAGGACTCCGATGGAGATCCACAGCGTGGCCCACAGCATGGTCCTCAGACGCACCCCGCGGGAGTCGGGACTATCGGCGATCGAGACGAAGAGTAGGCCGATGGAGATAGACAGGGCGACGTCGATCCGTCCGACGCCCAGCCCCACGAGGAGTGTCAGCGAGATGAGGACACCCGTCCGAAGGCCAGCCACCCACTGCACGTTTGCCCTCTGCAGGCGCAGGCAGGCGTGGAGTGCTTCCTCCGCGACCTGCTTCTGATCCATTCCCGGAGTATGCCCTCCGGTGCTAGCGTCCGGCCTAACTCCACCGGATGGTGGTCACGTGTCTTGGGCACGTTCACATGCAGGAGGTCTCCATGAGCCGCTCTCGACTCGCCACTATCGCGACGGCCGCAGTAGCTGCCGCACTTCTCACTCTCACCGCCTGCGGGGGCGGCGGTGACACATCCAACGACAACTCGGCTCTCGTCGACGAGCTCATGACCGAGATTGGCGACGAAGGCATGCCCGAGGGAGCCAAGGACTGCATCAAGCAGGGGCTCAGCGGCTTCAGCACGGAGGAGTTGACCACTCTCCGCGACGGCCAGACCGATAGCGACGTACCCGTGGAGCTCCAGGACAAGGTCATCCAGATGATGACCACCTGCGTGACGGAGTAGCAAGAGTCACTGCGACGTCGCTTGTCCGTCGTCTCGTTGACGGCACCTATCTGTGACTGAGGGCCCATCGGATCTAGTCGATCCGGTGGGCCTTCAGTGTGTAGGTGAGGGGCAGTCGCTCCGGCCGCTCGAGCAGTCTCCACTCCCCGTCGTCCCCCTCCGCCATCTTGCCGGGCAGGGCTTCCCACGGGCAGCTGTCGTGCTCGATGAGCAGGTCAAGGGCCATGCCCGTGTCGAGGAGCGCCATCACCGTCTCGCCGAGTCCGTGATTCCACGAGTGCGAGACATCCGCCCGGAAGGTCGTATCGACGGCGACGTAACTGCCGTCGTGCTCGTCCGTGATGGGGGTGGGCACCTCGAAATAGGGGTAGCCCGCCACGAGGTCGTCGTCGACCGCCTCGTCCATGGCCCACAGCATGGGATGCCCCTCACGAATGAAGAGGAATCCGCCGGGACGCAGCAGATCGTGCACGACCCGCGCCCACCGGCGTACATCGGGAAGCCAGCACAGCGCACCAATGCCGGTGAAGACGAAGTCGAAGCGTTCGCGACCCAGGGCGTCGACCGCGGCGTAGACATCTGACTGCACGAAGTCCACGTCCGCATCCGACTCGCGCGCGAGGGTGCGTGCCTGCGCGAGGGACTCCGAGGAGAAGTCCAGACCCGTCATGCGGGCACCCCGTCGGGCCAGCGAGATCGTGTCGGTGCCGATATGGCACTGCAGGTGCACGCCGTCGAGACCGCTCACGTCGCCGAGG
>JBMOIL010000226.1:0-3051 GCA_049317345.1 Candidatus Nanopelagicales bacterium
GCTCGAGCGTCACGCCGCCGCGCGTGGTGTCCCACACCTGCGTGCCGCCGTACGGCGAGATCTCATCCCAGCCGTTGTCGCCGCGCACGACGAGCACCCGGTCACCACGATCGGCAAATACCTGTGCCATCACCGGCGCCATTCGCGCATCCGAGCAACCAATGAGATCCGCGCCGGGTCGTGCCGGGTTGGTCAGCGGGCCGAGGATGTTGAAGATCGTCGGGACGCCGAGCTCACGGCGGATGGGCGCGGCGTGCTTCATTGCGGGATGCAGCACCTGCGCGAAGGCAAACGCAATGCCGAGTTCGCGCGCGCACGATGCGATCGCGTCGGGCCCGAGGTCGATCGCGATACCGAGCTCCTCGAGCACATCAGCGGTGCCACACTTCGACGAGGCGGCGCGATTGCCGTGCTTGACGACCGTCGCGCCGCACGCCGCCGCGACGATCGCCGACATCGTGGAGAAGTTGACCGAGCCCGACGAGTCACCTCCGGTGCCAACAACGTCGAGCAGGATTCCCGGCACCTCGACCCGCAGTGCCACTGCGCGCATCGCGTCGGCCGCGCCCGCGATCTCCTCGGCCGTGGCCCCCTTGGCCTGCACTCTGAGGAGGAAGGCCTTGACGTCCTCGGGATCGGCCTGGCCGGACATGATCTGCTCGACGGCCCAGCGGGCTGAGTCGGCGTCGAGGTCAAGCCCGCCGTCGAGGCGGCCGAGCACCGTCCCCCAGGTGGGCGCGGCGGGACTGGTCATCGCTCGCCCCGGGAAGGCAGGAGCCCGGGTGTTCGCCGAACTTCGGGACAAAAGTGGAGCTGGACTCGCAAAACGTCCAGAAGTTCAGCCGGAGCCACAGTCGAAAACGTCTTCATATCGGGCAATTCGCCCATATCGCTAGCGGACCGGCAGGCCGGCGAGGCGCTGGCGCATCAGGGCGGCGGTCGTCTCGGCCAGCACCATGGGGTCCAGGGGCCTCGGCACGACGCCGTCGGCCCGTGACCAGGTGGCCAGCCAGGCGTCCTGGGGGCGCCCCGTGAGCACGAGGATGGGTGGGCAGGAGTAGATCTCGTCCTTGAGCTGGCGGCAGAGGCCCATTCCCCCCACGGGCACGGCCTCCCCATCGAGGATCGCTACGTCGATGCCCCCGGCGTCCATGTGCTTCAACACGGCCGGGAGGGTCGCGCACTCGACGTAGCGCAGGGCGGGAAGCTCCGGTGCGGGGCGGCGGCCGAGGGCCCGAAGGACCTCCTCGCGCGCGGTCCGGTCGTCGCTGTAGACCAGCACGGTCAGGGTCGCGGCTGGGGCGTCGTTCTCGCTCACGGCGCCACCCTACCGGGGTCCGGCTCGGGCGACATGCCCCTATCGGGGGGTCGCCCTGCCCCTCACGGCTCCTCATGGCAGAGTGGGGCCGTGGCGACCGCAACACCTCCCGTGAGTCAGGCCTTCGCGCATGCCCCGGCCAACCGGCCCAACCCGGTGGCCATCGGCACCATCGTCTGGCTGTCCAGCGAGCTCATGTTCTTCGCGGGCCTCTTCGCGATGTACTTCACGCTCCGCGCGGTCAACCCCGAGTTGTGGGCGGAGGAGACCCAACTCCTCAACATTCCCTTCGCGAGCGTCAACACCACGATCCTCGTGCTGTCGTCGGTGACATGCCAGCTCGGTGTGTTCGCAGCAGAGCGCGGTGACGTCAAGGGCTTGCGCCGGTGGTTCACCATCACCTTCCTCATGGGTTCGATCTTCATCGCCGGCCAGGTGACGGAGTACGCCGAACTCGTGCACGAAGGCCTCACGCTTTCGAGCAATGCCTACGGCTCCGCGTTCTACCTCACGACCGGCTTCCACGGCCTGCACGTGACCGGCGGTCTCATCGCCTTCCTTCTCGTGCTCGCGACGACGTACGTCGTCAAGCGCTTCACCCACGACCAGGCGACACGCGCGATCGTCGTCTCCTATTACTGGCACTTCGTCGACGTGGTGTGGATCGCGCTCTTCTTCATGATCTACATCCTCAAGTAGCCCACAACCCTGGTGGCCGTGCTGCCAGGGCGAGATGACAGGACGGAAGGGACTGGCGTGAAGGGACTGGCGGCCCGTCGGCGTAATCCGATCGTGGCCTCGATGCTTCTCCTCGCGGCGCTGCTCGGCGTCGGCGGTGTCTACGCGGTCGCTTCGACTGCGGCTCCGGCCGAAGCTGTCGCGACCGGCGACCAGACGGCGATCGACGAGGGTAAGCGCCTCTACCTCGAGGGCTGCTCCTCCTGCCACGGCCTCAACGCGCAGGGCACGAGCAACGGCCCGACCCTGATCGGTGTAGGTGCCGCCTCAGTCCACTTCCAGGTCTCCACCGGGCGCATGCCGATGGCCGCCCCCGGCGCCCAGGCCCCCACGAAGCCCGCCGACTACACCGATGCCGAGGTCGCGCAGATGGCGGCGTACATCGCCTCCCTCGGCCCCGGCCCCGCGATCCCCACGGCCGAGCAGCTCGACTACTCCGACGCCGACATCGCCGAGGGCGGCGTGCTCTTCCGCATCAACTGCGCGCAATGCCACCAGGCGGCAGGCGGCGGCGGCGCCCTCACCGACGGCAAGTACGCCCCCAGCCTGATGGAGGCGACCCCGCAGGAGATCTACGAGGCCATGCTCACCGGCCCGCAGAACATGCCCGTCTTCGGCGACGGCACGCTCCAGGTCGAGGACAAGCAGGCGATCATCGCCTACGTCATGGACCTCCAGCAGGCGCCGAACCCCGGCGGCCTCTCCCTCGGGCGCCTCGGCCCCGTCTCCGAGGGCCTCTTCCTCTGGGCCGGCGCCATGGCGGCCTTCGTCGGTCTCGCCGTATGGATCGGAATCAAGGCACGATGAGCGACCTCACCACGCGCGAGGGCGCGAGCGCACCCGACCACGGACACGGCCACGGGGATGTCCCCGCGGACGACCTCGCTCGTCCGCTCTACGAGGGCCCCGGCGCACTCCCCGCTGCCGACATCCCGCATCGTCCGCGCCGCAGCGACTTCGACCCCAAGGCCGCACGCCGCGCGGAGCGCCAGGTG
>JBMOIL010000227.1:0-2989 GCA_049317345.1 Candidatus Nanopelagicales bacterium
GGCCTTGCCGAGCGTCACCTGAGGACGACCTGCGTCCACTGCTCGATCCACTCGTCGCGTTGCGCTGCGATCTCCGCGGCGTCGAGCTCGAGAGGAGCCTCAGGTCGTGTGACGAAGCGCTCGAAGACCTCCGGTAGTGCCACGGAGTCTCGCGCGGGGAAGACGAACATCGACAGGGGTACGTCGGCCTGGACCTCTGGCGACACGAGCCAGTCGACGACCGCGCGGGCGGCATCGGGGTCCGGCGTTCCGCGCAGCACACCGGCGAACTCCACCTGGCGGTAGCAACCATCGAGCATGACGGAGGTGGATGGGCGCTCAGGCTTGGGCTCCTCGGCGTAGACGATCTCCGCGGGCGGGCTCGTGGAGTACGACACGACGAGCGGCTTGTCGCCACCACCCCCACCGGCGGTGAACTCGGTGAGGTATGCCTCCGACCACCCATTGACGACCATCACGTCGTTGGCGCGCAGTCGCTCCCAGTAGTCGGGCCACGCGTCGCCGTAGCGCGCGATGGTCGCGAGGAGGAACGCGAGCCCGGGGGAGGACGTAGCCGGGTTCTGCACGACGAGCAGGCCTCGGTAACGCTCATCGGCAAGGTCCTCCAGCGTGGACGGCGGCGCGATCCCCTGCTCCGCGAACCATCCGTCGTCGATGTTGACGCACACGTCGCCGTCGTCGACGGGTGTGACGACCCCGAGCCCGGCGTCGCGCAGCTCCTCGCGGAGGGCTTCGGGAGATGCGACGTAGGGGTCGAAGACGTCGGCGTCGATTGCCCGCGAGAGCAGGGTGGTGTCGACACCGAACAGCACATCAGCCTCGGGGTTGCCCGATGCCAGTACGGCGCGATTCACCATCTCACCGGCATCACCAGCGGGGATGAACTCCACCGAGATGCCGCTGGACTGCTCGAATGCGGTGACCAGGTCTTCGCTGAGCGCGAAGGAGTCGTGCGTGACGACCCGCACGGTGCGCGGCTCCGGGGGGCTACTCGTGGCCGCGCTGCTGCTCGGGGTGGATGATCCCGAGTTGGCAGGCCCGCCGCATGCCGTGAGTGCCAGGGCACCCGTGACGGCGAGCAGGGCGAGGGTCGGGCGGACGCGGCTCATCAGTCTCCCTTCGCTGGCATTACCCAGATCAGGTCTGCGGGTCGGCGGTGGCAACCGCCCTCTCAGCCCGACGTTCCCTCGAGCTCCCCAGGTACTCACGAGCATAGGTGGTCGGTGAGTGTGCCGCGCACTGCCATCGGTGGCAGGGTGGGCGCCATGACCTCCCTAACCGACCGATCCGTCATCGTTGTCGGCGCCACGGGCGGGCTCGGCCTGCCCATCGCGCGCGCCTTGGCTGCCGAGGGATGCCGGCTGACGCTCGTCGGTCGAGATGCCGAACGCATTCGAGCCACCGGCGTGCCCGGGGTCGCCGTGGGGATTGACGTGCGCAAGGCGTCGAGCGCGGCACACATCGTCGATGTGGCGGTGGCCGAGCAGGGCGGGATCGACGGTGTCGTCTATGCGGCCGGTGCTGTCGCATTCGGAGCCGTTGATGAGCTGCCCGATGACGTCATGATCGACCTCTTCACGCTCAACACGCTCGCGCCCATCCGCCTGCTGCGTGCGGCGCTCCCCGCGCTGCGCGCGTCCGCCGCTGCGGGCCGGGAGCCCTTCGTCGCGCACATCAGCGCGGTGGTGGCGGAGCAGCCCCAGGCGGGGATGGCGGCGTACTCGGCGACCAAGGCCGCGTTGGCTGCCTATGACACCGCGGCGGCGCGTGAGTTGCGGCGCGAGGGTATCCGCCTCGTGGACATCCGCCCTCCCCACACCGAGACGGGGCTCGCGCAGCGACCGCTGGCGGGGGCCGCCCCCCGGCTCCCGCAGGGCCTGGACCCGCAGCAGGTGGCGGATCGGGTCGTCACGGCGTTGCGCGACGGTGAGAAGGACGTGCCGAGCTCGGCGTTCAGCGCCTGAGTGGTCCGCTTGCGTGATTGTGCGGCTGAGTATCGATGTCACTCGCACTGAGCCGCACAATGCGGCTTTCAGCGGCGTGGCTTTCAGCGGCTGAGTGCAGCGATGCGGTCGAGGAGTCGCTTCTCCGACACCGGGTGCGGTGTCCCGAGGTGCTGCGCCCACAGGCTCACGCGCAACTCGGCCAGCTCATCGCGGATGGCGCGACCCTCCGGTGAAGCGCGACGTTCGGTAGGAAGGGCGAGGTAGGCATCCTCGACGCGATGCACCTGATCCATCCTGGCGAGATCGCGCGCAGCGTCCTGGGGCAGCGCCATCAGTCGTAGGTGGAGTGCGCGCAGGTATCGGGTGAGATCCGGGATACCGCTCTCGCGCACGCGTGACAGGACGCGACCGCCGACGACATCGTCGAGGTGCGCAGCGGCATCGTCGTAGGCAGGGCGCAGGGCTACCGGCGCTTCGGTATCGAGCACCTCGTGGATCTCCCACCACAGATCCATCACGGGCACGGCAGCCTGGAGCAGGCTGCGCATCGCCGCCACGCGGCGGCGTCGGAACTCGGTCCGCAGCCCCTCGAACTCCTCCTCGGTGGCAGGTGCGCCGCCCGCCGACTCCATGAGGTCTCGGGCCACCGCCTCCGAGGCGTCATCGACGAGGGCGGCCACCGAGCCGTGGGGATTACGCCCGAGGGCGAGCTTGTCGCGATCGTCGAGGCGGAGCTCGGTCAGACGCAAAGGCTCGACGATCGAGAGCAGGCGCGCGACGCCGCGCGGATGCTGCAGGTCGCGTTCACTGCGGCTGGGGAAGACGCGCACGCCCACCGCTCCGTCCTCCGATGCGAGCAGGCCGGGCCATGCGGGTGCGCCCCCCGGTGTGGTCACCGCAGCGGGCAGATCGGGCCAGGCGGTCACGGTGCGCGCCTCGAGATGCGGGAGCGCCTCCCGGATCGCTGCAGCCGTGTCGGTGGCGAGGGTCGCGCGCAGGGTCGCGAGGTCCTTGCCCACTGCGAGCTCGTGGCCCGAGGAGTC
>JBMOIL010000228.1:0-2952 GCA_049317345.1 Candidatus Nanopelagicales bacterium
CCCCCCCCCCCCCCCCACTCCGGGGCGATCAATTAGCCCAGATGATCAGCCGAGCGTGACATTCGTCGCGATCGTGCCAGCGTCGAGGCCGGCGATGACCTCAGCCACCTTGGCCTTCACGTCCTCGGGCACAGCAGCCTCGGTGTCGTGGTACGGCGCGAGGCCGGTGAGGCCTACGTAGTTGCCACCCGGGGCCTTGCCGTCCTTGGCCATCAGGACGAGGTCCTTGGTGCCGAGGGTCAGCTTCTTCTCCGCGGAGGTGAGGAGGCACTTGGCCGCCTCAGGCACCGTGAAGAACTGGTCGGTGTCGACGCCGATGCAGAAGATCGTCTCGCCGGCACCGGGGGCCTTCGCGATCTCGATGAGGGCACCGTTTCCGGTCAGTCCACCCGCGCCGAAGATGATGTCGTGGCCCTGCTCGAGCTGCTTCTTGGCCTCAGCCGCGCCCCACTCGGGATCGGTGAAGGCATTCGCCGGCTCGTGGTAGACCAACGTGACCTCCGCGGAGGGGTTGGCCGCAATGGCGCCGGCCTTGTATCCCTCGCCGAAGAGCTTGACCGGCGGGACCGTGTCGGTGCCGAGAACGGCGCCGATCTTGTTGGTCTTGGTCATGAGGCCTGCGAGGTAGCCCGCGGCGTAGCCCGCCTTGTCCTCAGGGAAGACCAGGCCGGTGAGGTTGGGCAGCGCCTCAGCCTGGAACTGGTCGACGCCGATGAACTGGGTACCCGTGTTGGCCTTGGCAGCCGCGACAGACGCCTCGCCCATAAGGAAGCCGACGGTAACGATGACGTCGTAGCCAGCCGTGACGAACTGCTGGATGTTGGTGGCGTAATCCTTGGGATCAACGGTCTCGACGTACTTGGCGTAGCCGCCGGACGCCTTAGCGGCCTCGAGAGCGCCCTCCCATGCGGACTGGTTGAACGACTTGTCGTCGACCTTGCCGGTGTCGGTGACGAGACCGATGCAGAACGCATCAGCACCGGGGCAGTCGCCCTCGCCGCCTCCGCCAGCCGCACTGCTTGACGACTCACTGCTGCTGCTACTTCCGCCGCCGCCACAGGCGGCCAGCACGAGCGCAGCGGCGGCAGCCGCAGCTGCCAAACCCCACTTGCGATGCATGCACATGCCCTTTCGTCGTGGTTGTCCCATCCGCACGTAGCAGGACTACACCGCTCACGATGGGTATCGAGCGATGAGTGAACCCTAGTGGGCGGCCGGCTGAACTCCAGGGGCGACGGTCCTGACGTAATCCACCCGTGACCCTTCACGGAGCAGGAGAAACGCGTGTGACGCGAGTGGTGACTTTGCGGCGGGCGTCAGCCGAGCCCGACGCTCGCGCTCCAGCCCCCATCGACAGGGAGCACGACACCGGAGACCCCCGAAGCATCAGCGAGGAAGAGAACGGCGTCCGCGACCTCATCCGGTGTGACGGGACGACCCAGGGGGGATGTCTGCCGCCACCACGCCACGCCCTCTGGCCAGTCGAGGTCGAGCCCGGGGCGGTCGATCAGTCCCGGGGCGACGGCGTTGACCCTGACACCCGCAGCCCCCCACTCCATCGCAGCAGACCGGGTGAATGACTCCAGTGCGGCTTTCGCAGCGGCGTAGTGAGCATGGCGGGGGAACGGCGACGTCCCCTCGACCGACGAGATGTTGATGATCGAAGCGCCGGGCCCCATGGTCGAGTGCGCTGCCTGTGCAAGGTTGACCGCCGACATCAAAGTCGCACCGATCATCGCGGCCCAGTCCTCGCCCGTGAGAACGTCGAGCGCGCCAAGGGACTGGTCCGCAGCATTGTTGACGAGCAGGTCGATGCGACCAGCCTGCTCTGCTATCCGCTGCGCGATCACCGGGTCCGAGAGATCACCATCGAGCCAGCGCACATCTGCATCAGCACTCTGCACAGCTCCGCGACTGTGCGCGATGACGTCGTACTCTGCCTGACGCAGCCGACGGATCAGCGCCTGACCGAGGCCGCCGCGCGCCCCGGTCACTAGTGCCACCCCGCGCGTCACGCCACGTCTGCCGAGCGGATCAGTCCGCGCGCGATACCCACGGCCGCGGGCCACGCGGAGAGGTCGGTGTCTTCGCCGGCGAGGGTGAACCCGCTGAAGGGCGGGGCAAGCGAACACACCACGAGGCTCCAGTCGCCCCGGGGGCGCGATCCCTGCCAGGCCTGCGCGGGCACCCGGACAGCAGGCTCCTGCCCGAGGTCGAGGTCCGTGCCGAGGACGTGCTCGGCGTGCTGGCCATCGGGATGCAGCACGAGCATCTCCACGGGTGAGCCTGCGACATGCACCCACATCTCATCCTCTTCGAGCCTGTGCAACGCACTGAAGTCATCCGGGGTGAGGAGCCCATAGATCGCGTTGCCGTGATCGGTGCGCCAGAGGAGGGAGATCCACACGCCCTCTCCTTCGAGGTACTCAAGGTCAAGCGCCGTGATCACCTCCTGGGCGCTCAGGGTGTCGAGATCGCTCATGTCGCATCCACGACGCGGAGTGCCGCTGCCATCACGTCATCGGAATCGACGCGCGTGGCCTGTCCATCGACGACCACGGGCGCGCCGGCCACGAGCACATGGCGCACGTCAGAGCGCCCCGCGCTGAAGACGACCGAGGTGTAGGGATCGTGGACGGGTACAAGGTGGGGGGACCTCAGGTCGAGGGCGATGAGGTCGGCCTCCTTGCCCACCTCGATCGTGCCGATCCGGTCTCCGAGACCCAGGGCTCGAGCCCCCTCGAGCGTCGCAGCGCTCACGACGTCGCGCGCCGACAAAGCGGCCGGGTCATCTCGCACGAGCCGCGCGAGATTGGCGGCGAGGCGCATGGCCGCGAACATGTCGAGATCGTTGCTTGACGAGCATCCATCGGTGCCGATTCCCACGCGGATGCCCTGCTCCCGGTAGCCCACGATGTCGGCAGCACCGCTCGCGAGCTTGAGGTTGGAGCC
>JBMOIL010000229.1:0-2950 GCA_049317345.1 Candidatus Nanopelagicales bacterium
CAGTGCGGACAGGGAAAGTGGCGTGCAGGCTCGCTGCGAAGCGCCGCCAGCGGGCCACATCGCGGCAGGCACCGTCGAGCGCGGACGCCGACAGTGCAGTGCCTCGCCCTGAGCGCCGAGCCGCTGTCGCTCCCGCGACGAGACCCTCGACGCGCGCGGCATCGACACCGCCGACGCCAGTCGTTTCACCCGCAGCGAGCAGACCGGGCACCGATGTCATCTGCTCACCGTCAACGTGCACCGCGAGTCCGCCATCAGCTCCGCGCACCATGCGCGCCCCTACCTGCGCGGCAAGATCCAGCTGCGCGACGAAGCCGAAGCCCATGGACACGGCATCGCACTCGATCACGCGCTCGGTGCCCGGGAGGGGATGCCAGTCTGCATCCACGCGCGCAACGCGCACCCCGGTCACGCGGTCGTCGCCCACCGCCTCGACGATGCGGTGTCGGCGCAGGTAGGGCACCCGGTGGCGGGCCAGTGCGCTGAGGAAGCGGGTGAGGTCGCCGGTCTTGCCGAGCCCGGCTGTGAGACCACGCATCTGGCGAAGACTTCCCATCACCGGGTCGTTGGCCTCGACGACGGCGGCCACATGGGCACCGTGCTCGAGCAGGGTTGCAGCGACCGCAAGGAGGAAGGGCCCCGTGCCCGCGACGACAACGCGTCGACCGGGCAGCACTCCCTGGCCCTTGACCAGTGACTGCGCGCCGCCGCCCGTCATCACACCGGGGAGGGTCCAGCCGGGGAAGGGCAGCGGTCGGTCGAAGGCACCTGTTGCGAGCACGACCGTTCCCGATTCGACTACACCGACGTGGTCCCGGTGCCGGTCGTCGCCGCGCGTGCGCACGAGGAGTTGCTCGCTCTCGCGCTCGAGTGCATATGCGGTGGTGCGCGGGCGGTAGTCGACCGCACCGGCAGCAATAAGGCGATCGAGATCGCCCGCGAGTGCGGCGTAGGACAGGCCCGATGCGGGGAGAGATGACATATCCGCACCGCGGTAGTACTGGCCACCCGGTCGCTCGCCCGTATCGATGAGCGTGACCCGACATCCGGAGCGCGCGGCGACGACGGTGGCCGCCACTCCTGCGGCACCCGCGCCGATCACGGCGACCTCGTACTCACGCGCCATAGCCGGTGCCCTCCTGACGCATCACACGATCGCCTTCGCGCACCTGCGCAAGGCAGGCGCGCACATTGGGCTCATCGTTGACGGTGACGAGGCAGTCGAAGCAGGCACCGATCCCGCAGAAGACCCCGCGCGGCTGATCATCGAAACGCGTGAGTCTCCACGACATGATCCCGCTGCCGATGAGGGCGCCCGCGATGCTCTGGCCCTCTGCGGCCGTCATCGGCACGCCATCGAGAGTGAAGGCGATCTCAGAGGACACGGCTCACCTCGAATCGCTCGGGAGCGAAGGGGGCGAGGTCGAGTGATGTCGAGGCTCCGATGATCGATTCGGCGATGAGCACGCCCGTGGCTGCTGCCAGACCGATGCCCGCTCCTTCGTGACCGCACGCGTGCAGCAGCCCCGGCACGCGCGCGTCAGGACCGATGACGGGTAGATGGTCGGGGCAATAGGGACGGAAGCCGCCGTAGGTACGCAGCAATTGGACCTCAGCCAGGAAGGGGAAGATCTCGATCGCCTGGCGTGCGAGTCGGCGCACGACCTCCCAGTCGAGCGTCTTGTCGAAGCCGACTCGCTCGCGGCTGGCGCCGATGAGCACGGTGCCCGACATCGTGCCCTCGATGACCGCGGAGGTCTCCAGGCCCGCGTTGTCGGATGCGACATTGGCGACGTAGTCGGCGGCGTAGACCTTGTGGCGGACCATGACGGGCAGCGGCTCGGTCACGAGGATGAACCCACGGCGAGGCAGGATCGGCAGGTCAACGCCAGCGAGCGCCGCCACTTCACCGCCCCAGGTGCCGGCAGCGTTGACGACGGCGCGCGTCGCGATGTCGCCGCCCGACGTGCGGACTCCGCTGACCGCTCCGGAGGAATCCCGGTCGATGGCCGTGACATCGCATCCGGTGATGACGCGGAGGTGACCCGTCGCGACACCCGCCTCGATGATGCGGGCCGCCGCGAGCATCGGCTGCACCTGCATGTCCTGCGGGTAGTAGACGCCTCCGGCAAGCTCACGGGAGATGTGTGGCTCATGACCGGGGAGATCGGACGCGCCAACGTCCTCGGCGATAACACCGCTCTGCTCCTGGGCACGCGCGAAGGCGCGAAGGTGATCCAGCGTCTCGGTGCGCGCCGCCACGACAAGACCCCCCTTGAGATCAAGCTCGAAGGAGTCACCCAACTCGCCCGCCATCTCCGCCCAGAGCTGCCTGCTGAGGAGCGCGAGATCGAGTTCGGGGCCGGGCTCCTTGTCGGAGACGAGGATGTTGCCCTCACCCGCGCCGGTCGTGCCGCTCGCGACGGCTCCGCGATCGACGAGCACGGTGTCGAGGCCGGCCTGTGCGCAGGCCCGAGCGCAGCAGGCGCCGACGATGCCGGCGCCGATGATGACGACGTCGGCGATCACCCGCGATCCTCACGTCGACTCGCCCAGATGCCTCGCACATGGTCCAGGTGATGGGCCATCACGCGCTCGGCCGCACGGCGATCCCCCGACTCCAACGCATCGATCAGGCGCATGTGCTCGGCGGCGGAGTCGACCAGCACACCCTCAGCGGCCAACTGCTCGAGGCCATAGAGCCGGCTCTGATCGCGGAGGCGACCGACCATCTCCACCAGTCGGGGATTGCCGGCTTCCGCAAGCAGGGCCAGGTGCAGCTCACGGTCTGCCTCGACATAGCCCACGACATCCCCGCGGCGGGCCGCATCGCTCACGGCGTCGGCGAGTGCGCGCAGGCGACGGACGGCAGCGCGGTCGATGGCACCGGCAAGATCTCCCACCGTCGGCACCTCGAGCAAGCGGCGCAACTCGGTGATCTGATCGAGTT
>JBMOIL010000230.1:0-2948 GCA_049317345.1 Candidatus Nanopelagicales bacterium
CGGCACTCCGCTTCGTCGGCGCTCCCACGTGGGAGGCCCTCTCCGGTCACTCGGTTAGCGACTCTGTCTGGTCCGACGTCCCCGCCGTACCGCACGTCAGCCTCGGCCGGTGGGCCGACCTCGTCGTGGTTGCTCCCGCGAGCGCCAATCTCCTTGCTCGGGCTGCCACCGGCATGTCCGATGACCTGCTCACCGCATCACTGCTCACGGCCACTGGGCCTGTGCTCATGGCTCCGGCCATGCACACCGAGATGTGGGAGCATCCCGCCACGCGGGCCAATGTCGCCACGCTGCGCAGCAGGGGCGTGCAGGTGATCGAGCCGGCGGTCGGACGCCTCACGGGTTCCGATTCCGGTGCCGGGCGCCTGCCCGAGCCCGAGGAGATCGCCCGCCTCGTCGAGGAGGCCCTGCAGCCCGTGTCCCGGGATCTCTCCGGACGCCACCTGCTCGTCTCCGTGGGAGGCACGCGCGAAGACCTCGATCCCGTGCGCTTCCTCGGCAATCGCTCCAGTGGCCGCCAGGGTTTCGCGATCGTGGAGCGTGCTCTCGCTCGCGGTGCCGAGGTGACCGCGGTCGTCGGCACCGTCGAGGTGCCCGCGCCGCCCGGTGCTCGCGTCATCGTCGCCACGACCGCGATGCTCATGCGCGAGGCGATGCTGGCGGAGCAGGGGTCTGCTGACGCCATTGTCATGGCAGCGGCGGTGGCCGACTTCAGGCCTGAGCTGACCTCGGCGACCAAGATCAAGAAGTCCGATGACCATGAGCCCGAGCCCGTGCGACTCGTGCGCAACCCCGACATCCTCGTCGACCTTGTCGCCCACCGGGTGGGCGATCAGGTCATCGTCGGCTTCGCGGCGGAGACGGCTTCTTCGGCGGAGGACCTGCTCGCGATGGCGGGCGCCAAGCTCGCCCGCAAGGGTTGCGACCTCCTCGTCGTCAACGACGTCAGCCGTGATGAGGTCTTCGGCAGCGACGGCACACGCATCCAGGTGCTCACGGCTGGCGGTGCCGTGCGCGCCGACGTGCGCGGGTCCAAGGTGGCCGCGGCGGACGCCGTACTCGACGAGATAGCCAAGGTCCTCCCCGGCGTCTGACACCCTGCCCTCCCTCACGGTCCGGGTCCGTCGGATCGGGTAGGGTCGCCAGCGTCAAGAGCGCCAGCATCAAGCCCCGGCTCGCTGGCCGGCAACCCTCGCGCCGCGGTGGGGTGCCCCGGGTGAGGACCTGGTCCGCATAAGCGGGCAAGCGCGGGTCGGCAGACCCCTGAGCAGGAGGCATGCGCGTGGCACGACGACTCTTTACCTCGGAGTCGGTGACCGAGGGTCACCCCGACAAGATGGCCGATCAGATCAGTGATGCCATCCTCGATGACCTCCTTCGCCAGGATCCGCGTTCGCGGGTGGCGGTCGAGACGATGCTCACGACCGGCCAGGTGCATGTCGCCGGCGAGGTGACGACCGAGGGCTTCGCTGACGTTATGGGAATCGTGCGCGACGTCGTCAGGGACATCGGCTACGACTCGTCCGAGAAGGGCTTCGACGGCAACTCCTGCGGCATCTCAGTCTCGATTGGCGCGCAGTCACCTGACATCGCGCAGGGCGTCAACGACGCCATCGAGGAGCGCGAAGGGCACAGTTCCGACCCCCTCGACCGCCAGGGCGCGGGCGATCAGGGCCTCATGTTTGGCTACGCCACAGATGAGACCGCGATCCTCATGCCCCTGCCCATCTCACTCGCGCACCGCATGGCGGAGCAGCTCACGGCGGTGCGCAAGGACGGCACCGTCCCCTACCTGCGTCCCGACGGCAAGACCCAGGTCACCATCGAGTACGACGAGGCCGGTCAGCCGGTGCGCATCGACACCGTCGTCGTGTCGAGCCAGCACGCCAAGGACGTGGACCTCGAGGGCCAACTCGCGCCCGAGGTGCGCAAGTACGTCGTCGAGCCGATCCTCGAGGCCACCGACCTGTCGAGCGATGGCTACCGCCTCCTGGTCAACCCCACCGGTCGCTTCGAGGTGGGCGGACCCATGGGCGATGCCGGACTCACGGGACGCAAGATCATCGTCGACACCTACGGCGGCATGGCACGACATGGCGGTGGCGCCTTCTCCGGCAAGGACCCGTCCAAGGTCGACCGGTCCGCGGCGTACGCCATGCGCTGGGTGGCCAAGAACGTCGTCGCCGCGGGCCTGGCCAAGCGCTGCGAGGTGCAGGTGGCTTACGCGATCGGCAAGGCGCATCCCGTCGGTGTCTTCGTGCAGACCTTCGGCACCGGGGTGCTGCCCGACGAGCGCATCCAGGAGGCCGTGCTCGAGGTCTTCGACCTGCGCCCGGCGGCGATCATCCGTGATCTCGACCTGCTGCGCCCGATCTATCGCCCCACCGCGGCCTACGGCCACTTCGGTCGCGAACTGCCCGACTTCACATGGGAGCGCACCGACCGGGCGGCAGCACTGAAGGCAGCCGCCGGCGTCTCGTAGCTGGCAGGGCGGTGACCACGTCGCACCCCCCTGGCACGATCGTCCCGTGACGGGTCGTGTGGCGAGGGTGGCGGTCGACGTACCTCTCGCGCACCTGGACCGGCCCTTCGACTACTCCATCCCCGAGGCCCTCGACGCGGATGCGCAGGTGGGCACCCGCGTGCGGGTCCGCTTCTCAGGTCGGCTCGTCGACGGATTCATTGTCGAGCGCGTGGATGAGAGCGAGCACGCCCGTCTCGCTCCGCTCCAGCGCGTTACGTCGCCACTGCCCGTCCTCACTCCCGAGGTACTCGCGCTGGCGCGCGCCGTCGCGGATCGCTACGCCGGCACGCTGCCCGATGTGCTGCGGGCAGCGATCCCACCGCGGCATGCGCGCGCCGAAACCGCGCTCCTAGCCAAGGATGTCGAGCTACCGCACCTCCCTGACGAGATCGACCTGTCGGCCTGGGCGGACTACGCGGGTGGG
>JBMOIL010000231.1:0-2917 GCA_049317345.1 Candidatus Nanopelagicales bacterium
ATGGACACCCTCCTGCCCACGACCAAGCACCGTCGTGGCCGGCGCACCCCACGGCAGGAACGGGCCCTTGCCCAGCCGGGGGGTGAGTACGTCACCCTCGCCGACCTGCCGAGCGAGAGCGCCCTGCGAGGCACGGATCCGCTGGTCCTGGACATCGGGTTCGGGTCGGGGGAGGCGGTCGTCGCCCTGGCGGAGGCGGATCCCGCGACGACGATCCTCGCCGTGGACACGCACACTCCCGGAATCGGCGACCTCCTGGCCTCCATCTCCGAGCAAGGCCTGAGCAACATTCGAGTGGTGGAAGCCGACGTACGCGACGTCATTGACGCCATTCCCGTCGGGCGCCTCAGCGGCGTGCGCACCTTCTTCCCCGACCCCTGGCCCAAGAAGCGGCATCACCGTCGAAGGCTCGTCACGCAGGCATTCGCCGACGCGCTTGCGGAGAAGGTGGCGACCGGCGGCTTCTGGCACCTGGCCACGGACTGGCCCGACTATGCAACCGCCATCTCCGAAGCCGTGGAGATGTGTCCGCAGTGGAAGGGCGACGTCATCGAGCGCCCGCAGTGGCGCCCCCTCACTCGTTATGAACGACGTGGACTGGCTGCGGGGCGCGAGCCCATCGACCTGTGGTTCGAGCGGGTGGACGCATGAACGTCGGAGATCGCATCGCGCTCGACGTCACGTCCATGGCCCACGGGGGTGAAGCCGTGGCACGCCACGAGGGGCGGGTCGTCTTCGTGCGTGATGCCATCCCTGGCGAGGGCGTCATTGCTGAGCTCACCTCTGTGCCGGCGCATGGTCGATTCATGCGGGCGCGGGCGGTGGAGATCGCCGCCGCATCACCGGATCGAGTGACGCCCCCGTGCGCCTACGCAGGCTCCTGCGGCGGCTGCGACTGGCAGCACATCGCTCTTGCTGCTCAGCGGCGCTTCAAGGCCGCCGTCGTGGCAGAGCAGCTCACCCGCATCGGCGGAGAGCCTCCCGGTCGCTGGTCGCACCTTGAGGTGGAGCCGGTGGAGGGCGATGTCGACGGTCTTCAGTGGCGCACACGGATGAGATACGCCGTCGACCGTGAAGGCCGCGCGGGGCTTCGCGCCCACCACGCACACGACATCATCCCGATCAGGGAGTGCCTCATCGCGTCGCCGGCCATCGGAGGAGACGACGTACTCGATCGCACGTGGCCGGGGGCTCACGAGATCCTCGCCGTGCAGCCGGACGGGGCACCGGTGCTGCTGCCCAATCCTGCTGCCGGCCGCGCCAAGGTCTCGCAGCACGCGGCAGGGCGCGAGTGGACCTTCGACGCTACTGCCTTCTGGCAGGTGCACCCCGGCGCCCCTGATGCATTGGTCGACGCCGTGCGCGCGATGTTGCGACCAAAGCCGGGCGATCACCTCGTCGACCTCTACGCCGGAGTCGGGCTCTTCGCCGGAGCCTACGTCGAGGTGCTCGGCCCGGGTGGACGCATCGATGCCGTCGAGGCCGACGAGACCGCCGTCAAGGGAGCCAGGAGATCCCTCCACGATGCCCCGACCATCCACATCCATCACGACCGCGTCGACCGATGGCTGCGACACGGTGCCCTGCGTCGCTGCGACCTCGTGGTCCTCGACCCGCCACGCACCGGAGCCGGCCGCGAGGTGATGGAGCGCACTTCGTCCTTGCGCCCCCGCGCCATCGCGTATGTGGCGTGCGACCCGGCAGCACTCGCACGCGACATCGCGACCGCGCGGCAGTCAGGATGGGAAATGACGGACCTACGCGCCTTCGACCTCTTCTCCATGACGCACCATGTGGAGTGCATCGCCCTGCTCGAGCGACGGGATAGCCTCGAGACATGAGCGCTGACGAGAGCCTGCGCCGCCAGTTGCGTTTCGCCTTCTTCCTCCAGGTCGCAGGGGCGGCGCTCTTCGGCGCCGCCTTCGTCACTCGCGCACTTGCCCTGGGCTTCGACCCGGTGACCGCCCTGCTCGGGCTCGTGGCCCTGCTGATCGTCGGGGCGGCCGTCTTCACACGACGCAAGATGCGAGACATCTCGGCGCACTAGGCTCCGCGCTGGAGGTGGCGCATGGGAATCCCGCAGCAGGGCCAGTCGCCCGTGGACATTGCCGAAGCCTTGACGGACATCCGCAGGCAGGACCCGCCCGTCCACGGCGGGCGCGTGCTCGCCTACGTCTATGACGCGGGTGTCGCGGAGTCCATGTCGGCGGGCCTGGCGGCACTCGGTGCTTTCGCCGAGGTCAATGCGCTGGATCCCACCACCTTCCCGAGCGTTGCCCGCATTGAGAACGACCTCGTGGGGTGGGGGCTCGATCTCATGCAAGCGCCCGCCGGGGCCGCGGGTGTCCTCACCAGCGGCGGCACCGAGTCGTGCATCCTCGCTGTCCTCGCCGCGCGAGAGCGTTGGCGTCGAGCGGGAGGCGTGGGTACGCCGGTCATCGTGCTGGCCGACACCGCACATCCCGCGTTCCACAAGGCAGCCCACCTGCTCGGCGTTGACGTGCAGACGGTGCCCGTCGACCGGAGCACCTTCAGGCTCACTGACGACGCAGTAGCCGAGGCGCTCGAGGCTTCAGGGGACCGTGTCGCGCTTGTCGTCGTTTCGGCTCCTTCATATGCGCACGGTGTGGTGGATGACGTCACAGGCATTGCCGCCGCGTGCGCGACGCGGGGAATCCCCTGCCACGTAGACGCCTGCATCGGCGGCTTCACCCTCGCCTACGCCCGCCTGGGCGGTGAGACCGTCCCCGCTTGCGACTTCGCTGTCGACGGCGTGACCTCTATCGGGATGGACCTGCACAAGTACGGCTTCTCGCCCAAGGGAGCCTCGCTTCTGCTTTTCCGCGACACCGACCTGCGGTCGGGCACGTACTACGCCTTCTCCGAGTGGCCCGGCTATCCGGTCGTCAACACGACA
>JBMOIL010000232.1:0-2909 GCA_049317345.1 Candidatus Nanopelagicales bacterium
ATGACGGCACCCGTGGCGTCGACCACGTCGTAGCCACTGCTGCTCGCCACGAGGGCGACAGGGGTACGCCGCACGACGTCGATGACGAGCGCGTCGGGCCATGAGCGACTCACCGCGACCGATTCGACGGCGGGCAGCGCAGCGATGCGCTCCTCGACGGCACCGGTGTCCACACGTAGCAGCGGCGTCCCCGTCTGCACCTCGGCAACCGCACGTACCTCATCGGGAGTGAGTGGCCCGGCGACCTCGGGCGCAGAGCTCACCGTGACCTGCACCTGGGTGACCGCGAGCCACGGCGAGAACCAGAGCAGCCAGCCGACGGCGAGAAGGATGGGGACGACGATGACGACGGGGATGAGCCAGCGCTTCACGCACGCTCCCGCAGCATCTCGACGATCTGGGGGGCGAGGAGCCCGACATCGCCTGCGCCCATGGTGAGTACGACGTCGCCCGTGCGGGCACGCTCGACGACGACGCGCGGCACCTGCGCCCAGGACGGCTCGAAATGCACGCGGTCAGCCGGGAGCGGCACGGCCGCTGCGATGACGGCACCGCTCGCACCCGGGATCGGCTGCTCCCCCGCGCTGTAGACCTCGAGGACGACGACCTCGTCGGCGAGGCCGAGTGCACGACCGAAGTCGAGGGCGAAGATCGAGGTGCGTGTGTAGCGGTGACTCTGGAAGGCGACGACGACACGACCATCTCCGGCGACCTCGCGTGCCGCGCGCAGGGTCACCTCCACCTCGGTGGGGTGGTGCGCGTAGTCGTCATAGACGCGGATGCCGTCGACCTGGCCGCGGAGTTCGAAGCGCCGCTGCGTGCCGGTGAAGGCCTCGAGTCCCTCCGCGGCCTCGGCCACGGGAGCGCCGAGCACCGAGACGACCGCCCACGCGGCGGCCGCATTGAGGGCGTTGTGCATGCCGGGCACCTGCAGCGTCACCCTGCCGCGGCGCATGCCATGGTCCATCACGCTGAAGGTCCAGCCGCGGTCACTGGCGACGGGATCGGCGATGCGCACATCGGCATCCGCTGACTGGCCGTAGGTCACGACGCGCACGCCCTCGGCGCGAGCACGCTCGGCGACGCGCCGCGCCCCCGGGTCATCGACGCACAGGATGGCGACGCCATCCGTCTCCTTGGTCGCCGCGCAGAAGCGCACGAAGGCGTCCTCGATGCTCGCGAGATCGGCCCAGTGGTCGAGGTGGTCGGCCTCCACGTTGGTGACGACCGCGACTCGGGGTGTGATGGCGAGGAAGGATCCGTCGGACTCATCGGCCTCGACGACGAAGTGCGGGCCGGTCCCCCAGTGCGCGTTGGTGCCCGAGGACTGCAGCTCGCTGCCGATGGCGAAGGACGGGTCCTCGCCGCAGGCCTGCAGTGCGACCGTGACCATCGAGGTGGTCGTGGTCTTGCCGTGAGTGCCGGCGATGGCGATGGGCTGACGGCCCGCCATCACGGCGTTGAGCGCCTCCGCGCGGGTCCACACCGGCAGTCCGCGGCGGCGCGCCTCCACCACCTCGGGATTCGTGGGCGGGATCGCCGTGGATGCCACCACGATGGACGCGGGCGGCTCGCCGTCGAGGCACTCGATCCCGTGGCCGACGTGCACCTGTGCACCGAGTGCGCGCAGTGCCGAGAGTCGCCGTGACTCCTTCGCATCGCTGCCCGAGACGGGCACCCCCTGCGCGAGCATGAGTCGCGCGAGCGCAGACATGCCCGCGCCGCCGATGCCGACGAGGTGCACGCGTGTGACGCCGTCGAGCGAGGGGGCCATCAGGATCCCCCTGCCGCGCGCACCATGTCCGCGAGGCGCTCAGCTCCATCGCGTACGCCGTGCGCCGATGCCGCGCGACCCATGTCGGCAAGCCGCTGCGGGTCGGCGATGAGGGGCAGCACCTGGGCGCGCAGGGCGCCGGGCGTGAAGTCGGCATCCTCGATGAGCAGGCCGCCGCCCGCCGAGACGACCGGCTGCGCGTTGAGGCGCTGCTCGCCGTTGCCGATGGGCAGAGGCACGTAGACGGCAGGCAGGCCGACGGCGGCGAGCTCCGCGCACGTCATCGCGCCGGCCCGCGTGATGGCGAGGTCGGCGGCGGCGTAGGCGAGGTCCATGCGGTCGATGTAGGGCAGCGTCACATAGGCGATGGCGTCGTCGCCAGGAGGGACCACGCCTGTCGCGCTCTCCCCCACGGCGTGCAGCACCTGCACCCCGGCGGCACGCAGGTCGGCAGCGGCACCGGTCACCACTTCATTGAGGCGCTTCGCGCCGAGGGATCCGCCGAAGACGAGCAGTGTGGTCCGATCCGGGTCGAGCCCGAAGTGCGCGCGCGCAGCAGCACGCTGCTCGGAGCGATCCAGCGTGACGATCGAGGTGCGCATCGGCATGCCCATGTGCGTCGCGCCGGGGATCGACCCGGCGACAGCCTCGGCCACCCACGGGGTGAAGCGTGCGCCGAGTTTGTTGGCCATGCCTGCGCGCGCATTGGCCTCGTGGATGACGATCGGCACACCCGCCGATCGCGCGGCGAGGTAGGCGGGGGCGGCGACGTAGCCGCCGAAGCCCACGACGACATCGGGCTTCTCCTCCGCGAGGATCCGGCGCATCTGGCGCACGGATCCCGCGATGCGGGGTGCGACGAGGAGCAGGTCCTTCGACGGCTTGCGCGGCATGGGTACGGCGGGCAGCGTGCGCAGGCGGCGTCCGCGCTCGGGCACGAGCCGGGCTTCGAGGCCGACCGAGCGGCCGACGAAGACGACCTCGGTGGCCGGGTCCTGCGCCGTGAGGGTGTCCGCGAGGGTGAGCGCGGGCTCGATGTGCCCCGCCGTGCCTCCGGCGGCGAGCAGGATCTTCACCGCATCACGCCCGGCGGGTCGGCCGAGCCGCCCCTGACGGGCTGGCCCGGCGGGTCGGC
>JBMOIL010000233.1:0-2890 GCA_049317345.1 Candidatus Nanopelagicales bacterium
CTGCCATCAGCGCCGCACTCGAGGGCGTCGACGTGGCCTACTACCTCCTGCACTCCATCCAGCAGGGCTCCGAACTCGAGTCGGAGGAGGCGCGCATGGCGAGCACCTTCGCCGAGGCCGCGTCCGCGCAGCATGTCGGCCGCATCGTCTATCTGGGAGGTCTCGCACCCGAGACGCCGCCGGAGAAGATGAGCCGTCACATGCGCTCGCGTTCCCAGGTCGGCGAGATCCTGCGCGCATCCGGGGTGCCCACGTGCGAGCTGCGGGCAGCGGTGGTCATCGGCTCCGGATCCGCATCCTTTGAGATGCTGCGCTATCTCACCGAGCGCCTCCCCGCGATGATCACGCCGCGGTGGGTTCGCCAGCGCACTCAGCCGATCGCCATTCGCGATGTCCTGCGCTACCTCGTGCTCGCAGCCGACCTGCCCCCCGAGGTCAATCGCGCCTTCGACATCGGCGGCCCCGAGGTGATGACCTACCAGGCCATGATGCAGCGCTACGCCGCGGTCGCGGGCCTGCCCAAGCGGCTCATCCTGCCCATCAACCTGCTCTCGCCCGGTCTTTCGAGCCACTGGGTCGGCCTTGTGACGCCCGTGCCACGTCGTCTCGCACGGCCGCTCGTGGAGTCCCTACGCCATCCCGCCGTGTGCGGCGAGCACGACATCGCGCGCTACATCCCGGATCCGCCCGAGGGCCTGCTGCCCTTCGACACCGCGGTCGAACTCGCCCTCACCCGCGTCCGTGACGCCGACGTCACCACGCGCTGGTCGGATGCGTCCACACCGGGCGCGCCCAGCGATCCGCTCCCCTCCGACCCGGAGTGGTCGGGCGGCTCCCTCTACACCGACGTGCGCGTCGTCGAGTCCACCGCGAGCCCGGAGACCCTGTGGCATGCGGTCGAGGGGATCGGCGGCGAACACGGCTACTACACGGGCAACATCCTGTGGCAAGCACGAGGCTTCCTTGACCGCCTCGTGGGAGGAGTGGGCCTGCGCCGAGGACGACGCGACCCCAATCACCTCGTCATCGGCGACGCCATCGACTTCTGGCGCGTGGAGGAGCGCATCCCGCCGCGTCTGCTGCGCCTGCGCGCCGAGATGAAGATGCCCGGCCTTGCATGGCTGGAGTTCACCATCGAGCCGCGCGAAGGCGGCGGCTCACGTCTCACCCAGCGGGCGGTCTTCCACCCGCAAGGCCTCACCGGACACGCCTACTGGTGGTCAGTCGCACCCTTCCATCGCTATGTCTTCCCCGGCATGGCAGGTCACCTCGTCGAGGAAGCCGAGAAGCATCCCGCCGCGCCTTCGACCACGCAGGCAGCGTAGAAAGGTAGTCATGGGTCTCATCCGCCGCGCGGCCTCACTTGCCTCGGTCCCCGTCACCACGGGAGCCCGGCTTGCGGGCGCCGCCACAGCCACCGCATTCGGCGCCGATCGTGACGCCGTCTACGCCAAGGCGACCGCGGCCTCGGTGGAAACACTCACCACAGCGCTCGCCAAGGCACGCGGGCCGGCGCTGAAGTTCGGTCAGGCCCTCGCCGTCTTCTCCTCTGCGCTTCCCCCGGACCAGGCGGCTCAGTTGACCGCCCTGACGCGCCTCTACGAGGATGCCAAGCCCCAGCCACTCAAGACCCTCGAGAAGCAGTTGAAGCAGCTCCCCGAGGGCGTCGAGATCGAGCCCGAGGCGATCGCGGCAGCCAGCCTGGGCCAGGTGCACCGCGGCACGTGGACCGACGGCACCCCGGTGGCGATCAAGGTGCAGTACGCCGATGCGCCCAAGGTCGTGAAGTCCGACATGATGCAGCTTCGCGCCATGGCCCCCCTCGTCGGCCGATTGCTGCCCACGCTCGATGTCAAGGCACTCGTCGACGAGCACGCCGCACGCCTGACTGAGGAGCTCGACTACACCCACGAGGCCGCGTGGCAGAAGCGCTTCCGCAAGGCCTGGAAGTCTGAGGGCATCGTCATCCCCAAGGTGCACTTCGCCACGCAGACCCTGCTCGTCACCGAGTGGGTCGACGGCACTCCCTTCACCGCCCTCGTCAATGAGCCCGCCCACCGCCGTGACGCCGCCGGCCGCCAACTCGCCCGCTTCTGCTTCTGGTCGCCGCGTCTCGTGGGCGCCACGCATGCGGATCCGCACCCGGGCAACTTCCGACTCCTTGACGACAATCGTCTCGCTGTCCTCGACTTCGGAAGCGTCGCCGATGACACCGGGCTCTTCACGCATCTCTTCGCGCAGACGCTGATCCTCGCCACCCGCGGCGACTACGACGCCGTGCTCGAGGCCTGGCGCAAGGCCGGGCTCGTGAGCGACTCCACGACGACCGACCACCTCATGGAGATGCTCGATCCCGATGATCGGCCCTACACGCGCGAGGAGTTCACCTTCAGCAAGGAGTGGCTCCAGTCGCGCTCGCAGCAGTTCCAGGATCCGGTGCAGGCACTCCAGGGAGCCAGCCGTCTGCGCTTCCCACCCAGCTACCTGCTGGAGCATCGGGCCGTCATGGGGACGATAGCGCTGCTGTGCGGGCTAGACGCCACCGTCGACTTCCGCAACGTCATTGATGGCGTCGGCGACGCCGTCGCGCAGCCGGCCTAGCCTGCTCGCTTCACAAACTCGTCAAGCGCCTGTCGCGTGAGCTCGGAGAGGGACAGGCCCTTCTTTGCTGCAAGTTGGGCGGCATCGCGCTTGAGGCCAGGAGTGACACGCACCACGATCTGGGGTGATGACGTCGAAGCGCCCGTAAGCGAGGGCCTACCAGCGCGACGTGCATCGCGCAGGGCACCCGCCACATAGGCATCATCGATGTGACGTCCCCGACTGTCGCGGATATCCGAATCCGCTCCTACCAAGTCACTCTTGCGTGCCACGCCCCACCTTCCTTTCC
>JBMOIL010000234.1:0-2885 GCA_049317345.1 Candidatus Nanopelagicales bacterium
CCAGCCTTCCAGAAGGCCGCGGCTCGCTGCGTCCACCGCGTGACTAGGCCTCGACGTTGGAGACGAAGCCGATCCTCTTGTGTGCGCCGTCGCAGAAGGGCTTCTTCTCCGAGGCGCCGCAGCGGCACAGGTAGACCTTGTCTGCGCTGCGGATCTCTGCACCGTCTGAGGCGTTGACGCGGCACGCGCCCGAAACCTCGAGGGGACCGTCGACCAGGGGCGTGATGCTCACTTCGCTCATGGGGCGACCCTACAGATAACCCTTCTTGGTCAACCAGTTGAACGCCGCATAACCCGGAATCGTGGGAATCCAGAAGGTGATGAGGCGGAAGAGGAGCACGGAGGAGACGGCGATGCCGCCGGGCAGTCCCGCCGCGGTGAGGCCGGCGGCGAGGGCCGCCTCGACGGCGCCGAGACCACCCGGTGTGGGCGCTGCCTGGCCGATAGTGGCGCCCGCGAGGTAGACGACAGCGATGGCGGCGATGTTGAGGTCGCCGTCGAAGGCGCGCACGCAGGCGAGGAGCACCACGATGTAGGCGAGGTTGAGCAGCACGATGCCGCCGATGCCCTCGACCAGCTTCATCGGTCGCTGGGCCACCGTCACCAGACGCGGGATGACTTCGCGCAGGAGCGGGCGCACGCGTCCGAAGACATACCTGCGCAAGGGAGCGACGGCGAAGGCGGCGAGGAAGAGGAGCACGACCGCGATGGCGACGATGACAGCCCAGGGCGGCGGGTCGAAGGTGAAGTCGGCCTGGGTCCCGGCCGCAATGCCGAAGCCCAGCAGTAGGAGCAGGTGCACGACGAAGGCCGCCACCTGTGACACGCCGACACTCGCGCCCGCGAGCGCCGGATGCAGCCCCGCCTTGGTGAGGAAGCGCATGTTGATCGCCACAGAACCCAGGGTTGGTGGCGATACGAGGGTCGCGAAGTCGCCGGCGACCTGGGCGAGCATCGTGCGATGCAGCGGGATGCGCTCGGGGACGAATCCCGAGAGCGACCACGCGGCCCCGACATAGGTGACCAGGGAGGCGACGACGGCGACCGCCAGCCACTCGAGTGAGGCCGAGGTGAGCAACTCGCCGAGGTCGACCTGGGCGAGCTGCGAGAGCAGGACGTAGGCGGCGATGGTGCCGACGACGATCATGATGAGCGTGCGCGGCTTGATCCGCTCGACGTTGATCTGCTCGACCTCGCCGTCGGGGCGGATCTCCACGAGGGCGTCGCGCAGGTGGACCATGAGGTCGCGGTTCTTGCGCATGGCCTTGCGGGTGGTCGGCGTCAGGGCCACCGGCTGCAGCACGGGCAGCGCACGAGCCAGGCCGGGGACGCCGAGGACCTTGCGACCGGTGCGGATGGCGCGATCTGCGCCGGCGATCAGGGCGAGGGTGCACAGCAACTCAGCCACGTCGATGCGCTGCGCGACGTCACCTGCCGCGACGGTGCCGCTCGCCTCCCCGACGAGCCACACCTGGCCCTCGCGATCGAGGAGGATGTTTTCGCTCGTGAGGCTGCGGTGCGCGATCTCGTTGTCGTGCAGGGTGCGCATGGCGCGCCACGCCTGCTCGAGATCATCGTCGCTGACCTGCTCCGGCGTCAGATCGCTGAAACGTGTCGCGATCGTGTAGTCGTAGGCGAGGAGGGCGGAGTCCGCTCCGACCTCACTGGTGAGGAGGAGTCGAGGGACGGGTGCGTTGGCTGCCTGGGCGGCGTAGGCCATGAGTGCGGCGTGGTCGAGTTCGCGACGCATGTTGAAGGCACCTCGACCCGACTCATCGCGTAGGCGCAGGGACTTCCACGCCGCGCTCGCGAGGCCGGCGCCTTCGAGGTCGCGGTCGAGGACGACGACCTCCAAGGACTCCCCGCTGCGCGTCGTAGCGACGTAGCGGCGGCCCATCGAGGTCTGCCGAGACGCGCGCAGGACCGTGAGCGGGTATCCGGCGCGCGACATGGTGGCGGCGACCTCTGAGCCGGACGGCCGGGTGGTTGGTGTGCCGACGACATAGCGCGTGAGCAGGCCGAGGCCCCAGCCGACGAAGAAGGAGATGAGCAGTCCCGCCACGGTGGCGGTGGTGCTCAGCAGTGCCACGATGGCAAGGGAGCCCACCACGAGGACCGAGAGGACGTCCCACGGGCGCCGGCTCATCAGACGGGCCACGGTGATGAAGGCGACGAGGCCCCCGATGATGGGCGCGGTCACCGAGGTGTCGCCGCCCACGGATCCGGCCAGCGCCGTCACCAGCTGGGCGCTGCCGTAGGTCTCGACGAGGTACGACGTGAGCGTGAGCAGGATGACCGTCAGGAGCAGCCCGACAAGTGCGTCGAAGAGCTGGCGTACGCGACGGCGGATGACGAGGTTGACGGCGGCTGCGATCGGCAGTCCGAGCAGGCCGATGCCCCCGATGATGTTAAGGGCCAGGATGACGATGGAAGGCAGCAGTGCCGCGCCGCCGGTGATGTCCTCCTCGATGCCCTCCGTCGTACTCGTGGCGAAGTAGGCGATGAGGACGGTGGCCGCCGTCGCGGCGAGCGCGACGAGGAATCGCGCGAGATCCAGTGGTCGGCGTAGACGCCGGGGGATCACGCCGTCCTCGATAACGACGGTGGACTGGGCCGGGGGAGGCACCACGGGCCGCGGGATCGCGACGGTCTGTCGCGGTGCGGACTCGTCGGGCGCGGGGTCGGGCGCGGGGTCGACCGCGGAGCTCGTCGCCGGGGAGTCCCCGGGGCGTGCACCCACGTCGGTCATGCCTCGATCGTCCCATCCGGGAGGTCCCCGGGCCGGGCGACCCGCTCCCGCTAGCCCGGCAGGCCCCTTAGGTCAGACCCCCCTGATGGGATGTCCCCATGCCCGCCCCCCTCCTGCACCTCACCGCGCAGGAGCC
>JBMOIL010000235.1:0-2852 GCA_049317345.1 Candidatus Nanopelagicales bacterium
GAGTGCCTGTGCTTCGGATGGATCGACTCCAAACCGGGACGCATCGACGAGCAGCGCTCAGCACTCCTGTGCACCCCCCGCAAGACCGGATCCTCGTGGTCGCGCGTCAACAAGGAACGCTACGACCGGCTCCTGGCCGCAGGGCTCGTGACGGACGCCGGAAGGTTGGCGGCCGAGGCTGCGAAGGCGGACGGCGGGTGGGATCGACTCAACGATGTCGATGCCCTTGTCGAGCCTGACGACCTCGCCGACGCGCTCAACGCCGATCCTGCGGCTCGCTCCTACTGGGACGCCTTTCCTGCCTCTGCACGGCGGGGCATCCTGGAGTGGATCAGCAACGCCAAGCGTGAATCCACTCGGGCACAACGCATCGCCACGACGGTCGATCTCGCCTCGCGAAACGAGCGCGCACTCGCCTGGAAGCCCACCACGCCCTGACACCTGGCTCCACGCCCTAATGAATGGCTACGAACGAAGTGACAGGGACGTTGCCAAGTGCCCTGCGCGAGTAACGGCTCGGCCACATCTTCGGTCCATGAAATGAAGTTTCGACGACAGCCCTTCCGCTAGCAGTTCACGTACGCAAGCCTGCGTATCGACAGCCAGGGAGGGCATCATGCGCATCAACGCGACGCCAGTCATCATCATGGGAGCACTCGCCGTCGCCCTAGCGGCGTGCACTTCGTCAACGGGCCAAAGCGAGAGTTCCTCGGCCGCTCCGAGCGCACCCACATCCTCAGCGACCTCGAGCCCGAGCCCCTCACCGAGTCCGAGTCCCTCCGAGTCAGTCCTGCCGACCCTGGCAGCGGCACCGCAGGAGCCTATGCCCATGCCACCCCTGGAGGGTGAGGAGCGAAAGGCAGCCGATGCGACTGAGCGCATCGTCGTGCTCTTCATGCAGAACAACTCCTTCAACAAGTTGTTCGGCCTGTGGGGCGACGTGGAAGGCGAGGATGTCGACGGCATCGCGAACGCGACGAAGGCCTCACTGACGCAGGTCAACCAGGACGGGAAGCCGATCTCCTGCGCGCTGATGAACGACGTCAACCTTGCCCCTGGGCAACTCGCGGGCCCAGCCCCATGCAAGGACAAGACCGGCGTCAAGGCTGACCTCTACGCGGCGTACCAATCGCCGTACGACATGGCACCCTTCCTGCTCGACAAGCCTCTGCCCGCGGGGGCGGTGACGTGCCCCTTCCCGGGGACGGAGATCGACAACGGCACGCCTGCCAACTCGAGCGGCGCCCAAGCTGGCGGCTGCTCTCGAGACCTCGTCCACCGCTTCTACCAGGAGCAGTACCAGCTCAACGACGGCAAGCAGAACCGGTACGCCGTGGGTTCCGACGCCGCCGGCCTGGTCATGGGTCACTACGACACCCGTCAGATGCAGGTGTACAAATACCTCACCGGCGACGACGCCCCCAAGTACGCGGTGGCGGACCGGTTCTTTGGCGGAGTGTTCGGCGGCTCCTACGCCAACGGCCAGTGGCTGATCTCGGCCACGCTCCCGGAGTGGACCGAGGCGCCCGACGCCATGTACTCGGTGCTCGATGAGAATGGAATGCCCGCGAGCCAGACCCCTGCGGATGGGACGACGCTGGGTGAGTACAACTACTACCTGTCGCCGCAGGCGGATACCGTGCACGACGGTCAACTCACGCAGAAGTGCGACACCATCCCCGATCCAGACCTGCTCTGCGGTGCTTACACGGTCAACACCACCTACGGAGTCCAGTGGCCCTACGCCCCGTGGTCCAAGCCCGAGCAGCGCATCCCGCTCTTCACTCACGACAACATCGGCTCGCGCCTCAACGATGCCGGTATCGACTGGGCCTGGTACTCGGGCGGTTGGGCCAACGCCAACGGCTACCAGGACATGCCCGGCTGGACCAATGGCGACAAGCCGATCACGCGCGCGTACTTCGACTCCGGCAACGGCGAGGAGCTGAGCAATCCCTCGGGCTGTCCCGACGTGACTGCCGACCCGTCGGCGACCTGGCCCCAGTGCCCGGACGCTGACTTCCAGTACCACCACCAATCCTTCAACTACTTCTACGATTGGTCCGAGTCGACGCCCGAGACGTCCGCGAATCGCGAAGCAAACCTGCGGGATATCGCCGAGTGGTTCCCGCTTACCGAGGGAGACGCCTGCCAACTGAAGCCCGTAAGTTTCGTCCAGGAAATCGGCGAGACCAATCAGCATCCGGGCTACGCGAGCGCCTATGTAGGAGACGAGCAGATCGCCTCGGTGCTCAAGGCCATCTACGGCGGCCCATGCGCCAAGGGGACCTTGACGATCGTCACCTACGACGAATTCGGCGGCGCCTGGGACCACGTTCCCCCGCCGGGTCAGGGAGCCCAGACGCCGGGGGCCTCTGACAAGTTCGGCCCCGGCACGCGGATCCCGTCGCTCATCGTGAGCAGCGAGCTGCCCCGCTCCGGAGTCGATTCGACGACGTATGACCTCGCTTCGGTGATCTCCACAATCACCAGCAAGTACGATCTCGAGCCGATCAACTCACGCGACGCACAGCAGGCACCGGTGTGGAAGGCGTGGTCGGAACTCGCGTCGGGCTGACAGGTCAGGCCCGGAAGCCGCGCGCGTGCTCAGCGAGCACGGCGTCGATGAGGTCAGCGACACCCTCGTCGTCATTGCTCGGCAGCACGTGCGTCGCGATGTCGAGCACTGCCGGGTGCGCATTCGCCATGGCATACGACGTGCCGGCCCAGGCCAGCATGGGCAGGTCGTTGGGGCCGTCGCCCGCGGCCACGACATGCAGGGCTCCGTGTCCCTCGGCCGCCGCGACGCGTGCCAGTGTCGTCGCCTTCGTCACCCCGGCGGCGCTCAGCTC
>JBMOIL010000236.1:0-2837 GCA_049317345.1 Candidatus Nanopelagicales bacterium
CCGCGAGGTAGCCCGCAGTCGGCGGCAGGTCATGCACGGTGACACTCGCGAGCGCGTCCCCGCGCCAGTGCTCCGGCTCCTTGAGTACGCCGCCAGGCCCGCGTTCGAACCACAGGATCGACGTCCCGAGGATGCCGCGCTCGTAGAGGAACTGCTCGACCCGCGGCTCGACAGTGCCGAGGTCCTCGCCGATGACGAGCGCGCCCGCGCGGTGCGCCTCGAGCGCGAGGATTCCCACGAGTGCCTCATGGTCGAAGGCGACGTACGCCCCCTCGGATGCGGGCGAGCCTTCGGGAATCCACCATTGCCGGAAGAGGCCGAGGATGTGATCCACGCGGATGCCGCCGGAGTGCCGCAGCAGGGTGCGGAGCATGTCCCGGTAGGGCACGTAGGCAGCATCGGCCAGGGCATCGGGCCGCCAGGGTGGCTGAGCCCAGTTCTGTCCGAGTTGGTTGTACATGTCCGGTGGGCAGCCCACGGTGACGCCAGCAGCGAGCACGTCCTGCAGAGCCCAGGCATCGGCTCCCTCCCCCGCGACGCCGACGGCGAGATCGTGAATGACGCCAGCGCGCATGCCCACTTCGACGGCAGCCTCCTGCGTCTGCTCCATCTGCTCGTCGAGAAGCCACTGCATCCACAGGTGCCGCTCGATCCGATCCGCATGGGCCGCTCGCCAGGCGACGATCTCGGGCGACGACGGATGGCGCAAACCCTCGGGCCAGTCGCGCCATTCGGTGCCGAGTTCCTCTGCAAGTGCGCACCAGGTCGCGAAGTCGATGAGTCCGACGCCCTCGCGCTCGACATATGCGTCGTAGCGGGACTGGCGCCCGGGAGTGAGCGGCACGCGGCGCACGATCTCAAGGGCCGCCGCCTTCGCCGTCCAGATGGCGTCACGATCGATCAGGTCGGCGCTGAGTTTGCGCAGGGGCTTGCCGAGGCGACGCACGACTTTGCGGTCTGACCCGTCGAGATAGGCGTACTCCGGGATCTCCTCGATGCGCAGGTAGAGGGGGTTGGGGAATCGCCGTGTCGCCGGGAGGTAGGGAGACGGAGTCATCGGCACGAGTGGCGCCGCCGAGTGCAGCGGATTGACGAGCACGAAGTCCGCACCGAGCTCGTGTCCCGACCACGCCGCAAGGTCCGCTAGGTCGGTCAGGTCTCCGACCCCCCAGGAGCGCCGCGAGCGCACGGCGTAGATCTGCGCCATCAGCCCCCAGAGACGATCACCTGAAGCGAGAGGGGGCGGGTATAGCCGCTCGGGCGTGACGACGAGGGTCGACTCACTCAGTCCGTCGTCGCCGAGCGCCTTGATGACATGCCAACCGAGCGGGAGGTCTGCGGGTACGACGAAGGTCGCCTCACCGATGAGTCGGTCATCCACAAGGCGCGGATCCACCCAGCGGTCGCTTTGCGCGGGCTCCACGACTCCGCCGTCCTCGAGCTCGATCCAGACACGCACCGGTGAGCCGTGCGGGACATGCACCCAGATATGCGCCTGGCTACCGCCGACCACCACGACGACCGGCGGCAGCGTCCTGCGCCAGTCACGCAGTTCACGTTCCTCCAGGCTCGCCGCAATCGTGGCGCCATCGGAGGGGTCGGCTCCGAGTGCGCGCAAAACGCCCTCAATCGCATCGTCCGTTGACCGGCGCAGCGCGCCGGCCTGGTCCCAGTAGTCGACCGCGACGCCATAGGCGCGCGCGAGGTCATCGAGCCCTGCCGTCACCAGATCTCCGGATGCCGCCCGAGCCACGGCCGCGCCTGCTCCAGCTGCGCCGCGAGCGAGATGAGGGTGGGCTCGTCGTACGGGCGCCCCACAAGTTGCACGCCGATGGGCAGCCCGGCCTCATTCCAGTAAAGCGGGAGAGACATCGCCGGCTGTCCGGTGAGGTTGAAGATCGCGGTGAAGGGCGTGAAGCCCTTCTGCCGGGCGAAGTCCTCAGCCGGATCGCCACCTTCGGTGAAGTAGCCGACGGGAACCGGGGGCTTCGCGAGGGTGGGAGTGAGCATGACGTCGTACGCCGCAGTCGCGTTGATGGCACCGCGCGCGAGGACGCGAGCGAAGGAGACCGCGCCTGCGAGGTCGATGCCACTGGCCTGAGCACCTCGCTCGCGAAGGTAGCGCGTGAGCGGCTGGAGCAAATCGACCTTGTCGGGCTCCACCGGGGTGAGCTGAGACAGCACCGACCAGATGGTCTCGAAGACCGGCACGATCAGATCGGGCAGCGGTGAGGGGATGTCCTCGACGACGTGGCCGAGTTGCTCCAGCAGGGCCGAGGCGGACTCGTAGGCCTCCAGGCAGTCGGGGTGGACGTCGACGTCGGCGATGACGGGCGTCGCGAAGCGACCGATGCGCAGGACGCCAGGCTCGCGCCCGGCGGCGCGGAGGAAGGTCTCGCCGGCCGCCAGGCCCGGCGCCGGATAGGGATCATCGGGGAAGGCACCGGCCATGACGTCGAGCAGCGCGGCGGCGTCGCGCACGGTGCGTGCAATCGGTCCGCTCACGGGGAACTCGCCGACCGGATCGCGCAGGGGGCCATTGGAGATGCGTCCGCGCGAGGTCTTGATGCCGACGAGCCCGCACACACTCGCGGGGATGCGGATGGAGCCTCCGCCGTCTGATCCGTGAGCGGCCGCCGCAAGACCCGCGGCGACAGCCGCTGCCGCACCTCCGCTCGATCCGCCAGCAGAGCGCGTGAGATCCCAGGGGGTGCGTGCGGGTGGTGCGACGTCGTTCTCCGTGTAGCAGGGCAGACCGAACTCGGGGGTGTTGGTTTTTCCGGTCATGACGAGGTTGCCCTGCTTCATGCGGATGACGACGTTGTCATCGCCGAACG
>JBMOIL010000237.1:0-2836 GCA_049317345.1 Candidatus Nanopelagicales bacterium
CCCGGGGTCGGGGCGGAATGCGCGAAGTCTGACGTCCTGATGTCGCCTTGGCGCATGCCCCCGCCTACAGTTACCGGATGATGCGTGTGGCCATCGCTACGGGGCTCACGGCCCTGGCACTTACGGGATGCGGGGGCTCCGCCTCCACTCTGTCTCCGGCCGACAACATCTCCATCGACTGCGCGTCTGCTGCCACAGCCATCGCCGACTACTCGGTGGCCTTCCGCGAGATGGTCACGGCCCTCGAGTCCTCGGATGCCGGCACGGCAGGTGCCGCAGCAGCCGAGTTCGGCTTGTCGGCCCGCGCGATCGTCGATCAGCTCCCGGGTCTCCCGCAGGAGGCGCAGGGATTCGTGGCCGTCTCTCAGCGCTTCGCCGACCGCGTGCGGGACGTCATCAGCGGCAACGGTGATCTCCCTCCCCTCGCTGTAGAGGCGGAGACGCAGTTCGGGGATCCGGCGTTCGTCGACAGCGTCGACGTCGTGGAGGGGTTCTTCTCGTCCAACTGCCCCACGACGATCATCCCGACGCCTTCACCCGCACCCTCCTGACACGTCAGGCATGCAGGGCGGTTGCCAGCGCACTGACCTGGCGTGAGATTGCCGCACGGGCGATCCCGGAGTCCGGCAGTAGTCCGTCGAATCCGTGCACGGTGCCCGGCACGAGATCCACCTCCACCGGCACATCCGCAGCAGCAAGCCGTCGCGCATAATCCGCTGCCTCGTCGCGCAGGACGTCGTACTCGGCGATAGTGATGTGCGCGGGGGCAACCCCGCGGAGATCCTCCGCCAGAGCGGGCACGGCGTAGCGCAGCTCAGGCGCGTGGGGCTGCTGGTCACCGAGATAGTGCTCCCACATCGCCACCACGGAGTGGCGCGTGAGGGTGGGAGACAGGCCCTGCATCGAATGGCCCGGGATGGCAGCGTGGGGCGTGCGGGAGTCCAGTGCCGGGCATGAGAGGGACTGCAGGGCCAGGCGAACGCCGATATCGCGGGCATACAGGGCAAGGCCCGCGGCAAGCGAGGCGCCGGCGCTGGAGCCATGGACGGCGACGCGCTCCGCATCGATGCCGGGCAGGACGTGCAGAGCCGCCAGCGCTGCCCGGGCCGAGTCACGCGCCACAGGTGCGCGATGCTCGGGTGCGAGCGGATAGGCGATGCTCACCGTGCATACGGCGTGCTCAGCCGCGAGAGGTACGGCGATCCTCTCGGCCCCGAGTGGACCGCCGACGATGAAGGCACCGCCATGGAATGCGAGGACCACGGGAAGTGGGTCGGTGGCATCGCGCGGTCGCCACATCAGCGCATCCACTCCGCCGATCTCGATCGACTCCAACTGCACGTCTTCGCGCGGCCATCGCGGAGCTGGCCCGCCATGCTCGGCCATGTAGCGCGCCGTGAGTGCGCGCACGGCCTCAACATCGCGGTAGTCGATGTCGGGAGCCGGGTATGCGGCAAGCCACGCATCGACCTCGGAATCGAAGACGCCTGCCATCCGAGCAGGATGACAGGCGCATTCGCACGCGGAGAATCAGGCAGCGAGGGCTACCCCGCCGCGGACCTGGCCAGAGACAGCGCAGGCGATGAGGCTGAAGGCGCGCTCGCGAACGACGATCGGCTCCGACGGGTCCACCAGGACCTCGGCTAGCACGGGGTTGAGCCCGATGACCTCGGCCGTCTCGGCCAGCACATCAAGGTCGCCGGGGGTCGCGGCGGTGAGGCCGGACTCCGCGACGCGGCGGGCCAGGCCCTCGAGAGAGGTGCGAGTGAGGGTCATGACTACTCCTTCATGTGCTCGGTTCTTGCGCGAACTCGGTGTCATCGGGGGGAAGTGCCGACACGTCGAGCGTAGGCCGCCGATTCCATCACGTAAAGCGATGAATTCTCATCGTGTCGATCGCTTATGCTTATGTCATGGCCTTCGGTCCCCCTCGATACGAGGTGCGACACCTCGAAGCACTGCGCGCCGTAGCCGATGAGGGGACTTTCAGGGGGGCCGCCGACATCCTCGGCTACTCCCAGGCAGCCATCAGCCAGCAGATCGCCGGCCTCGAGGCTCTCGTGGGCAGCCCGGTGTTCGAGCGCCCCGGCGGGCCGAAACCGGTCATCCTCACCCCGGTCGGTCGGGCCCTGCTGAGCCACGCCGAAGTGGTCCTCGACCGCCTCGACGCCGCGCGCGAGGAGATTGCCGATATCGCCGCCGGCACAGGGGGCCGACTCATCATCGGCACCTTTCAAAGTGTCGCCGTCGAGCTCCTCCCCGACATCGTCGGGCGCGTGCGCCGTGAGATCCCGGGTCTCATCATGCGGGCGATCGAGGAGGATGAGAATTCCGTGCTCATCGAGCGTTTTCACTCCGGCGACATCGACGTTGCATTCCTCTCCGGTCCAGTCCGCGACACCTCCATCGACCTCGTGGATCTCGGCACCGACCCCTTCGTCGCCGTCCTGCCACGCCGTGACCCCTACGTCGGAGCGAGTTCCGTGACCCTGCGTGAGATCACCGACCTCGGCCTCATCGGAGAGCACGTCGGGACGTCACAGGCGTACATCGATCAGCACCTCAGGGACGCCGGCATCACGACGACCTATGCCTTCCGCACCAACGACAACGGTGCGAAGCAGGCCATGGTCCGCAATGGCATGGGAGCGGCGATCATGCCCCAACTTGCCGTGGACCTCGCTGACCCAGAGGTGGTCGTCCTCCCCACGGATCCGCCCATCGCTCCCCGATCGATCGTGCTCGCGCTCGCGCCCGAGCAGCGGCGCACTCCCGCGATTGCGCGCTTCCTCGACATCGCCCGAGACGTCGCTGCCGAGCGCCTCAGTCCGCCGGC
>JBMOIL010000238.1:0-2828 GCA_049317345.1 Candidatus Nanopelagicales bacterium
GTTCTGGTTCTGGTCGTTCTGCTGCTGGTTGCCCGAGCACGCGGTGAGCGGCACGAGCACGAGACCTGCGGCGAGGGCAGTGGCGGCGACGCGTCGGAGAGTGGAGGTCATGCCTGCATCCTGCCACCGGAAGAGACGCGCGGCACCCACTTCTACTCCTCGATGTCGGGCTCGGGCTCGGCTTCCTCGGTGTCCTCGCCATCCTCGGAGTCGCTTGACTCTTCCTCCACCTGCTCCGTCTCATCACCAGACGACGAGGAACAGGCGGTGACGGCCGGCATGACCAGGCCGAGTCCCAGGATCGCCGCTGCGCCCAGTCGTGCGCCTCGCAGCCACGGCTTGCTGTCCTTCATGGTGAAGTCCCTTCGTTGGTGATCCGGTCTCGATGGGTGTATGAATCACATGCCTAAGCGCACAGTCTGACGCGGCAGTTCTCGCCGGTCGAGGAGGTCGCCCGCACGTCGACGGTGCCGCTCCGCCCGGGGAGGTAGCGCCAGAAGTCGAATCTCCGCTGCCGGCCCTCGCGCGCGAGCTGCACCATGAGCATGCCATGGGCGTCGCGATGCATGAAGAGGTCAACGGCGAGCATCGCGAGGATGCCCGCGAGCAGCGCTCCCCAGACCCAGAGTGCGACGTCCATGTCAGTTGCCCATGCTCACGAGCGCGCAGGCGGTCTGCAGAGTCTCGCGTGCCACGCCGAACTCGGTCTGGTCCGCGCCGAGGGACTCGCGTGCCGTGGTGAGCGCCTGGTCGATCTCCGCGGCACCGGGCAGGCCGGGAGTGGCCGCAAGTGCCTCATTGACGAGCCCGGTGGCCTCGTCCAATGCGGCGTACGCGTCAGCAGAACTCACACCGGGCAGCCAGGCAACCTGGGCCGCGGCACAGGCCGCACCGAGTTGGGCGCCAGCCCCGATGATGCCCTCGGCCGCATCTGCGGCCTGGCTCACGGTGTCGAGCGCCTGCTGACCCTGGGACACAGCCTCGTTGACAGCGCCGCAGCCGGTGAGCAGGAGGCCGGCTAGGGCGCCGGATACGACGACGGCAAGCGCGCGATCTCGGCGCACATGTGGGTGGGACACGGGGCACTCCTCGAGAACGTCAGAACGACATCTCGGTCTCCCATCACCGTGGCCAACCCGACTGGAGAATCACATCTCCATGGCGGGTGGTACGGCCGAAGCCCCGGTCGCCCATGGGGGCGACGTATTGACGAGGTCTCCGCGCGGAGGTACTCCCCTTGACTGTCTTCCACGTTAGGGAAGGTCGGGGCATCACGCAAATCCGACTAGCCCAGGGCCTCGATCACCCGATCGGGGAAGTCAGTGATGATGCCCTCCACTGCGCACTCGTCGACAAGCAGGCGCACCAGGGCGGGCAGGCTGGGCGCGCAGTGCGGGAGATCATCAGCGCGCACCGTCCATGGGGTGATGTAGAGGCCAGCGTCGTGAGCCCTCGCCGCGAGGTCGCTGGCGGCCATGGGCTTGCCGTGGCGCAGCAGCATGCGTACGTCGGGCCCGATCCCGTCCGCCCACTCGCGGATGCGCTCCATCGCATCCGGCTCGAGCATCCAGTCGTAGTCGTAGTTCTCCCACGTGCCATCGGGCTTGCGCTCGTAGGTCTCGTGACTCTCTGTGCGCCCGATGAGCTGAGTGAGGGGTACGTCGACCCCGAAGGCCGGGCCTACTTCCGCTCGGATGCGCTGCAGTGCGTGAGCATCGAAGCTCATCACGCGACAGTGGTCCTCGCGCGTGCGGTAGCCGTAGCGAGCGAGTACGGCGTACACGGATGAGACCAGATCCTTGCCCTCCTGCTCGTGGAACCACGGCGACTTGAGCTCGGTGAAGACGCCCACGTCCCGGCCCGAGCTATGGCGCAGGCCCTGGAGGAACTCCAACTCGGACTCCAGGGTGTGGAAGTGGAAACTCGACTGCCACACCGGGAATCGATCGGGGAATGCGGGGAGATCACGCCCGTCGACGACGTTGAAGCGCTCCGTGACGGCCAGACTGAGGATCTCATCGAGGTCGAAGTCGATGACGTAGAAGTGGCCGTCGGCGCGCTCGCGGCCCGGGAATCGCTTGGCGACGTCGCTCACGTTGTCGAGCCACAGATCATGGTTGATGAGCAGGCGATCGTCGCGTGTCATGACGACGTCGTGCTCGACGTAGTCGGCGCCCATTCCCACCGCGAGGGCCTTCGCCGGGAGGGTGCCTTCGGGTAGGTAGGCACTCGCACCCCGGTGCGCGATGACGAGCGGTCTCATGTCAGGCAGGCTAGCGTCCCCGCGTTCCTGGCTAGGAGCCCTTCTGCATCTCCCGCTGGATCTGATCTTCCGTGAGCGGCTTGTGCATCAGCGTGTTGACGCCGTAGAAGATCGCACCGATGAGGAAGCCGCCCATGACCCAGACGGGCCAGAAGTAGCCGCGACCCGAGAGGGCCCAGATGACGACCATGAAGAGGGAGATGACGATCGCACCGATGATGTAGTTGGCGAAGCCTCGGCGCTGATGGAGCCGCTGGATTGCCTGCTGACGTGCATTGTCATCGGCCATGTGTTCACGGTAGGGCCCATGTCAAGGCTGATGCACCTATAGAGAACCACGCCATGGGTCTCCCCAGCAGCACTCCCGACTTGCCGGCCGCAGGCGCGCCGGGCACAGTGGAGTGATGACCACGTTGACCTGTCCCAAGTGCCACGGTGAGATGCGAAGCTACGAGCGCAGCGGCGTGCACGTCGACCAGTGCGCCGAGTGCCGCGGCATCTTCCTCGATCGCGGCGAGCTCGAGCGCCTGGTCGACGCCGAGAACTCCTGGGCCGATCGCGCCGT
>JBMOIL010000239.1:0-2822 GCA_049317345.1 Candidatus Nanopelagicales bacterium
GCCCCGCCTAGGTCCCGCCCCCGTGGACACGCCGGTTAATCGTCGTCGTCGTTTGATGCGGCCACGGAGGCCCGCTCCGCCTTCATCTGCTTGGCGCGCGTGGCGTAGATGTCGACGTACTCCTGACCGGAGAGTTCCATCAGCGCGTACATGATCTCGTCGGTGATGGAGCGCAGGACGAACCGATCGGACTCCATGCCGTCGTAGCGACTGAAGTCGAGTGGATCACCGAAGCAGATGCCGACACGTCGGATGTTGGGCCAGATGCGGCCGGGCGGCTGGATCTCGTAGGTGCCGATCATCGCGACCGGGATCACCGGCGCCCCCGACTCGAGTGCCATGCGGGCCACGCCGGTCTTGCCGCGGTAGAGACGGCCGTCTGCTGTGCGCGTGCCTTCCGGGTAGATGCCGAGCATGTGGCCCTCGTTGAGGAAGCGCACGCCCGTGGTGATTGCCGCTTCCGCGGCACGCCCACTCGTGCGATCGATGGGCACCTGGCCCACGCCCTTGAAGAACGCCTTGCTGATGAGCCCCTTGATCCCCTTGCCGGTGAAGTACTCCTGCTTGGCCAGGAAGGTGATCCTGCGCTGGGTGACGAGCGGAAGAAAGAAGGAGTCGGAGAAGGACAGGTGATTGCTCACGATGATCGCCGGTCCCTTGACCGGGATCGCCTCCATGTTGTGAGTCCACGGGCGGAAGAGGACGCGCAGCCAGGGGCCGATCACGATCCACTTGAGAATCCAGTAGAGCACGGGCTCACCCTAGTCGTGTGGCACTATCGGGGGCGTCGAAGGAGGTAGACATGCCGCTCTTCCCTGGGGCCGAGCCCTACTCCGCCGATGGCGGGTCCACCGGCGTGCTGCTGCTCCACGGCTTCACCGGCTCCCCCAAATCCATGAAGCCCTGGGGCGAGCGCATGGCCGCCGAGGGCCACACCGTGCGCGTCCCCCGTCTGCCCGGCCACGGCACGCGTTGGCAGGACATGAATCTCACCCGCTGGGAGGACTGGTACGCCGAGGCCGACCGCACCTTCCTCGAGCTGCAGAAGTCCTGCGAGCGCGTCTTCGTCTTCGGTCTCTCCATGGGCGGCTCACTCACGCTGCGCCTCGCCGAGCGTCACGGCGATGAGATCCGCGGCATCGTCCTGGTCAACCCCGCGGTGCACTCCGAGCGCCCCGACCGATTCCTGCTCCCGGTGCTGCAGGCCGTCGTACCCGCCTTCCCCGGCATCTCCAACGACATCAAGAAGCCGGGCCAGGACGAGGGTGCCTACACCAAGATCCCGCTCAAGGCCGCACACTCGCTCACCAAGCTCTGGAAGGCCGTCAAGGACGACATCGCCCTGGTGCGCCAGCCCCTGCTGCTCTTCCGCAGCGCGGAGGACCATGTCGTCGAGGCATCCAACTCGCGATTCATCCTCGATCACGTCTCGAGCGCGGACCGCACAGAGGTGGTCCTGCCCGACTCCTTCCATGTCGCCACGCTGGACAACGACGCGGAGACCATCGTCGCGGGCAGCATCGACTTCGTCCGTCGCCTGAGCTGAGGCCATGTCGACACCGGGCCTCCCCGCAGCGGCGTACGCCAAGCTCGTCGACGTCGATCCGCCGATTGCCGAGCACGTCATTGAGCTGCTCGCGCAGGCGAAGATCCCGGCGTACGCCGAGCCACTCGTCGGCGACACCGGTCCCTACCGGGATGTGCGCGCCCCCGACCGGCCGACAACCCGCATCTACGTCGAGCGCACGCGCCTGGGTGAAGCACGCACTGCCATCTCCGACGGCCTCCCCTCACTGCGCGCGGAATTCCACGCCGATGCCGCCGCTCGCGCGGACGCGGATGACATGAAGCGTGCGTCCTCGGATCGCATCGACGCCGCCTGGGAGGACATCGTCGCCGGCTTCCACACCGCCGAGCCGCCGCCGCGACCCGATGTCGAGGGCTCCGGCCTGTCCCAGCGCCTGGTGCGCGAGCACACCGAGCCGCCGGAGCAGCCCTTACCGGGCTCGCCCGCTCCCGGGCCTCGCGACTACATCGTCGAGGACGATGACGACGAGGGATTCACACCGCCTCCGCCGCCGCCGATGCCGCGACCCCGGGACCGCTTCGATGCTTTCGCCTGGATCGGGCTCATCGGTGGTCCACTCGCGATCATCCTCGCGTTCGTGCTCGGCGTAGGCGGCTGGCTCGCAGCCGCGGGCTTCGCCGCGTTCACGGCGGGGTTCGTGACCCTGGTGGCGCGCTCGTCGGATCGGCGCCACGAGGGCGACGACGGGGCTGTGGTCTAGCCGACCTCGGCGACGCGGCGGCGCAGTCCCTTGAGGGCCGTGTCGACGATGATGCGCTCGGCCTTGCGCTTGATCATTCCGATCATGGGGATGCGCACGTCGACGGCAAGGCGGTAATGCACCGTCGTGGTGGCCCCGTGCTCGTCGAGCAGGTAGGTCCCGTCCATGGCCGTGAGCATGTCGCCGGAGGTGAGTTGCCAGGACACGCGGCGGTTGCCGTCCCAGTCGTAGAGCAACTCGTAGGTGTCGCGAATGGGCCCGGACTCCAGATGGAAGCGTGCGCGAAGCGGACGACCGTCCTGCTCCTCGAGCACGGTCACCTCGGTGATGCCATCACTCCACTGCGGGTAGGCGGGCAGGTCCGCGATCACGTCCATAATCGTCTGCGCGCTCGCATCGATGTCGATGCTGGACTCGGTCTGGTCAGCCACCGGCCGACTCCGAGACGACGTAGAGCGCAGGCTCGCCCGGGCGACGATCGCCTTCCATCTCGTCCTTCAACGCCCACACGACCTGCTTCCAGGCGATGGCGTG
>JBMOIL010000240.1:0-2803 GCA_049317345.1 Candidatus Nanopelagicales bacterium
ACTTGCGTGCACCTTTTGGACCGATTTCACGCCCGCAACTGCACACTCGCGCAATCAAGCGGGGTGCGGCGGGTAACTCCGGGGCGCCTAGTGTGCCTGGCAGGTCGGGCACCAGTAGAGGTTGCGCCCCGCCATGTCCGACCAGGCAATCTCGTCGCCGCACACCAGGCACGGCCGCCCCTCGCGCCGATAGACGTAGACCTCTCCCCCATGCCGGTCTCGACGCCGCGCCCGCCCCATCGCACGCGGTGAGTGCTCCTCGCGCACCGTGTCGATGCGACCCTTGCGCACGCCGTCGCGCATGAGCTCGACGAGGTCGTCCCACATCACGTGGAACTCCTCGCGGCTCACCTCCTGCCCGGCGCGATAGGGGTCGATGCCCGCGCGATAGAGCGCCTCGGCCCGGTAGATGTTGCCGACTCCGGCGAAGACGGACTGGTCCATGAGCAACCCACCGATCGCTGCCCTGCTGCGTGAGACTCGCCGCCACGCACGCTCGGGATCGGCGTCCGTGCGGATCGGGTCGGGGCCGATGCGCTCGGTGAGAGTCGCGACCTGTTCGGGTGTGAGCACCTCACATGCCGTCGGACCGCGCAGGTCGGCGTAGGCGTCCTCGCTCTCGAGTCGCAGCCGCACCTGCCCGACCGGCTCGGGTGCAGCGCCTTTGGCGAAGGCCCACTTGCCGTAGAGCCCGAGGTGCACATGCAGTGTGCGCTCGTCGTCGAAGTCGACGAGCAGGTGCTTGCCCAGGGCGTCGGCCTTGCGGATCGTGGAGCCATCCAGGAGAGCAGCACCGTCGGCGAAGCGCCCCTGAGGGCTGCTCACGACCAGGGGTGCGCCCTTGAAGGTGCGCCCAATCCGCCGCGCCTGGCGGTGGACGACGTGACCTTCGGGCATGGCGTAGGAGTCTGCCACCGGTCTGACACGATCGCACCATGCGCGTCGCCGGGGTCGATGGTCGACGAGGCGGCTGGGTCGTGGCGATCGTGGACCTCGCCGCCGCCCCGCGCCTGGAGTCCCTCGAGTACGCCGCCCCGCTCGCACCCACACTCGTCAGTGATTTGGCGGTCATCGCCATCGACATGCCCATCGGCCTGTCGGACGAGGGACCGCGCGCGTGTGACCTGGCCGCGCGCAAGCTCCTGCAGCCTCACGGCACTCGGGTCTTCCCGGCGCCTCCGCGGGTGGCACTCGCGCATACCCGCGACTACGACGCCGCGTGTCGGGCTTCGATCTCGGCCACGGGCAAGTCCCTGTCGAAGCAGACATGGAACCTTCTCCCCGCCATTGCCGAAGTCGATGCCCTCGCCGATGACAACCGAATCATCGAGTGCCACCCCGAGCTCGCCTTCGCGCTCATGCAGGGCCATCCCGTCGACGAGCGCAAGAAGACCCCGGAGGGCCGGGCAGTGCGACTGGACCTGCTGCGCAGGTGGCTGCCGGATCTCGGGGACCCGGCGTACGGCGACGACGGACTCGATGCGCTGGCCTGCGCGTGGTCGGCGTCCCGAATTGCCGCCGGATCGGCGATCGTCGTCCCGGCAGGCGATCTGCCGCGTGACTCCGCCGGCCGCCCGATGCGCATCACCGCCTAGCGCGCCGACATCATCTCCCCCTGAGCCTGCCCCCACCCTGTTTTCGCCACTTATGGCGACTTCCTTACGTAAGGAAGTCGCCATAAGTGGCGAAAAGTGCTGCCGCTCAGTCGAAGGACGGGTCGGCAGTGCGGGTGCGCTTGAGTTCGAAGAAGCCCGGGGTCCCCGCGACGAGCAGCGTGCCGTCCCACAGGCGACCGGCTGCCTCACCCTTGGGCGCGGGTGTGACGACGGGGCCGAAGAAGGCGATCTGCTCACCATCTGCACCGGGTACGGCGATCACCGGGGTGCCGACGTCCTGCCCGACCAGGCCGATGCCCTCGGCATGACTCGCGCGCAACTGGGCATCGAACTCTGCCGACGTCGCCGCGTCGAGCAACGACTCGGGCAGGCCGAGGGCCGCGATCGATTCGGCGACCGCGGTCTCGTAGTCCTTGCCGCCGGGGTGAATGCGCGTGCCGATTTCGGTGTAGAGCTGGCCGATGACGTCGTCGCCGTAGTCACGCTGGGCAGCGATGATCACGCGCACCGGACCCCAGGCCTTGAGCATGAGTTCGCGGTACTCCTCGGGCACCTCGTTGCCCTCATTGAGGACGGCGAGTGACATCACGTGCCAGCGCACCTGGACGGGGCGGACCTTCTCGACCTCGAGCATCCAGCGCGAGGTCATCCAGGCCCAGGGGCAGATGGGATCGAACCAGAAGTCGACGGGAGTCGGCGAGGTCATGGGGCGAAGGTACCCCCGCAGGACCGAGACCCCTCTGCCAGGATGACGCCGTGACCGAAAACGTAACCCGCGCCGAGGCTGCCGAGCGCAGCCAGTTGATCTCTGTTGACGGCTATGACGTCGACCTCGACCTGATCGGCAGTGCCGAGACCTTCGCGTCGACGACGACGATCGCCTTCCGCTCACGCGAGGCAGGCGCATCGACCTGGATCGACCTCATCGCACCGGAGGTGCTGTCGGTCAACCTCAACGGCCACGAGCTCGTGCCAGACGAGGTCTTCGATGGTCATCGCATCCGTCTCGATGGCCTTGAGCCAGAGAACGTCCTCATCGTGCGCGCCCGCTGCGCTTTCATGCGGACAGGCGAGGGCCTGCACCGCTTCGTCGATCCCGTCGACGACGAGGTCTACCTCTACACCCAGTTCGAGTCGGCCGACGCGCGGCGGATGTACGCCTGCTTCGAGCAGCCTGACCTCAAGGC
>JBMOIL010000241.1:0-2794 GCA_049317345.1 Candidatus Nanopelagicales bacterium
ACGTCGAGTTGGCTCTGGTGATTGAAGATGAAGACCGCCGGGCGCGCAGCCCAGAGATTCTCGGCACCCGTGACGTTCATCGTGATTCCCGCGGCCGCGAGCGCCAGCTCTGAGCCGACGGAGGCGGTGATCTCCACCGCCGTACGTCGATCCCGATTCACCAGGCCCAGCCCAATCCCCGCGACCAGTCCGGCAGCCACACCGCCGTACGCCGCCAGGGATCGCACGACGAGCTCGGGAGTGAGGTGCTGCGGACGTGACAGTCGCGCGGTTGACCAACCGCGCTCCTCAGCGGCAGCCGACAGGCCGTCAGAGGGATTGAGGGGACGGGGATTGCCGACGGTGGCCAGGTAGGCCAGGTCCTCGGCCCCATTGCCGTAGGCAAACGACCGTGTCATGTCGATACCCCGCTCGGCGGCGAAGTCACGGACTGCGTCGGCCTTGGCATCACCCCAAAGGATGGGCCCATCGACGAATCCCGTGAGGACGCCGTCGCGGCTCTCCATGCGCGTGCAGAGGATGTTGTCGATACCGAGGTCACGGGCGGCTGCCTCGACCTGGAAGGTGAGCGCGGATGACGCAATCACGACCGTGTGACCACGGGCCTTGTGAGCGGCGATGAGGGCCCGGGCCTCGGGGAAGATCATCTGCGCGATGTTCTTGCGGAAGAGCCGCTCGCCCATGCGATCGATGTCCTCCGCCGATCGGCCGCCAAGTGCCCCCACGCCGATCTCGACAAGACGGTGGACGTCCGTGCCACGTACCTCCACATTGACGCTCTCCACGAGAGAGCGCAGCAGCTCGTTGGTGCCCACATCCCGGGAGAGGAGCCGATCCCTGAAGTAGGCGACGGCGGAGTAACCGTCGATCAGGGTGCCGTCGAAATCAAAGAAGGCTCCGATTTCGGGCCCCTCAGGGGAGAATTCGACCTCGCCGACGAGACCGTCGATGTCCGGCACGCTCAACGCCTCCGCATGATCCTCGAGATGGTCCGCCGACCATCGCCTTCGATCTGGGCCATGGCTGCACGCCGTACGACCCCGATGCGCTCCACTGCCGCTCGCAACTCATCACGGAACGCCTCCCGCTGGGTGCGCAAGGGCTCACCGCCTACCTCGAGGAGACCACGATTCTCCGCAAGTTTGAGGGCACCCTGCATCAAGTCGCGCGAGATCGACTCCGGGCTGTGCAGGCGGTGCATGAGCCAATCCTGCTTGGCGATGCCCAGGCACTCCTGCACGAGGGCATCCCGGTCGATCGGCAAGGAGGGATCGCGGTCGGCGAGGCGCGACGCAACGACGAGGTAGGCCTCGAGGAACGGTCCAATGATGCGGTGGGAGACATAGAGGTGCGTCTGATCCAGCGCCCTGAGCACTCCCTCATGGTCCAATCCCTCGCCAGCCCATCCCGGCCTCGCCAGGTTGACCTCCGCACGCATGTCCTCTGCGAATTCCCGCTTGCGCGGAAAGAAGAACTCAAACTTGAGCAAGTCGCGAAGCTCGAGAGCGGCCGACCAGGTGGAGTCGACCACGTCGCCGCCTGACTCCGCTGCGGCGAGAAGTGCATTCTCGGCGATGGCCCTGTAGACGAACCAGTGCGCGAGCGTGTTCCTGTAGAACGCCGCCTCGTGATAGCGATCGGGCGCCACGGCAAAGACCGGCTCCAGGCCACCGTCGTAGACCTCGACCACTCCCTCGTCCTGAAGCGTGCGCAGCGCCTGCCGGAGGCTGTCCGGCCGTGCCAGGTCGATATCCGAGGTGAGGGGTAGATGACGCTCGCGGACGTAGACCAGAAGCGGGTCGAGCACGTCGAGCAACTCGCCCAGGGTGAGAGCTCGGCCTTCGTTGTCCAGGAGAGCGAACGTGACGAGAGCCGACGGAGTGATCGGTGTCGCGGCGTTGATCCTGTTGGCGATGTCGAATGCGACACGTGGGACGACAGTCACCGGATCATCGGACCCCGCACGCTCGCGTGCATCGGCAAGACTCTCGAGCAGGGAGAGAGGCTCCCCGAAGCGCACGTGCACCTGACCGCGCCGCGTCGACTGCGCTCGCGCGAAGCCATAGAGCCACCTCAGGCTCTCAGGCGTCTTCTTGCCACCCGCGTCCTCGTAGGAAATGGCCTCAACCTCATGCTGCTGGTCGTAGACGATGGAGACTGGGATGAAGTAGACATCTTCTTCCGGGGGAGCCAGAGGATCGGCGCAGTTCTCAACGAAGGCATCGATGAGATAGCGCAGCACACCCATCCGGGGAGGTCGGAGCTTGCCCGTGCGGGTGCGGCCGCCTTCGAAGTACCACTCGAGGTTGGCATGCTCCTTGAGGAGGCAGCCAAGGTACAGCCGCATCATCGCGGGATAGACCGGATCATCGCGCGTGCTGCGGCGGATGAAGATGAGGCCGGCCCGCTTAGCCAGCACCGATGCCGGCCATTTGGCGAGATTCATGCCGCCCAGCACGAAGTTGGGCGGGAAGCCGTAGTCGACCAGGACCCGCCGCAGCACGAGAGGGTCGAGATACGAGCGGTGATTGGGCAGGAAGACGAGCGAGTGCTTCAGGCCGAGCGCGCGTATGTGCTGCAGACGATCGGCAGAGGCGTCGATGGAGTAGGACCGCGAGAGCCAGGAGCCGAACCGATCCCATGCCTCGGTGCTGCGCGGCTCGATAGTCGCGACCATCTCCTCGAGGCAGCGGCGGGCATCGACCTCGACATCCTTCCGCGAGCGACCGGTCTCAGCGGACAGGACAACGACCCGCGCCGCGAACTCCGGCGAGGCGACGATGTCGTCCACGTT
>JBMOIL010000242.1:0-2758 GCA_049317345.1 Candidatus Nanopelagicales bacterium
CCCGGCTTGCAGCAGACCTGGCCGCGCTCGACGTCCTCGCGCTTGGTGCCGCGCAAGAGCAGACCGACGTTCTCGCCCGCCTGGCCCTCGTCGAGAAGCTTGCGGAACATCTCGACGCCGGTGACGGTGGTCTTCGCGGGCGGTCCGGGGCGGATGCCAACGATCTCGATCTCCTCGTTGACCTTGACGATGCCGCGCTCGATGCGCCCGGTCACGACGGTGCCGCGGCCGGTGATCGTGAAGACGTCCTCAACGGGCATGAGGAAGGGCTTATCGACCTCACGCTCGGGGGTCACGATGTAGGAATCGACCGCGCCCATGAGCTCCATGATCGACTCGGCCCACTTCTCGTCGCCGTTGAGCGCCGGGAATGCTGCCACGCGCACCACGGGGATGTCATCGCCGGGGAACTCGTACGTCGACAGGAGCTCGCGCACCTCCATCTCGACGAGCTCGAGGAGGTCCTCGTCATCGACCATGTCGCACTTGTTGAGCGCGACGACGATGGCGGGGACACCCACCTGGCGGGCCAGGAGGACGTGCTCCTTGGTCTGGGGCATCGGGCCGTCGGTGGCCGCGACCACGAGGATCGCGCCGTCCATCTGAGCGGCACCGGTGATCATGTTCTTGATGTAGTCAGCATGGCCGGGGCAGTCCACGTGCGCGTAGTGACGCGCCTCGGTTTGGTACTCCACGTGCGCGATGGAGATCGTGATGCCGCGCTGACGCTCCTCCGGAGCCTTGTCGATCTGATCGAAAGGCGTGAAGGGGTTGATGTCGGGCATCTTGTCGTGCAGGACCTTGGTGATCGCCGCGGTCAGCGTCGTCTTGCCATGGTCGATATGCCCGATGGTGCCGATGTTCACGTGCGGCTTCGTCCGCTCGAACTTCGCCTTCGCCACGGTGGGCTCCTCTTCGTTTCGGTCCGTCCGACTGTCGCGGATCGGGGTTCTTGTCTTGGTTTGCTGGGTGTTCTTCGATCCGCGACTTACTCGCCGCGAGCTTTCGCGATGATCTCCGTCGCCACGTTCTGCGGAACCTGGGCGTAGGAGTCGAACTGCATGGTGTAGCTGGCTCGGCCCTGGGTCCTGCTGCGCAGGTCGCCCACGTAACCGAACATCTCTGAGAGCGGCACGAGGGCGCGCACGATGCGCGCTCCAGCACGCTCGTCCATGGCCTGGATCTGGCCACGGCGGGAGTTGAGGTCGCCGATGACGTCACCCATGAAGTCCTCGGGTGTGGTGACCTCAACGGCCATCATCGGCTCCAGGAGCACAGGACCGGCCTTGCGAGCGGCCTCCTTGAAGACCATCGACCCGGCGATCTTGAAGGCGAGCTCCGAGGAGTCGACCTCGTGGTAGGCGCCGTCGAGAAGGGTGACCTTGAGGTCGACCATGGGGTAGCCGGCGAGGACGCCGTACTCCATCGCATCCTGGCAGCCGGCATCCACGGAGGGGATGTACTCCCTGGGGATGCGGCCGCCGGTGACCTTGTTCTCGAACTCGTAGCCGCCCTCACCCTCGGTATTGGGAGCGAGCGTGATCTGAACCTTGGCGAACTGACCGGAGCCACCCGTCTGCTTCTTGTGGGTGTAGTCGATCTTCTCGACCTTCTTCGTGATCGTCTCGCGGTAGGCGACCTGAGGCTTGCCGACGTTGGCCTCGACCTTGAACTCACGGCGCATGCGGTCGACGAGCACCTCGAGGTGCAGCTCGCCCATGCCGGAGATGATCGTCTGGCCCGTCTCCTCGTCACTTTGCACGCGGAAGGTGGGGTCCTCCTCGGCGAGGCGCTGAATGGCCGTGCCGAGCTTCTCCTGATCGCTCTTGGTCTTGGGCTCGATGGCCACGGAGATGACCGGGGCGGGGAAGCTCATCGACTCGAGTACGACCGGCTTGGACGGATCGCACAGGGTCTCGCCCGTGGTCGTGTCCTTGAGGCCCATGACAGCCACAATGTCGCCGGCGCCCACAGCGTCGATTTCTTCGCGCTTGTTGGCGTGCATTCGGTAGATCTTGCCGATGCGCTCCTTGCGGTCCTTGGTGCTGTTGAGCACCGCGGTGCCGGTCTCAAGGCGGCCGGAGTAGATGCGGACGTAGGTGAGCTTGCCCAGGTGCGGGTCGCTCATGATCTTGAACGCGAGGGCCGAGAAGGGCTCGTCGTCGTTGGGCTTGCGCTCGATGGTCTCGTCCTCGTTGCCGGGCTTGTGGCCCTCGATCGCCGCGACGTCGAGCGGCGACGGGAGGTAGGCGACCACGGCGTCGAGCATGGGCTGCACGCCCTTGTTCTTGAACGCCGAGCCGGTGAGCACCGGCGTGAGCTTGTCGGCGAGGGTGGCCCGGCGAATACCTGCCTGGATCTCGTCGACCGACAGCTCCTCGCCCTCGAGGAACTTCTCCATCACGGCGTCGTCGTTCTCTGCGAGGGTCTCGAGGAGCTGCTCGCGCCACTCGGCGGCCTGGCCGGCCATGTCCGCGGGGATGTCCTCGACGACGTAGTCCTCGCCCTTCTGGGTCTCGCCGCGCCAGGTGAGAGCGCGCATGCTGACGAGGTCGATGACTCCGAGGAAGTCGGACTCTGAGCCGATCGGGATCTGGAGGACGAGCGCCGTGGCGCCGAGGCGGTCCTTGATCATGTCGACGCACATGTAGAAGTCGGCGCCGGTGCGGTCGAGCTTGTTGACGAAGCAGATGCGGGGGACGTTGTAGCGGTCAGCCTGACGCCACACCGTCTCGGACTGGGGCTCGACTCCTGCGAC
>JBMOIL010000243.1:0-2748 GCA_049317345.1 Candidatus Nanopelagicales bacterium
CTCGTGGGCTGGCTTGCGAGGGCTCGCGAGGAGTTGCCTCCCGGGGACGCGCACCCCGAGCTCGAAGCCTGACCACTAGCCTGCCTGCGTGGACGAACTCACCATCTCGCAGCACCTTGCCGACCGGCTCCGCCAACGCGGAGTGGATCGCGGCTTTGGCATCGTGGGGGACTACGCCCTGCGTCTCTTCGCGGATCTCGAGGAAGTCGGCTTTCCCATCCTCGTCACCGCTGACGAGCAGGGCGCCTCTTTCGCGGCCGATGCCTACGCCCGACTCAAGGGTCTCGGCGTCGTGGCGGTGACCTACGGTGTGGGCGGACTGAAGATCGCCAACGCGGTGGCCGGCGCCTGGGCCGAACAGGTGCCCCTGCTCGTCGTGTCGGGTGCCCCGGGGTTGCGTGAGCGTGCCGGTGACGTGCTGCTGCATCACAAGATCCGCAACTTCGACTCCCAGCTCGTGGTCTTCGAAGAACTCACCTGCGCGCAGGCGGTGATCGACAACCCCGCCATCGCCGCCGACGAAATCGATCGGGTGATCGCGGAGGTCCTGTCTCAGCAGCGCCCCGGTTACCTCGAGATCCCGCGGGACATGGTCGAGGTGCCCATCGCGGCGCCGCGGCACGAGCATCTGCGTGCCCATCTGCCACCCGTCGACGACGATCGCCTGCGTGCCGCTGTGGCGGATGCCATGGAGTGCCTCAGGGATTCGCACACGCCCGTCGTCCATGCCGGTGCGATGGTGTGGCGCCGTGGCCTGGGTCCCGCCCTCGTCGAGGCGGCCGAGCGCCTGCAGGTGCCGGTGGCGACAAGCTCTCTCGCAAAGGGCCTCTTCCCCGAGCGGCACCCGCTCTCGCTCGGTGTCTACATGGGCGCCGTCTCGTCCCACGAGGTTGTCGATCGAGTCGAGGGGGCGAGCACCGTCCTCAGCTTCGGCGTGCTCAACACCGACTTGACGATGGGTGCCTTCACGGCGCACCTCGATCCGCACCGTCACATCGATGCGCAGGACACCGAGGTGACGATCGGTCTGCGCACCTACAAGGACGTCCCGCTGTGGGCCTTCCTGCCGGCTCTCGCGGAGGCCGCGAGTGGCCAGGGTGAGGAGGTCACCTCACCGGTGCATCCCCGCCCCGGGTTCATCGCCGAGCCCGGCACGCCCTTGAGCGTGGCGCGTGTCATCGCTGCAGTGGATGCGCACCTGGACGATCGCCATGGCCTGCTCGTCGATCCCGGTGAGTGTCTCTTCGCGTCCGTCGATCTCACCGCTCCGCACTGGTGCCTGGCCAGCGCGTACTACGCGACGATGGGGTACGCCGTACCCGGTGCCCTGGGTGCCGGCATCGCGGCACCGGATCTGCGGCCGGTGGTGCTCGTGGGCGATGGTGCCTTCGCCATGACGGGACTCGAAGCCGCAACCGCGGCCTTCCACGGCGTCAATCCGGTGATCCTCATCCTCGACAACCACGGCTACGGGACGCAGCGGCCGATGAAGGACGGCGCGTTCAATGACATTCCGGCGCTGAAGGCAGAGCACCTGCCGACCGTCTTCGGCACCGGCAGAGGGTGGTTGGCCAACACCGAGGACGAACTCGATGCGGCACTCACGGAGGCGATGGCGTCGGACGAGTTGTGCATCGTCCGCGCAGTCGTCCCGCAGGGGGATCGCAGCCCGGCATTGCTCCGCCTCACCGATGCGCTCGGCAAGCGCGTTTAGCGCGACGTCACCCAGAGGCCAAGTCGACCCTTGCCACGCCGGGCTCTACCAGGCTGCCGAGGTAGAGCTTGCCGGCGTGTTCGCGTACTCCTGTGACGTAGTGGAAGCGCTCTCCAGAGGCCTGGAGGTTGTGCACGACGTCGCCCTCACCGTCGATGCCGACCACCCACGTGATCCGGGTGACATCGGGCTGGAGGCGGTCGGGCAGTGCCCACACGGCTGCTCGAACGAAGCCGGGACGCGGCAGCAGCAGGTCGAGGAGGCGATTGCGTGCCGAGGGCAGGGCGATCCAGAAGACGCCGTCGCTGCCTGTCGACATGTTGTCGGGCATGCCGGGCAGGTTGTCGATGATGACCGAGCGGCGACCGGCCTCGGGGCCGGTGAGGTCAAGCCTGGTAATGCGGTAGCCGCCTGTCTCGGCGACGAGGATGAACGACTCGTCGTCTGCCAGGGCAACGCCGTTGGCGAAGTCGAGATCGTCGAGTAGCACCGTGATGGTTCCATCGGGCGCACGGCGTATGAGCCGGCCGCTGCTCGTGTGGGAGAGGATGTCGCCCTTGAACTCTTCGAGTCCGAAGTGCTGGGACGAGTCGGAGAAGTAGATCGTGCCGTCCTTGGCCACTGCGCAGTTGTTGGTGAAGCGCATGGGCCGTCCGTCGATTGCAGTGACGAGTTCGGTGATGTCACCGGTCGAGGGGTCGACACGCAGCAGGCCACGGTGCGCATCGCACACCACCAGCCAGCCCTCGGGGTGGACCTCGATGCCGAGGGGGCGACCACCCGTCTGGGCGAGACGCTCGACACTGCGACCATCGGGGGAGATGCGCAGCAGGTATCCCTCGCGGGTGCCGGTGTAGACCGCACCTGATGAATCGACAGCGACATCCTCGGCGCCGGACCCCGGCAGGGGGATCACATCAAGATGGGCGAGAGCGTCATTGGGCGCGAAGGGCCCACGGAGGCCGACGTCCTGGGGCGGGCGCCAGCGGCGAGGGATGAGCCGGGTCTTGGCCATGCCCCCATCCTGCCCGCGT
>JBMOIL010000244.1:0-2721 GCA_049317345.1 Candidatus Nanopelagicales bacterium
ACGGTGCGCGGGTCGATGCGCCCGCCCCGCGCCCCCAGGAATGCAGCGGATCCGGAGGCCTTCCCGAGCAAGGCGGGACGGCCCTCCCGCAGCCATGCGGTCAGGGCCTGCTCGGCAGGGACGCCGAAGGGCACGGTGCGCTCGCGACCGCCCTTGCCGAGCACCCTGAGGGTGCGGCGGGTCATGTCGATGTCATCGATGTCGGTGCCCACCATCTCCCCGACTCGGATCCCGGTCGCGTAGAGCGTCTCGAGGATGGCCAGGTCGCGCAGGCCGATAGGCGAGTCGGCCGCCTCGCTTGCCGCGTCGAGCACCGCGACGGCCTGGTCGGCGGTGAGCACAGAGGGGAGCCGGTGTGCGCGTTTCGGCGAGGCGAGCCGGGCCGCGACATCGGTGTCCAGGATGCCGCGGGCGACGGCCCACTCGGTGAAGACGCGAGCACTGGCCGCACGTCGCGCGAGAGTGCTGCGCTCGAGTCCTCGTCGCTCCTGATCGGCGAGCCATGCGCGCAACGCGAGAAGCGTGAGGTCGCTCACCAAGGTGGCCCCACGCTCACGCGAGAAACCCGCCAACGCATCGACGTCACCGATGTAGGCACGCACGGTGTGGTCGCTGCGCCCGAGCTCGAGCGCGAGGTGGTCGCGGAAGCGCGCGATCACCTCGTCCCAGTCGTCCCCCGGGGGGATCTCAAGCTCGGCCACGCCTCCATGCTGACGCCTGTCACCCGCGGAACGGTGCAGGACCCGGCCGGGCGGGTCGGCGCCCGCTAGGTCATGGAGCGCGCCCAACCCTCACCCGCGCGCTGCACCAGCCCCAGCGCATCGAGGACACCGAGGGCGGTCATCGCCTCGGCGAGCCCTAGACCGGCCAGTCGGGCGATGCTCGCGAGGGGCGCAGGACGACGGGCGGGGACGGCATCAAGGACCCGCCGCTCACGCCAGCCGAGGCCATCGGACGGCGCGACGTGACCTGGATCGTCGATCGCCAGGCGCCCCTCGACGAGGGCGATGATCTCCCGCGGCGATGTCACCAGATGCACCCCTTCATCGCGAATGACCGCGTGGCACCCGGCTGACATCGGCGAGGTGACGGGCCCGGGAAACGCCATGACGACGCGGTTGAGCTCGCGCGCTTCCCGCACGGTCGAGCGACCTCCCGAGCGCACGGCGGCCTCGACGAGCACGGTGCCGCGACTCAGAGCGGCGATCACTCGGTTGCGCGTGAGGAATCGATGCCGCATCGCAGCGCCCCCGAGCGGAGCCTCACTGACGAGCACTCCGGCCTCGCGTATGCGCGCAAGGAGGTCGGCATGTGACCGCGGGTAGGGCACGTCGACTCCCCCGGCGAGCACGCACGCGGTGGTTCCACCGGCGACCAGTGATCCACGATGCGCAGCCGCATCAATTCCGAAGGCGCCTCCGGAGACAGAGAGCCAACCCGCCTCGGCAAGGTGCGCCCCGAGTTCGCGTGCGATGCCCTCGCCGTACGCCGTGGCCGACCGGGCACCCACCACGGCGATCGAACGCAGCGCCAGGAGGCGCAGGTGACCCGCGCCCGCGACCCAAAGGCCCAGTGGCGCCGCATCGTGCAGATCGTCGAGCTGGGATGGCCACTCGGGATCCCCGGTCACGACGTATCGGGCGGCGATGCGCTCGGCAGCGGCCCACGCAGGCTCAACCCAGCGGCTCACCGCCTCGGCGTACGTCGTGGTCGCGGCGACACGGGCGGCGATGCCTGTGCTCGCCGGCAGCGGTGAGTGCCCCGCGAGGATCTCTTCGACGACCGCGTGGGCTCCGCGCTCACGCACGCGCGCGCCCAGTGCGCGGTCACCTGCCTCGGACCACTCCGAAAGCATCAGTCGCGCCGTGCGCTCGAGTTCCGCATCGTGCGAGGGATTCACGCTGCCCATGTCAGGCCTCCCCCGCGCAGCACCATCGCGTCGGCCACGTGATCCGCACCTGGGCGAGCGACACCTTCCAGGTCCGCCAGGGTCCAGGCCACGCGCAGGACGCGATCGGCACCGCGCATACTCAGCGCGCCTCGGGAGAAGGCCGTGCGCAGCAATTGCTCTCCCCTCTCATCGGGTGTGTGGCGATTGCGCAAGGCCGCACCCGGCGCCTCGCCATTGACTCGCCAGGTGACGCCCTCGGCTGACCACCGTGCGCTCGATCGCGCCCGGGCCTCGGCGACGCGTGCGGCGACCGCGGCCGTCGCTTCCCCTTGCTCTCCGATGTGAGCGAGACTCGGCCTTTCGAGGGCCACTCGCAGATCGATTCGATCCATCACGGGGCCCGACATCTTGGCGGCGTAGCGCCTGCGATCCCCGGGCGAGCACGCACACGACGCGTCCATGCCCATCCCCTTGCCGCAGGGACACGGGTTCGCGGCGAGGACGAGGCAGAAGCGTGCCGGCAGCACCCCCGAGATGTCCGCGCGGGCGATGTGGACTTCACCGCTCTCCAGCGGTTGACGCAAGGCATCGAGGACCGAGCGCGCGAATTCGGGTGCCTCATCGAGGAAGAGCACCCCTCGGTGCGCGAGGGTCGCCGCGCCGATGCGCAGACGCCCGGCCTGGCCGCCTCCGACGATGGCCGTCATCGACGCCGAATGATGTGGGGCCTGGAAGGGGACGCGTCGCACGAGTCCACGTGGATCCAGGCCCGCTGCAGACTGGATGGCGGTCACCTCGAGCGCGGTGCTGTCGTCGAGCAGCGGCATGAG
>JBMOIL010000245.1:0-2704 GCA_049317345.1 Candidatus Nanopelagicales bacterium
GCGCAGCTCATATCTGACCCGCAGCACATCGGTGACTTGATCTTGCCGTGGCCGTTGGGGCACTGGGAGATTCCCACTTCGGCACCGCTGTCCAAGACCAGGACGTCGTTGACCAGGTCTGCACTGCAGTGGCCGCAGGTGGTGTTGACGGACATATCGCAACTGGGGCAGGTGTAGGTAGCCATGAACCGAGGGTAGCGGCTAGCGGGGCGTTGGCTACCCGGATCGATTGAGTACCGAGTGACGCCTGGAGTAGCCGAAGTAGACGGCGAAGCCCACGGCCATCCACAGGGCGAACACCAGCCAGGTCACCGGCTCGAGCCCCGCCACGATCACCACGATGAGGATGAGGCCCAGGATGGGCATGAGCGGGAAGAGCGGAGTGGTGAATCCGCGCGGTAGGTCGGGTCGCTTGCGCCTCAGCACGATCACGCCGATGTTGACGACCGCGAAGGCACCCAGGGTCCCGATGCTGGTCGCCTCGGCCAATTGGCCGAGGGAGACGAAGGCTGCGGGTACGGCGATGATGATGCACACGATCACGGTGTTGAAGACAGGCGTCTGCGTGCGTGGGCTCACCCGGGTGAAGGCCTTGGGCAGCAGCCCATCGCGCCCCATGGCAAAGAGGATGCGTGTCTGACCGTAGAGGGTCACGAGCACGACGCTGAAGATCGAGATGATCGCGCCCAGCGCGATGAGGGTGCCCGCCCAGGTGCCGCCGACCGCCTGGTTGGCGACCGAGGAGAGCACGGCCTCGGACCCCTGTCCCTCGAAGGCCTCCCAAGGCCGGGCGCCGAGGGCGGCGAGGGTGACGAGCAGGTAGAGCACGGTGACCACCACGAGGCTGCCGATGATGGCGAAGGGCAGGTCGCGCTTGGGGTCCTTCGCCTCCTCACCGGCGGTCGATGCAGCGTCAAATCCGATGTAGGAGAAGAAGACCTGCCCTGCTGCCGCGGTGACGCCGAGGAGGCCGAGCGGCAGGAAGGGCTCGAGGTTGTTGCCATCGAAGGCGCTGAAAGCGACCGCGCAGAAGAAGACCAGGATCCCGATCTTGAGCAGCACCATGATCGCGTTGACCTTGGCCGACTCGGATGCCCCGCGGATGAGCAGGAACATGCAGGCGAAGACCACGATGATCGCGGGCACGTTGAAGACCCCGCCGCCTCCTGGGGGATTGGCGAACTGCGAGGGGATCGTCACGCCGAAGGCGCCGAGGAACTCGTTGAGATATTCACCCCAACCCACGGCCACTGCGGCGACCGAGACGCCGTACTCCAGCATGAGCATCCACCCCACTGCCCAGGCGACGATTTCACCAAGCGTGACATAGGCGTAGGAGTACGACGATCCGCTGGCGGGGATCGTGCTCGCAAGCTCGGCGTACGAAAGTGCGGAGAAGAGCGCGGCTACGGCTGCGAGGAGGAAGGACAGCATCACAGCCGGCCCGGCCTTGGGGATTGCTACGCCGAGGATGACGAAGATGCCACTGCCGATGATGGAGCCGACGCTGAAGAAGAGCAGGGCTGATCGCCCCATCGTGCGCTTGAGCTCGGAGTGGCCGACGGCGTCCTCCACCGGCTTGAGCCGGAAGAGTCCGTGTCCCATCGTCACTCCTCCATTCGCTCCCGGTGATCCCGGACGGTGGGTACGTTAGCCGTCGCGGGCCCCGTGCGGCCCCGGTTGGAGCAAGTGAGGGGAGGCCGTCGTGCGCATCGTCGTGGGAGTGTCACCCGACGAGTCCGGTGAGGACGGCCTCGCGCTCGGAGCGCTTCTGGCCCGCCTCCTCGGAGCAAGCATCACCCTGGCCTTCGTCCATCCGCCGACCATGGACTACCCCAGTCTCGGCAACGTAGATGCGGAGTGGGAGGCGTTCCTCCGCGAGCGTTCCCATGCGGCCCTGTCGCATGCGGCTGAGATCCTGCGCACCGACTGGGCGATCGGCGACGTAGACACCATGGTCGTGGCCCGCGCATCCGTCGGCCATGGCCTTCGCGATGCCGCAGACCAGGTCGGCGCTCTGGTCATCGTCATCGGTCCGGGATCCGAAGGGATCGACGGTCACCTCGCACTCGGGTCCGTCGCTCACTCACTGCTGCACGGGGGCGCCGCAGCTGTCGCGCTCGCGCCCGAGGGCTATCGTGAGGTGGCGCCGGATGCGATCCAGCGCCTCATCGTCGGCTTCCAGGACACGCCCGAGTCGGAGTACGCCGTCGGCATCGCCGAGAGCGTCGCGGGCCCACACGACGTACCCCTGCACCTACTCACCGTCGTCCTACGCATGACCCGCCTCCTGGGCGCGCGCATCGGCCGCGATCCCGAGCGCATGGTGATGGAGGCTCTGATCGAGCACGAGCGTGCGGCCCAGCTCGGCTTCATCGAGCGGTCGGGCCTGCCGATCACGGGCACCGTCGTGGAGGGTGACACCGCGGGTCGGGCCATGTCGCGCTTCGACTGGCAGGACTCCGATGTCTTCGTGGCCGCATCCAGCAGCCTCGGCCTGCTGAGCCGCGTCTTCCTCGGCGATCTCACACACAAGCTCCTGCGCGCCTGCACGGTGCCGGCTGTCGTCCTGCCACGCGGCTTCGATCCGGATGGCCGCCTCGACGCCTAGCTGACCCCTACCACGCGCTGGGGCGAGATCTTGATGTTCTGCGAGTAGAGCGGCGGGAGCGGGTAGATCACGTCCTGGAGCTGCTTCTCGGTC
>JBMOIL010000246.1:0-2683 GCA_049317345.1 Candidatus Nanopelagicales bacterium
CTCCTGATGCCGTGACTGACTCCACAGGGGCGGGCGTCGACGCCGTACCCGACGACGAGCCGCCGCAGGCGCTCAACATGAGCGTGAGTCCCGCCACGATCGTGATTGTGCGCATGCCCCGAAGCGTACGAGCAGTGGTGCACTGCATGACGGGAACGTTCGGGTAACTCACGTAGCCGTTCGATGAACGTCGTCGGCAGTGCTCAGCCGGGGCCAGCGATCTCCCCCGAACCGCGGGCGATGAGCCGGGTGGCGACAAGGTGTACGCCGCTCCCCTCGGGATCCAGCGCGAGTTCAGCGGCGAGGGCGCCCATGCGCCGCGGATCCTGCGCAATCACGGTCACGCCGGGCTGCAGCAGGTCGGCGAGCTCGAAGTCGTCGAATCCGACCAGCGCCACTCGGTCGGCGAGCCCTCGCCGCTGGAGCGCAGACACGGCCGTCATCGTGATGAGGTCCTGGGCCGTGAAGAGGGCTGTCGGCGGCTCGGCCAGATCGAGCAGTTCCTCCACCTGGAGGTGGGCGGACGACCGGGTCGCGCCCTCCCGACGTACGAGCGCGGGGTCGATCTCGATTCCCGCGGCTGTCAACGCCTCGACGTAGCCCGCATACCGCCCGCGGGAGGTGTAGATCGAGGGGTTGCGTCCGATGTAGCCGATGCGTCGGTGGCCCTGGGAGATGAGGTGTTCCACTCCCGCCCGAGCTCCCGCCTGGTTGTCGACCAGGACGGAGGGGACGTTGATGCCATCGATCGTGCGGTCGACCAGGACGACGCGCGAACCCTCTTCCAACGCGCGCATCAGGTGCTGCGCATCGGACTCCGTCGGCGCGGTGATGAGCGCATCGACCTGCCGTGCGGCGAATGCCGCCGTCATGTCGCGCTCACGGTCGACGTCGAGGTCGGTGCTCGACGTGAACACCGCGACCCCGTTGCCGCGAGCGACCTCCTCGATCCCGCGGAGAAGGGCGGCGAAGAAGGGGTTGCCGGCATCTTCGAGGAGTACGCCGAAGGTCGCGGTGCGATGGTCCGAACGGCGCAGAGCGGTGGCCGCGGCGTTGGGACGGTAGCCGAGTTGATCCGCTGCCTCTCGGACCCGGTCGGCGACAGCGGGGGAGACTCCGGACTCTCCGTTGACCACGCGAGAGACGGTCTTGAAGCTGACGCCGGCCAGGGCGGCCACGTCGCGGAGGGTCGGGCGTCGTCGACCGATCGGTCCCCCGACCGGGGGGCCGCCCGTAGGAGCCATAGGGGCACCCGGTAACGAACCCATAACGGACGCTCATCCTCCCCGGAAAGACCTTGACGTAGGTGTGACGCAGGCCATAGAAAGCCTTCACGACAACGTTGTCAAGGTCTCGTCCTCGGAACGATTCAGTAACAGGCGGCATGCCCGTCTTGCGCTTCGAGGCACATCGCGACAGGTTGCGTAGACCCCCGGGGTCACCCGACCCCCAATGAAGAGGAGTTTCTTCATGGCACGTGCATTCACAGGTCGCCGGATGGCCTTCGTGGCCTCCGCCGGCGTGCTGGCACTGGGCCTTGCCGCTTGCGGTGGCTCCAGTGACAGCGGCTCGTCCAGTTCGGCTGCTCCCGAGTCCTCCAGCGCTGCTGCGGAGACCTCGTCAGCAGCACCGGCTCCCGGCGAGCCCGTCAAGGTGACGCTGATCACCAAGGACTCGACCAACCCGTTCTTCGTCGCCATGCAGGCGGGCGCGGCAGAGGCTGCTGCAGCCCAGGGCGTCGAGCTCACCATCGGCTCCGGCAAGGCAGAGGGCGACGATCAGGGCCAGATCGATCTCATCGAGCAGGCCATCGCACGCGGTGACGCGGGCATCCTGATCACGCCCATCTCGACCAACGTCAACGCCGCGATCGAGAAGGCACGCGCTGCGGGCCTCTACGTCATTGCTCTCGACACCCCGACCGATCCGCCGGACGTCGTGGACATCACCTTCGCGACGGACAACTGCCTCGCGGGCGAGGCCATCGGTCAGTGGACCGCTGGCTGGCTCAACGGCGAGAAGGCCACCATCGCGCGTCTGGTCATCTTCAACGACCGCATGGTGTCCGTCGACTACTGCCGTGACAACGGCTTCCTCAAGGGCATGGGCATCGACATCGTTGACCTCACGGTCATGGGTGACGAGGCCGAGTCCGGCAAGTACACGACCGGTGCCGGTGGCGACTACGAGTGGGTCTGCCTTGAGGCAACTGGCGCCAACCAGGAGGGTGGCCGCGCGGGCATGGAGAAGTGCCTCGCTGCTAACCCCGACATCAACGTCGTCTACACGATCAATGAGCCCACCGCCTTCGGTGCTGCTGAGGCCCTCAAGGCCGCCGGCAAGACCATCGGCACGGACGTTGTCATCGTGTCGGTCGACGGTGGTCTCGCGGGTGTCGAGGCTGTGAAGGCTGGCGAGATCCAGGCCACGTCGCAGCAGTACCCGCTCCTCATGGCGAGCCTCGGCGTCGAGGCCATTGCGGCCATCGCTGCCGGTGGCGCGCCGCCCGCGCCCACCTCGGCCAACGGCGAGTTCTTCGATACCGGTGTGAAGCTCTGCACCGAGGATCCGCAGGACACCGTCACGGCTGCCGAGCAGTGGACCGCTCAGCAGTGCATCGACAACGCCTGGGGCTGATCGATTCCTAGGTAGTCGGGTGCGGGGCGGCCTTCTTTGCGAAGGC
>JBMOIL010000247.1:0-2681 GCA_049317345.1 Candidatus Nanopelagicales bacterium
GTCGCCGTCGGCTCCGAGGTCGTCTTCGCCGCCGTCGACGGCGTAGACGACCGTGACGCCGACCTCCCCGTCGATGCCCGCCTGCGCGTCATCGACGTCCATCCCTTCGGTGAGATCACCTTCACCGGCCAGGAGGTCACCGGCTCCCAGGCCCGCCTCCTCGCCCCGGTGCTGCCGAGCAAGGTCATCGCGGTGGGCCGCAACTATGCCGCGCACGCCGCCGAGATGGGCAATGACGTGCCCGCGGAGCCGATGATCTTCCTCAAGCCCAACACCTCGGTCATCGGCCCGGGGGCGGAGATCCGACTACCCGCGATGTCGCAGCAGGTGGAGCATGAGGCCGAGCTGGCCATCGTCATCGGTCGCCTCTGTCGCGAGGTGCCCGAGGAGCGCGTGCACGAGGTGATCCTCGGATACACCTGTGCCAACGACGTCACCGCGCGCGATCTGCAGAAGGCTGACGGTCAGTGGGGGCGGGCCAAGGGCTTCGACACCTTCTGCCCCCTCGGCCCCTGGATCGTCACCGACCTCGACGTCTCCGACCTCGCCATCACCTGCCATGTCGACGACGACGAGCGCCAGTCCTCGCGCACCTCGCTGCTCGTGCACTCCGTGCCCAAGCTCGTCTCGTGGATCAGCGAGGTGATGACGCTGCTGCCCGGCGATGTCATCCTCACCGGCACGCCTGCCGGCGTCGGGCCGCTCCGCGACGGCGACGACGTCGAGGTGACCATCGAGGGGATCGGAATCCTCGCCAACTCCGTCGCGGGATGACACCGGCGTTCGACGACCTGCCTGTCGCGCTGCCCCCGGGCTGCGCCGGTGCCCGCATCTCCGTATCCACCGTGGCGACCATGGTCGACGACGCGGAATCAGGTCGGCGGGCGGACTTCCTCGCCGGGCGGCTCGCCGCGGCCGAGGCGATGCGCCGCCTCGACATCGAGCCCGGGGGAGTGCTCGGCCGCACCCCTGACGGCGCACCCGCATGGCCCGACGGCATCGCCGGATCCATCTCCCATCACAGCGGAATCGCCTGCGCGGTCGTGAGTGCGGACGCGCGCGGCGTCGGCGTCGACATCGCACCGCTCCTCGCCGAGTCGCAGCTCCGTGCCGTCACGCGCCGCTGCCTCGTCGACGCTGAGCGCGAGCGCTGGCAGGCGGCGCGCGAGGTCACGGTGGCCTTCGCCGCCAAGGAGGCCATCTATAAGGCGGCGCATCCGCGGGCCGGCCGCTACATCGGCTTCGACGAGGCGGACGTCATCGAGCAGGTCGACGGGTCGTGGACGGCGCGCCTGGGCGAGCATCTCGCCCGCGAGATCGGCGCGGGCTGGGTGTCGGGTGCCTACGCCTGGGAGTCGGACCTCGTCTACGTCGTACTCGCACTCCCGGGCTGACCGGCCGGCCCCGGTAGGCTCCTCGGGTGCCCTCCTCCGATATCCGCGTGCGCTTCTGCCCCTCGCCCACGGGCAATCCCCACGTCGGCATGGCGCGCACCGCGCTGTTCAACTGGGCCTTCGCGCGCCACCACGGCGGCACCTTCGTCTTCCGCATCGAGGACACCGACGCCGAGCGCGACTCCGAGGACTCCTACCTCATGCTGCTCGACGCCCTGCGCTGGCTGGGCCTGGACTGGGACGAGGGTCCTGAGGTCGGCGGCCCCTACGGCCCCTATCGCCAGTCCGAGCGCATGGACATCTACGCCGACGTCGCGCGCCGACTCGTCGAGGCCGGGCACGCCTATCCCTGCTACTGCACCGCCGAGGAGCTCGAGGCTGAGCGCGAGGCCGCCCGGGCAGCCGGGCGCACCCAGGGCTACTCCGGTCGCTGCCGCCACCTCACTCCCGAGCAGCGTGCGGCGTTCGAGGCCGAGGGGCGCAGCGCCGTCACCCGCTTCGCCATGCCGGATCAGGACTGGACCTGGGACGACTTGGTCCGTGGCGAGCTGACCTTCGGTCGCGAGCACGTGCCCGACTACGTCATCGTGCGCGCCAATGGCGACCCGCTCTACACCCTGGTCAACCCCGTCGACGACGCGCTCATGCGCATCACCCACGTGCTGCGCGGTGAGGACCTGCTCTCCTCCACCCCCCGCCAGCTCGCGATGTACGCCGCGCTCGCGGACATCGGCGTGGGCGACGGCACGACTCCCCGCTTCGGCCACCTTCCCTATGTCATGGGCGAGGGCAACAAGAAGCTCTCGAAGCGCGATCCCGAGTCGGCGCTGCTGATGTATCGCGAGGAGGGCTACCTCCCCGAAGCGCTGCTTAACTACCTCGCCCTGCTCGGCTGGTCGATGGGGGAGGACCGCGAGTTCTTTTCCATGCCGCAGATGGCCGAGGCCTTCGACATCTCGCGTGTGAGCCCCAACCCCGCCCGCTTCGACCTGAAGAAGTGCACTGCGATCAACGGCGACTGGATCCGCTCGCTCACCCCCGAGGAGTTCGCGGAGCGGGTCGTGCCGTTCCTCCAGCGCGACGGCCTACTGGCGGATCCACCCACCGCTCGCCAGCGCGAGGTCCTCGCCGAAGCGGTGCCCCTCGTGCAGGAGCGCATGGAGACCCTCGCGCAGACGCGGGGCATGCTCGGCTTCCTCTTCGTCGACCCCGCCGACTTCGCCATCGACCCCGATCAGTCGGTGGACGACGAGGAGTCGCAGCGCGTGCTGGCGGCGTCGCTCGAGG
>JBMOIL010000248.1:0-2675 GCA_049317345.1 Candidatus Nanopelagicales bacterium
ATCATCTGGAAGGGCAGCCACGGGCCGACGCCACCGGTGATGAGCGCGGACGCCGCGAGCGACAGTGCTCCGAGCGAGAAGCCGAATCCCGGGCCGAGTGCGCGGCCGCCGAGGATGATGACGAACCATATGGGTTCGAGCCCGGCTGTCCCCGCGCCGAGGGGGCGCAGGATGCACACGACCGCGGCGAGTACGCCGAGGATCGCGATGGCCTTGGCGTCCATGCCTCCGTCGGAGACCTGTGCGAGCACGACAAGCAGGACCAGGGGGACGACAGCCGCGAAGACCCAGGGCGCGTCGGTGGCATGCGCGACCGCGGTCGAACCGGGCTCGGCGAGGAAGGGCCAGCCGAAGGTGATCACGCCGACCGCGGTGGCGAGAATGACGGCGGCCCACGACTTCGCGCCCATGTGCATGGCGGTCATCCGATCACCGCCAGTGCCTGGCGCACCTCGGTCACCGTGAGCGGCACATCCGTGCCCTCCGGACCCACGAGCACCTTGGCCACCTGAGGGGCGAAGAGTGGTGAGCCGACGACCACCTCAGCGGTGGGGCCATCAGCCACGACCTCGCCATCGGCGAGGACGACGACGCGAGTGGCTGTCTCGGCGGCGAGTTCGACGTCGTGCGTGGCGACGACGATCGCGTGACCACTCGCGGCGAGGTCGCGCAGGAGTGTGGAGAGTCGCTCTTTGGTCGGGTAGTCGAGGCCGCGTGTGGGCTCGTCCAGTAGGAGCACCGCGGGCGTGGCCACCAGGACGACGGCGAGAGCCAGCACAAGGCGCTGACCTTCGGACAGGTCGCGCGGGTGAGCGTCGGCGGGGATCTCGGGTGCGATCCGAGCAAGCAGTGCTGCGGTGGTGCCGGGATCCACTCCTGCGTCTCGGTCCGCATCGGCGCACTCCGCCGCCACGGAGTCGCGCTGCAGGAGGTCGGTGCTGTCCTGGGGCACGAGGCCGATGCGGCCGATGAGCCGCGGGCCGGTGAGAGTGGCGGGGTCCACCCCGTCGATGCGGACCGTGCCCGCATCGGGTCGGCGTAGTCCCACGAGAGTGGACAGCAGCGTCGACTTGCCCGCGCCATTGCGGCCCATGAGGGCGACGATCTCGCCCTTCGCGATGTCGAGGGTGACACCGCGGAGCGCAGGGACGGGGCCGTAGGACGCACGCGTCCGCTCGATGGTGACAACCGGGTCTTGCTGCTCCCGCACGGGGATCGTGCGCGCCGGGCGCTGCTCCAAGTGTGTGCGCAGGTCACGCGCATGGCGACGCGCGTCGCGCACCGACAGGGGAAGCGGGGTCCACTCGGCCATCTGCCCCAAGCGCACCACGGGGGGTGCGACGGGCGACGAGATCATGACGTCGGCCGGTGTGCCGACGACGAGCGGGCGAGCATCCCCGGGCACGTGGATGACGCGATCGGCGTACTCCAGCACCCGCTCGAGTCGGTGCTCGGCGAGGACGACGGTGATGCCGAGGTCGTGGACGAGGCGCTGGAGCACGGCGAGGACTTCCTCTGCTGCACCGGGATCGAGAGCACTCGTCGGTTCGTCGAGCACGAGCACACGGGGATGCGCCGTGAGCACGGCTCCGATGGCGACGCGCTGACGCTGACCGCCGGAGAGGCTCATCAGTGCGCGGTCGCGTACGTCGGCGAGGCCGAGCAGGTCGAGCGTCTCCTCCACGCGGCGGCGCATGATGGCGGGCGAGACACCCAGGCACTCCATGCCGTAGGCCAGTTCCTCCTCCACCGTGTCGGTGACGAAGGACGACAGCGGATCCTGGGGGACGACGCCCACCACGTCGGCGAGATCCCGCGGATGGTGCGTGGAGGTGTCGCGTCCGGCGACGCGCACGTTGCCGGCGAGTGTGCCGCCGGTGAAGTGCGGGACCAGGCCGTTGATGGCACGCAGCAGCGTCGTCTTGCCACTGCCGGTCTGGCCGATGACCAGCACAAGCTCGCCCTCGCCGATCGAGAGGTCGACATTCGCCAGAGCGGGGCGGTCGGCACCGGCGTAGGTGATCGTGACCGACTCGAACTCGATGACGGGTGTCATGTGCGCACCTCCCCGCGCACTCGCGTGCCGGGTGCCGGCGGGGCGATGAGGGCGGGAAGCACGCTCACGAGGATGCCCGCGACCGCAAGCAGGGGCACGGCTGGCCAGCCGAGGGGATCCACGGGGGCGATGAGACCGGGCACTCCCGCGATGCTCATGGCGAGGAGTGTGGCCGCTGTCGCGGTGGCGCACAGCGTCACACCCCATTCCGGCCATGACCAGGGGTCGGGCCGGTAGCGCGTCCTCACCGAGCGGCGGCCTGCGAGAGCGAAGCCCGTGATCCCGAGCGCGAAGCCGAGGGTCAGCATGGGCAGCCCCATCACCGCGGGCGCCGAGGCGTCGAGCAGTGCGTAGGCGCCGATGACGATGAGGACGAGTGCACCGAGCAGTGCCGCCGCTGTGAGATGCCGGACAAGCGGGCTGCGCTGGGCCTGACGGCCGTAGCCGCGGGAGTCCATGGCGGCGGCGAGGGTCACCGAGCGTTCGAGCGCGCCTTCGAGGACGGGCAGGGCCACGGCAGCTGTGCCGCGTACGCCGCCCACGGTGCGACCGCGCAGGCGTCGAGATGTGCGCACGCGGTCCAGATCAGCGACGAGTTGGGGTGCAAAGGTCACTGCGA
>JBMOIL010000249.1:0-2670 GCA_049317345.1 Candidatus Nanopelagicales bacterium
TTCGGATCGAAGTACGCCGCCTTGATCCATTCGTTCTGGCTCGTCAGCGCGAATCCCTTGCTGGAGTTACGTGTGGCCTTGGGATCGCTCATGGTGTACATGCCCGTCTCGGTGTTGGTCGACAGGCGCACCGTGTAGGTGGTCGTCTTCAGAGTCGTTCCCGTGACGGTGGTGACGTTGTTCACCTTCTTGGAAAGGACCTCGCCGTTCTGGAGGGAGTTGATGAAGCGCGCGGCGCGACTGAAGTCGGCCTGGTTGTAGGGCCTGTTGGCCCATCCGGGTGACGAGATGTAGTAGCGCTGACCGGGAGTCGCCCGCAGGTCGCGATTGATGGACCCGTACTTCGGCCAGACCGAGGCGCTCTCCGCCGCGTCCCACAGGTGGTGGGTGTTGGACCCCATGGGGTCCACCGTGTTGAGGAATCTCACCCACTGGGATGTGGTGATCTCGAGCTCACCGATGTCGAACGTGTAGGGCACCGCGCCCACACCCATGCAGGAAGTCGCTGACTCCTTCTGCACTGCGGGGTCGGGGTTGGCCTGCACTGCCTCCTGGACTGCCGGGAGCGCCGCCAGGCAGGAGTCCTTCGTCTCGTACACGTCGTTGTAGAAGGGGATGATCCACGCCGCTGAGTTCCCCGGGGATGCGACGGTCACGGTGCTCAGCCTCAACGTGGTGGACGGGGTGGCCGGTCGTGCGTGCATCTTGGAGACGGTGTGGGACATGAAGTTGACGGCGTAGAGATTGCCCGAGGAGTCGGCCGTGATGCCGGAGGGGCGCCGCTCGGTCAGCGCGATGATCTGCGACTTTCCGCTGGGGGTGATCCTCGAAACGTTGTCTGCGCCGTTATTGGTCGTGTAGACGTTGCCGGCGGAATCCAGGGTGATTCCGATGGGGCGCTTGCCGGTGACGCCGAGGATGGCGGACTTCCCGGTCGGCGTGATTTTCGAGACGTTGGAGCTGTTCCAGTTGGCCGTGTAGACATTGCCGGCGGGGTCGATGGCGATGGCCTGGGGCCACTCACCGGTCGTGCCTAGGGTTGAGGACACTCCGGCGGGGGTGATCTTGGTGACGGTGTTCGAGCCCTCGTTCGCCGTGTAGACATTGCCCGCACTGTCCAGGGCCAGCCCGAGCGGGTGCGTGCCGGTGGCCGCCAGCGTGCGAGATGACCCATCCGCGGCGATCTTGGTGACGGTGCCATCGATGTAGTTGGCGGTGTAGACGTTGCCGGCGGAGTCCACCTTGATGCCCATCGGCCTCTTGCCTGTCGTTCCCAGCACCCGGGATTCGCCAGATGGGCTGATCTTGCTGACGGTGTTGTCACCGATGTTCGACGTATAGATGTTGCCGTCCGCGTCGCGGGCAATGCCCATCGGCTGGTCGCCGGTGGTGCCGAAAATCGATGAGTAGCCGCTCCGCGTGATCTTGGTGACCGTGTTGTCCCGGGCATTTGCGGTGTAGACGGTCCCAGCGGCGTCGATCACGAGTGAATTGGGACCCAAGCCCGTGTTGCCGTAGATGGACATCGTTCGCAGCGGCGCGGTGGCCGTCGCCTTGGCCGCCGGTTCCGTCGCCGGGGCGCTGGTGGCGGTGCCGGTGGCCGCGCCGGTGGCGCCGATGATGGCTGCGCAGGCGACAAGGATCGAAAGTGCTGTCCTGCGCTTGCGAGATAGTGCTTGAGTCATCTGGGTCCCTCACTATGGACCAAGCCCGGAGGACTCGGTGCGTCGGACACTACTGCGGCGATGGGCACCGCCCCGGGTGGGGCGGAGGGCGCCAGCAGCCAGGCGGGCCCCAGCGACGCAGTAATGGGGCCCGAGACAGTGGGACAAAGTAGTTGAGTCTTGAACTAGTTGGTATCGTGGTGTTCATGGAGTCGACCACCCGCCTGCCTGAGGCCGGTGGCACGCCTATGCCGGCGCTCTACCTCGGCCACGGCGCGCCGCCGCTCCTCGACGATCAGCTGTGGACCCGTGAGCTCGCAGACTGGGCGAGCGCACTGCCCCGGCCGCGCGGCATCGTCATCCTCAGTGCCCACTGGGAAGCCGCCCCGCTCGCCATCTCGGCGACGGCCGCGGGTACACCGCTTGTCTACGACTTCTCCGGCTTCCCCGACCACTACTACCGGATGACCTACTCGACCCCTGATGCCTCAGCGCTTGCCGCGCTCGTGCGTTCCGTGCTCCCCGACTCGCAGGAGCTCCATGAGCACACCTCGCGTGGGCTCGATCACGGTGCGTGGGTGCCTCTGAAGGTGATGTATCCGCAGGCTGACATTCCCGTCATCCAGATGTCACTGCCTGCCCACGACCCGCAGGCGCTGATCGATCTCGGTCGCCGGCTGAGGCCGCTGCGCGACCACGGCATCCTGCTCATCGGATCGGGCTTCCTCACCCATGGCCTGCCCTTCCTCACCGACTGGTGCACGGCGGCGACGCCGCCGGGATGGTCGGCCGATTTCGACGCTTGGGCGGCCGATGCCCTTGCCCGCGGCGATGTCGACGAACTTGCTCGCTTCCGTGAGGCGCCCGGCATGCCCTACGCCCACCCGACCGTGGAGCACTTCACGCCGATCTTCGTGACGCTCGGTGCTGCGAGTGATCCCGAGGCCGCGCCCGAGACCACGGTCACGGGATCGTTCTACGGTCTAAGCAAGCGGTCACTGCAGGT
>JBMOIL010000250.1:0-2630 GCA_049317345.1 Candidatus Nanopelagicales bacterium
GGTGCGCGTTGCGCGAGCACGCGCGCGAGGTGCACGCGGGCTCGTTCGCCACCGGAAAGCGCGGTCACCGGGCGATCGAGCAGTTCACCAAGGCCGTGCTGGTCAATCACCTCGGACACGACCGCGTCATCCTGTGCCGCCGAGTCCGTGCCTCGCCAGGGCAGTCGACCCCAACCCACCACCTCTCGCACGGTGAAGGGAAAGGCGAGAGGTGTGTCCTGCGCGAGGAGCGCGCGCCGCTGCGCTGCTGCCCGCGCGCCGATTCGCGACCAGGATTCCCCGTCGATGACCACCGTGCCGGCATCGGGAGCCAGGTCACCGGCGAGCACGGCGAGGAGCGTGGACTTGCCTGAGCCGTTGGGCCCGACGAGGGCGTGCACTTCGCCAGCAGAGACCGCGAGACTCACATGCTCAAGTCGGCCGCGCACCGTGACATCGCGTGCTTCCACCCGCGGACTCATGCCCAACCTCCCTGGGCCGAGCGCGTGCGGCGCAGGAGCACGACGAAGATGGGCGCACCGATGACCGCGGTCACGACACCGAGGGGTAACTCGACCGGCGAGACGACCGTGCGGGCGATCGTGTCGGCAATGAGTAGGAGAAGGGCACCCGCGAGCGCGGAGCCGACGAGGAGGCCGCCGTGACGCGGGCCGATGAGCAGTCGTACGGCGTGCGGGACGACAAGACCGACGAATGCGATGACTCCCACGACCGCCACGCCCGCAGAGACGGCGACGACAGCGGCACCGAGCGCGAGGATGCGCGTGCGCTCGACAGGGACACCCACGGCCCACGCTGCGCGGTCACCGAGGGCGAGCACATCCAGGTCACGGGCTACGAGTGCCGCGAGGATCACCGCAAGTGCAAGGAAGGGAAGGGTTGACCACACGGCCGGCCAGGTCGCGAGCGCGAGGCTGCCGGTCGTCCAGAAGGTCGTGGAGCGCGCACCCGCATCATCGGACACGGCCACGACGACGGAGAGCACAGCTGCGGCGAACGCCGTCACCGCGACGCCACCGAGGACAAGTGTCACCACCTCGGTGCGCCCCGATGCGGAGCGTGCGATCCACAGCACCAGGGCCATGCCCGCGATCCCCGCGACGGTTGCGCCGATTGCCGTGAGCCACACGGATCCCGAGACGGCCGGCCAGACCGCTGCCGCGATCGCGATTGTGGTCACCGCTCCGAGTGCGGCGCTCGCGGAGACACCGATGATTCCGGGATCGGCGAGCGGATTGCGCAGCGTGCCCTGGAGCAGCGCACCCGAGATACCCAGCCCGGCCCCCACGATGAGTGTGAGGGCGATGCGCGGGGCGCGGATCTCGGTGACGATGACACTCGTCGTCTCGGCTGCTCCGACCAGCAGGGCAGCTGCCGCCGCGGCGATGAGGATGACGGCCAGGGCGATGAGCACAACCGCGGTCCGAGCTCGGCGCGAGCCGGAGCGGTATGCCGGGTGCGCGGTGCCGCCGGGGCTGCCCGACTGGGGCGGCGTAACTGACCCGCCGGGCCCTGCTGCAGCAGCGGGTGTCGTCATGCCGGTGTGGATGCTGCCTGGGTGATTGCCGTGCGCAGGAGATCGACGAGCGCACCCGTGCGCGGCCCATATGACAGAAGCACCTCGTCGTCGACCGCGATGACACGGCGTTCACGTCCCGCGGTGGTCTGCGCGACACCGGGGAGTGCGAGGAGGCCGTCCATGCCGTTGACCGACTCCATGCCGCCTGTCATCACCAGCAGGACATCGGGGTCGAGTGCGACGAGAGCCTCCGCCGTCAGCGGAGTGAATGCCTCGAGCCCCGCCTCGGCTCCGGCATCGACCCCACCCGCAGCCGCGATCAGGGCGTCAGCGCCCGACCCGGCGCCGCCGAGGAGGTAGATGGCCGACGTACCGCGCAGATAGAGGAAGGCCACGCGTGGTGCATCGGCAGGGGATGTTGACGTGGGATCGGCTGAGTCCGCGGGGAGTGTCGCGAGCAGGGGAGCGGGATCGACACCGACGGCCTCCGCGATCGCAGTCGTGCGCGGAGCCATGTCCGCGAGCGTCCACGCCTCGGGCACCTCGACGACCCGCGCACCTGCGGCTTCGATCTGGACGAGGGCCTCCGGTGGAGTGGTGCGCGCGTCCACGATGACGAGATCAGGGTCGAGTGCGATCACGCGCTCCGCGGAGACGTTGTGCGCCTTGGTGACCACCTCGGCCTGCGCAGGCGCCTCGCTGGTCTCATCACGCCCGACAACCCGCTCGCCCACTCCCAGGGCCACGAGCGTCTCGCCGACGCCCGTGGCCAGACTCACGATCCGCGCGGGTGTCTGGGGTCCTGGCGTTGAGAGTGGAGCGATCTCGGGAAGGTCAGCCGCCGTGATGACGATCGGTTCCCCCGGTGCTGCCGGAGCGGGGGAGCCTGCCGAGGTGCTCGCCGTCGGGGATTGCGCCGTGGTCGCTTCAGAGCCGGTGCTTGATCCTGAGCACGCGGACAGCGCGAGTGCGATGGCGGCGAGACCCGCCGCTGTCGGGCTGGCCCGGCGTACGCGCATGACATAAGTATCCCCAGCGCGCGCGGAAGTGTTCCCGACGCGGCGTCGGTATCTTCCCGACAGCGTGTCAAGCAGCGCCTGAGGGCCCGTGC
>JBMOIL010000251.1:0-2614 GCA_049317345.1 Candidatus Nanopelagicales bacterium
CGGGGTGGACTAGGGTCGAAGACGACATCCTTTAACGACCCGTCCTGCGAGGCGGGGAAGGAGATCAGCCATGACGGCTGCCGACATGCCCGTGCGGGCCCGCGTCCTCGACGCCGACGACATCTCCCGCATTGTGGGCCGCATCTCCCACGAGATCCTCGAGCGCTCTCACGGAGTCCACGACCTCGTCCTACTCGGTATCCAGACGCGTGGCGTGCCTCTCGCGCATCGCATCGGGGCTCGTATGTCCGACATCGAGGGTGTGCCGGTGCCGGTGGGCGCGCTCGACATCACGATGTATCGCGACGACCTCAGCCTGCGCGGTGCGCGCCCCCTGCACAGCACCGACGTGCCGGTGGAGGGAATCGACGGCCGGTTGGTGGTGCTTATCGACGACGTGCTCTTCTCCGGCCGCACGGTCCGCGCCGCACTTGACGCGTTGAGCGATCTTGGCCGCCCGAGGGCCGTGCAGCTCGCCGTCCTCGTCGACCGCGGCCATCGCGAACTCCCGCTTCGCGCGGACTACGTCGGCAAAAACATCCCCACGTCGATCGATCAGGCCGTCCGGGTCCGGATGAGCGAGATCGACGGTGTGGACGAAGTGGTGGTCGAGGGATGAGGAGCCACCTGCTCAGTGCCAGCGATTTGTCGCGCGAGGATGCCATCGCGGTGCTCGACACTGCGGCCGAACTCGCCCGTGTCACCGACCGCGCGGTGAAGAAACTGCCCACCTTGCGCGGACGCACGGTGGTGAATCTCTTCTTCGAGGACTCCACGCGCACGCGCATCTCCTTTGAGGCTGCCGCCAAGCGACTGTCCGCCGACGTCATCACCTTCAGTGCCAAGGGTTCGAGCGTGTCGAAGGGCGAGAGCCTCAAGGACACGGCCCTCACCCTCGAGGCCATGGGCGCCGATGCGGTCATCGTGCGCCACGGAGCGAGTGGAGCACCGCATCGCCTTGCGCATTCCGGGTGGATCGATGGGGTCGTCATCAATGCGGGCGATGGCACGCATGAGCACCCCACCCAGGCACTCCTCGATGCCTACACACTGCGTCACCACCTGGCGGGTGGCGAGGGCGCGCTCGACGGCCGGCGCGTGGTCATCGTCGGCGACGTACTCCACAGTCGTGTCGCCCGATCCAATGTGCTGCTCCTGCGCACGCTCGGTGCCCACGTCACGGTCGTGGCGCCCCCGACCCTGCTCCCGGTCGGGGTGGAGACCTGGCCGTGCGACATGTCCTATGACCTCGATGCCGCGCTGGCAGGTGCCGACGCCGTGATGATGCTGCGCGTCCAGGCCGAGCGCATGAACGCCGCCTACTTCCCCTCCACCAATGAGTACTCCCGGCGCTACGGCCTCGATGTACGCCGTGCGGACCTCCTGGCCGACGGCGGCATCGTCATGCACCCGGGGCCGATGAACCGCGGCATGGAGATCAGTGCGGAGGTCGCTGACGGTCCGCGTTCGGTCATCGTCGAGCAGGTGACCAATGGCGTGCACGTCCGTATGGCCGTGCTCTACCGGCTGCTCGGTGCGGCCGACCTGACCGAGGAGGCGAGCGCGTGACCCTCACGCTGCGCAATGTCCGGCCCTACGGTGAGGACGCCGTCGACATCACCATGTCTGACGGCCGCATCACCGATCTGGCGCCTGCGGGCAGTGCCTCGGGCAGCGCCGACCAGGTCATCGACGGTCGCGGCCTCGTGGTGCTGCCGGGCTTCGTGGATCTGCACACGCACCTGCGTGAGCCCGGTCGCGAGGATGCCGAGACGATCGCCAGTGGCACCGCGGCGGCCGCACTGGGGGGCTTCACCGCCGTGCATGCGATGGCCAACACCACTCCGGTGGCCGACACCGCGGGCGTCGTCGAGCAGGTATGGCGCCGTGGCGTCGAGGCCGGCTACTGCGATGTCCATCCGGTGGGAGCCGTCACCGTGGGGCTCAAGGGGGAGCACCTCGCTGAGTTGGGCGCCATGGCTGACTCGGCGGCGCGGGTGCGCGTCTTCAGTGACGATGGGGTGTGCGTGAGCGACCCCGTGCTCATGCGCCGCGCCCTGGAGTACGTCAAGGCCTTCGACGGCGTCATCGCGCAGCATGCGCAGGACCCGCGCCTGACCGAGGGTGCGCAGATGAACGAGAGTGCCCTCTCCGGGGTGCTTGGCCTGCGTGGCTGGCCGCCGGTGGCGGAGGAGGCGATCATCGCCCGCGACCTCCTGCTCGCGCAGCATGTCGGTTCGCGCGTGCACATCTGCCATCTCTCCACGCGCGGATCCGTGGCGATCGTGCGGTGGGCCAAGGAGCGCGGGGTCGCTGTCACCGCTGAGGTCACCCCGCATCACCTGATCCTCACCGAGGAACTCGCGCGCACCTACGACCCGCGCTACAAGGTCAATCCGCCCCTGCGCACCGCTGATGATGTCGAGGCCGTCCGTGAAGGCCTGGCTGACGGCACGATCGACGCGGTGGCGACCGACCATGCGCCGCACTCGCGCGAGGACAAGGACTGCGAGTGGGCCGCGGGCGCCTTCGGCATGCTCGGCCTGGAGACTGCCTTCCCCGTGGTGATGGAGACGATGGTGACGCCCGGACGCCTCGGGTGGCGCGATGTCGC
>JBMOIL010000252.1:0-2609 GCA_049317345.1 Candidatus Nanopelagicales bacterium
CTACAGGCCGAGGGTGCGGGCGATGACGAGCAGCTGAACCTCGCTCGCGCCCTCGACCACCCGCAGCATGCGCAGGTGACGCAGGACGCGCTCCACAGGCCCCTCGCGCATGAGACCCATGCCCCCGAAGACCTGCAGGCATCGATCAGCGACGACGTACGCCTGCTCGGTCGCATAGAACTTGGTGATGGACGCGTCACCCATGATGGCGAGCGCGTCACCTCCGGTGTCGACGCGCCAGGCGAGGTGGTAGACGAGCCAGCGAATGGCTTCGATATCCGCCTTGCTGCGCGCCAGCGGGAAGGACACTCCCTGCTGCTTGCTGAGCGGCTTGCCGAAGGCCGTGCGGACCTTCGCGTGTTCGACGGCTGAGTCCAGTGCCCATTCCGCGAGGCCGAGCGACTGCGCGCCGATGTAGGCACGGCCGGAGTTGAGGAAGGCCATAGCCTCGAAGAAGCCCATGCCCACTTCGCCGATCACGTGGTCGGCAGGCACCCGCGCCGCATCGAAGAAGAGCTCGGCGGGGTGGGAATCCGACATATTCCACTGCAACTTGCCGCGCCGGAATTGGTCGGAGGGTACGACGAACGCCGTGATGCCACCGGCCGCGCGCTTCTCGGGATCGGTGACCGCGAAGACGATGGCGAAGTCAGCGTGCTCGCCGTTGGTGATGTAGTGCTTGTGCCCCGTGATGACCCATTCGTCGCCTTCGCGCACCGCTGACGTACGAATCGCCTGGGCGTCGCTGCCCGCCTCCGGCTCGGTGAGGGCGAAACACATCGTCTTCTCTCCCGAGGCCACCGGCAGGACGTAGGTCTCCCACAGGTGCGGGGGCAGCTTGAGCAGGAGCGGCGAGGGACCCGCGGGATTGGGGGGAGCGATCGCCGCCATGGCCAGGCGCATGCCCGAGCGAGCGGCATCCTCGACGAGCAGCGAGGTGCCCAGCACCGAAAGGCCCTGACCTCCCGCCTCCTCGGGCATGTAGGCGGCGTAGAAGCCCTCCTGCGCGCTCCGCAGCCGGATGTCGCGGATGACGGGCTCGAGCACCTCTCGATCGGGAGCCTCGCCCCAGAACTGGCGGCCGTGCTCTTCCTCGAGGGGCCGGATCTCGCGGTCGAGGAAGGAGGCGAAGGACTGGCGAAGCGCCGTGAGCTCGTCGGGGATGCGGAAGTCCATGAAGGGATCCTGCCCCACCTCGGGTCAGGCTGCTCGCGATAGCGTCCGGGCATGTTCTCGCCACTGATTCCCGGGGTCGATCCCGGCTCCGTGACCCCCATCCCCTTCATCGGCGGCTGGACTACCGGCACCGAATCCGCCGAGGTGCGCGCGCCCTACGACGATGCCCTGCTCGGCAGCGTGCCGGTCATGACACCCGCGGATGTGGACGCCGCAGTCGCGCATGCCAAGGCAGCGCTGCACGCAGAGCCGCTGCCCCAGTGGAAGCGTGCGGAGATCCTCGACCGTGCTGCCGAGCTGCTTCTCGAGCGCCGGGATCAGTTCGGGCGATGCATCGCCTGGGAGGCGGCCAAGCCCATCCGGACCGCTCGGGTGGAGGCGGAGCGCGCGGCCAGCACGATGCAGTTCTCTGCGGCTGTCGCGCGCACGCTCACCGGTGAGACCGTGCCGCTCGAGGCGTCGTCCGCGGGCGAGGGCAAGATCGGCTTCGTCCTGCGCGTGCCCATCGGGGTTGTCGGCGCGATCTCGCCCTTCAACTTCCCGCTCAATCTTGTGGCCCACAAGCTCGGCCCGGCGATCGCGGCCGGTTGCCCGGTCGTCCTCAAGCCCGCGATGCAGACGCCGTTCTCGTCGATCCTGCTTGCGCGCATGCTCATCGAGGAGTGCGGCCTCCCCCCGGCCTACCTGCAGATCGTCACGGGGGGCGGCACCACCGTCGGCGGAGCTCTCGTCGACAACCCCGACGTCGCGCTCATCACCTTCACGGGCTCACCCGAGGTCGGCTGGAGTATTCGTGCCAAGGCGCCGCGCAAGCGGGTCGGCCTCGAGCTCGGCAACAACGCGCCGGTCATCATCGACTCCGACGGTGACTGGCAGACCGCCGTGGCCAAGATCAAGATCGCGGGTTTCTCGCATGCCGGCCAGTCCTGCATCTCGACCCAGCGCATCTTCGTGCACGAGTCGCTCGTCGAGCCGGTCGCGGCCGCGCTCACCGATGCGGTCAAGACGCTCGTGGTCGGAGACCCGCTCGACGAGGCGACAGACGTCTCGGCCCTGATCTCCAAGGGTGAGCGCGACCGCGTCAAGGCGTGGATCGATGAGGCGGTCGCCGATGGTGGGCGTGTCGCCTGCGGCGGCGAGATCGGAGCCGACGGCGTCCTGCAGCCGACGGTCATCGTCGACGCCACACCCGAGATGAGCGTGTGCGCACTCGAGGTCTTCGGGCCCGTCGTGGCCATCCAGTCCTTCGCGACCTTCGACGAGGCGCTGGAGAAGGCCAATGAGACGCGCTACGGACTGCAGGCGGGTGTCTTCACCGCTGACGTCTCCAAGGCCATGAAGGCGGCGCGCACGCTGGACTTCGGCGGAGTGCTCATCAACGAGGTGCCGACCTGGCGCGCAGACCAGATGCCCTACGGCGGCCTGCGCGACTC
>JBMOIL010000253.1:0-2595 GCA_049317345.1 Candidatus Nanopelagicales bacterium
TCGAAATCCGCATCGGGGTCGGCCATCTGTGCGGAGATCTCATTGAAGCGGTCGACCATGGCCTTGGTCTCCGCCACACCCTCCTCGACGTTCTCCAGGACCGTCTTGGACTCGTCGAGCATCGGCTCCTGCATGAGGATGCCCACGGTCGCACCCGGCGTCAGGATCGCATCGCCGTTGGAGACCTCGTCGACGCCGGCCATGACCTTGAGCAGCGAGGACTTGCCGGCGCCGTTAGGGCCGACGACGCCGATCTTGGCTCCGGGAAGGAAGGACAGCGTGACATCGTCGAGGACGACCTTGTCGCCGTGCGCCTTGCGTGCCTTGCGGAGGGTGTAAATGAACTCGGCCATAGAGACAGAGCCTAGTCAGCGCGCCTCCCGGCAGGACTGACCGGAGGGTCGGCCCTACCGGGAGGGGCTCCCTTAGGCGGCGGGGTACTCCTCGCCAGGGACAGGCTCGAAGGGACTTCCACTCGGGAAGTGGCTGCCGGTGGCCATGACGCTGACCGCCTCAGCCACCGCGCTCTCCTCCTGTCGCTCGACCGCCGGGCGCTTGCGATCGACAGCCTGCGTCGCACCGCGCGAGAGATCGGGGCCGATCGCCGTCGCCTCGATCTCGAAGGAGGTGCGCTTCTCCACCCTGCCGTCGACTTCTTTCTCCCACTCATTGCTCGTGAGGCGGCCGGTGACGATGACGGCAGAACCCTTGCCGATGGAATCGCACACGTTGATAGCGAGCTTGCGCCAGCACGAGACCTCAATGAACGTCGTACCCTTATCGATCCAATCTCCCGTGCCGGCATCGCGGTACGAATGATTGTGCGCGAGACGGAACTTCGTCATCTGCTGCGTGCCGTAGGTGCGCAGCACAGGCGCGTTGACGAGATTGCCGGTGATCGTGATCTCATTCATGTCATTCCCCATTCAGGGGCCCCTCGGCCCCGACCCCGTGACGCTGCAATGAGTGGTCGGCCGAGTGCCAGCAAAGGCGCGAGAATGGGGATAGTCAGCCCAGGTGGCTCCTGTGGATCCGTGCCGGGGTGCCGCCTACGGCGCCAAGCACCTCATGCGCCCGGCCAGCACGCAGTCCCGCATCGGCGTTCCATCCACGTGCTTCATGTCCCACTGCCAACCGCCGCCCGCCCTCGGGTGCACCATCGCGTAACCAAAGGACATCTCCCACCAGCCGGACGTCGGTGCCGGGTAGGCGAGGCTGTCGTCGAAGGACGGTCCTGTGGTCGGCAGGGAGAAGGGCACGGCGGTTTCCAGGAGCGTCCCGCCATTGCCCAGGACCACCTGCGGTGGAATGCCCGGGATATTCATCGTCTGCACTGTGTGGATGTGCGACGACACCATGACGGAGTAGTCGCCCAGCAGACCGTAGCTGCCCACCTGCTGATCAGCAGCGATCCAGCTGCCCTCGGGAGCACAGTCGGCAGCCATCTGCCATGCAGCAACAGGTCGATGCACGATCAACCACGATTCCTTCTTCTTGGCAGCCAGGCGCTGCGCAGCCTCATAGGCGGCACGCTGCTGCGGAAGGATGCTCGAGACCTCGCAGTCTTGCCCGTCAGCCGAATCGACCACGACCAGGCGCAGTGACCGGGAGGACGTGACCGGGACATCAACAGCGAACGACGGAGTGACCCCGAGTGGCGGCACGACGAGAGAGCCGTCCGGCTGCTCGACCGGGGCGCAGGTGCCCTCGGTGCCCTCCCGGGGATCGAAATAGATGAAGTAGCCATTGCCACCCCGGTAGCACGCCTCGTGATTGCCGCGCGTCACCACAATGGGTGCGGAGGCAAGCACGGGGGCCATCGGATTGAAGACATCGGCCTGCCATGCCAGGGCAGAGTCCTTGAAGGGCATCCCGGGGATGGGAGCGGGAGATGCTCCGCACTCACTCGCAAGGCTGTCGGGGCAAGCCGCCTCGCGGTAGAAGAAATCACCGGTGAAGACGATGAGGTCGGGCTTCTCGCGTGCCACGCTCTGAGCCACCCTGGCTAGAGGCCACGCGGCAGGATCGTTGCAGTCCTGGACGGTGCTGCCCTTGAGACGGCAGCCGGTATCGCCGAATACGGCGATCGAACCGGTCTGCTTGGGCAGCGATGCCGGGATCGTGCGCGAGCCCACCACTGCCCGTGACGCCCCGGCAGGGATGTTGGCGCTGCACGCCCGAAGCGCGGCGAATGCGTTGTCGGTGGTGACAGGTGCCTTCCGCTCGCGCATCTTCGTGCGCTTCTGGGCTCCGCTCGCGTGTGTCGTGACAAGCACCGGGCAGTCGATTCCGTTGGGAACGATCGCCCGAGCTACCAGGCCTGAAGGCGTGGCTCCCACGGGAGCGGTGAGGCTGTAGGCCGCGATGATCGAGCCACCAGGGGGTACCGGCGCCGGGGCCGCCTGGGCCGAGGCACCGGAAGCCATGATGGGGACACACAGTGCCGCAGCCGCGACCAAGACGAGGGGCTTGTTCATGCCCGGATCATGGCATGGACGGCGATGGGACAATAGGCAGCCTGGCGCCCGTAGCTCAATGGATAGAGCAACCGGTTTCTACCCGGTCGGTTGGGGGTTCGAGTCCCTCCGGGCGCGC
>JBMOIL010000254.1:0-2572 GCA_049317345.1 Candidatus Nanopelagicales bacterium
TTGGGACTAGCGCCCGCCGGCGGAGGGGCGATCGGTCAGGGTGAAGGGTTCGGCGGCCGCCACCTGGTCCCCGCGCACAGCAGCGACCGTCACCCGGGTCTCCTTGCGATCAGCAGGGACGTCGATGCGGCAGCGCAGGCCCTTCGCCAGCCGCACGGACTCCTTCTCGCACACGGGGCGGCCCCTGGTCGTGGACCCGAGGTAGACGCGATAGGCCGGCAGCTCGGCACCGACCCACGCAGGCGCTCGCCAGGTGATGACGGTGGTCTCGGGGGACTCCCACATGGCCTGGACGTTGGTCGGCGCGCGTAGTGGGACCTCGCGCAGATCCCAGGCAAAGCCGGGCGGCGTGGGTGAGCACGCCTTGCGGGTCTGGCGCTTGAGGGCTTGCTTTTCGACGGCGTACGCCGGGTCGGCTGCGACGTTGTCGAGCTCGTAGGGATCCCGCGAGTAGTCGTAGAGCTCCTCCTCGCCCGTGGAGTAGCGGACGTAGAGCCGGTCGTCAGTGCGGTAGCCGCAGTAGGCCGGGCGCCCGCGCTTGCCCACCCAGCGCATCGCTTCCATGACCAGGCCATCGCGTTCTGAGGTGACGGTGCTGAGACCGTCGATGCGTCCTGGCTGCACGCCTGCCAGGTCGAGGATGGTCGCGTGGACGTCGACGTTGGCGGCCACGATCCTCGTGTCCTCGACCCCGGCCTTCAGCGTGCCATCGAAGCGCATCACCAGTGGCACACGCACGGACACGTCGTACGGCGTGTTCTTGCCCTGAAGTCGGTGCTCGCCCCACGCGTAGCCGTTGTCGGAGAGGAAGACGATGACAGTGTTGTCGAGCCGGCCTGACTCGCGAAGTGAGTCGATCATGCGCCCAATCGCAGCATCAACGCCCATCAATGTGTCGGCCTGGCGCTCGATGACGTCGGACAACGTCATCTCCTCGCTGTTGTTGCGTCCCTCGTTGTCCCACATGTCGGATGCCTCGAGCTTCTGCATCCATCGTGGGTAGCCCGTCATATCGGCCTGGTTGGTGGCAGGTGAGGGGAAGTTGGTGGCGGCCTCGATGTCATCGAGCAGGCCGGCCTCACGTGTTGCGCCTGCGTAGGGGCCCGCGTCGTAGGGGTAGTGCGGAGCGAACGGCGAGAAGTAGGCAAAGAACGGAGTGTCCGCGGGGGTGGAGTCGATGAAGTCCAGGGTGCGATCGGCAAGGGCGTCGGTGAGGTAGCGCCTGTCCTTGCGGACGGGCCGCTCGTCCGAGGAGAGGCGATAGCGCGTGTAGTTGCCGCCGAGGAAGGCATCGAAGGCGTCCCAGCCTGGAGGGAGATACGCCTCGGCCTGGGCGGTGGTGTCGTTGAGGTACTTCCCGAAGAGGCCGGTCCGGTAACCCGCGTCATTCAGCCTTGTGGCGAGTGTGTCCGACTCCTCTCCTCCGTTGGAGAAGGCTGACCACGAGCCCCACGCGGATGTCTGGGCGTTCTCCCACACGCCGGAGTTGTGCGCGAACTTCCCCGAGAGCAAGCTCGCGCGACTCGGGCAGCACCAGGAGGTCGGCACGAATGCATTCGGATAGCTCGTCCCCTGCCCGACCAGCTCCTCCATGACGCGCGGCATGCCGACGAGCGTGTTGGCACGCTGGTCATCAGTGAGGATCAGGAGGACGTTGGGTGGCGCGGCGTCATCCCGCGCGCTTACGGCAGGGGCTGCAGCTGCTGGTGTGGGCGCTTGTGCCGCGCCCACGGGGCCGGCGAGGCTCACCATGAGCCCGAGCGCCAGGGTGGGGCCGATCCAGCGCAGGCGCATCAGGACAGTCTGCCCGGTCCGAGACCGGTGTTGCCCAGTGGTTAGGCGTTGATGGTGAGGAAGCCGCCGCTGAGCCTGGACTTGAGCCTGCGCAGACCGGAGGGTGTGAGACCGCTCACTTTGTCACCGTCGAGATCGAATTGGGAGCCGTGTCCCGGAGGCAGGCAGATGAAGCCGCCTTGCCTCGGCGTCACCGTCACCCCTGCGTGCGGGCAGCGCATATCGAGGGCGACGTACTTGTTGCGACCCGTGCGGACGACTGCGACCTGCAGCCCATGGAGCGACCCCACGACCGCTGCGCCACCGACTCGCTTGAGCGCGGGGAACTTGGACAACTCCACCCGTAGGGTGCCCGATGCCTGGGCCACTGCCCCGCCGGAGAGGGCGACGGCGCCGAAGCCACACAGCGCGGCGGCAGCGGTCAAGGCCTGGCGGCGGGTGAGTCCGTTGGTGTCGGTCATCTGCTCATCGGTCATGAGAAGAGTGTGCTCGTTCCTTGAAGGGGTCGCACCTTGAGCGGGACGCCCTTGCCATGATGCCCGAATCGCCCCTGCTAGGCCGGGGCGCCCGGGATGCGGCTAGACTCCTGCACCGCAAGGCGCCCGTAGCTCAACGGATAGAGCATTTGACTACGGATCAAAAGGTTGCACGTTCGAATCGTGCCGGGCGCGCCCCCACCACCCGCGTTGATCGTGGGTCCGCTGCAGCGGCTCCGATCAGACCGCGCAGCTCATATCTGACCCGCAGCACATCGGTGACTTGATCTTGCCGTGGCCGT
>JBMOIL010000255.1:0-2540 GCA_049317345.1 Candidatus Nanopelagicales bacterium
GGGCCGATCTCGGCCTCGCCTGCGCCGGGATCCGGTGTCGCAATGGGATCACCGGTGACGGGGTCGACCCACTGCCCAGTGTCGGGATCTTGGATCGCGTCCTCTCCCCCGACGCCGTCGACGGTCTCGCCGTCGTAGCCGATGGGCTGGCCGTCCTGGGTGATGGGCAGGCCGGTGTAGGGGTCGATGTAGATCTCGCCGGTGGCGGGATCGATGAGGTAGCCGTTGACGTAGGTGCCCTCGGCCGGATCGACGACGATCGGCGCGGGCTGCGGCACGGTGTTGCCCATGATCTCGCCGCTCTCGAGATCGATGAAGGCCGGCGCGTCCTGCGGCACCATGCCCATGGCGCGCACGTTCTCCTCCAGCAGCAGCGGTGAGGAGGCGATGGCGATCTCCTCGGTGAGCTGCTGCTCCTGCTCGAGCAGCAGGGCCTTCTCTGCCTGCAGCTCCGAGACGGTGAAGGCACCGGAGGCGAGCATGGTGTTGACGATGAGCATGGAGACCAGGCCGACGGTGGCGATGGCGAGGCAGACGATCGCGAAGATGCCGAGGCGGGCGCGGCGCTTGGAGGTGGTGGCGGGCAGCAGTCGGGGGCGCGGGGCGGCGTGCTGATGGGCGCGGGTGCGCGTGCGGGTACGGCGTGACTCGCGGACGAGGATGATGCTCTCGGGTTCCCCCGGGCGGTCCTCGAAGTCGTCGTAGTCGAGTTTCCTCGCTGTTGAGCTCATGCCGCCACCCGCTCTACTGCGCGCACTCGCACCGATTGCGAGCGCGGATTGCTGGAGATCTCTGACGCAGGGGCCTTCTCGGCACCGCGAGTGAGGAGTCGAAGCCACGGCTTCATCGAGTCGGGCACGACCGGCAGGCCGTGGGGCGCTGAGGTGGTGGCACCGGCAGTGAAGGCCTGCTTCACGATCTTGTCCTCGAGCGACTGGTAGCTCATGACGACCATGCGGCCGCCCACGGAGAGGCAGTCGAGGGCGGCGGGGATGGCGCGGGCGAGGACGTCGAGCTCGTCGTTGACCTCGATGCGCAGGGCCTGGAAGGTCCGCTTGGCCGGGTTGCCCGGGGTCGACATCTGCGAGCGCATGGGGATGGAGGCGCGGACGACCTCGACGAGGCGGGCGGAGGTGGTCCAGGGGGCGACCTCGCGCTCGGCGACGAACCGCTCGGCGATGCGGCGGGCGTAGCGCTCGTCGCCGTACTCGCGCAGCACGCGGGTGAGGTCCTCGACGGAGTAGGTGTTGAGCACGTCGGCGGCGGTCATGCCGGTCGTTGCGTCCATGCGCATGTCGAGCGGAGCGTCCACGGAGTAGGCGAAGCCGCGCTCGGCCTCGTCGAGCTGCATCGAGGAGACGCCGAGGTCGAAGAGGATCCCCTGCACTGCGGAGATGCCCAAGTCATCAAGGACCGAAGGCATCGCGTCGTAGACGGCGTGGACGAGGGTGACGCGGTCCGACCAGGCGGCGAGGCGCTCCCCCGCGATCTCCAGGGCGGCGGTGTCGCGGTCGAGTCCGACGAGTCGGCAGGTGGGGATGGAGTCGAGGACGGCGGCGCTGTGACCGCCGAGGCCGAGGGTGGCGTCGACGAAGACGGCACCCGGCTCAGCGAGCGCGGGGGCGAGGAGGGCGACGACACGGTCCCGCATCACGGGCACGTGCACGGGGCCGGTCATGGTCGATCAGCTCCAGCGCCCTGCGATCGCGGTGGCAAGGCCCATGGCCATGCCGGTGACGACCCCTGCCCCCAGCGCGAGGACAGCACGACGAGTCGTCGACACCGACGCCTTGCGCGACGTCTCCATGCCGCGCCTGGTGCGCTCGTGGATGTCGAGGATGGTTGCCACTGCCTGTCCTTCCGTCATTCGTTGTCGTTGCTTCTGCTGTCTGTCTGTCTGTACGGCGTTCCGTCGGGTCAGGTTCCCCTCCGCGTTGGATCCTTCGGAAGACGTGGCACCGGGGAAGTGGTGTCACGGCTCACCTCGCGGAGGGAGGCCTCACACGACGGCCGCATGTCACAAGATCCCGGGCACCACCTCTTCGCTGATCGAGGAGAAGGCGTCTTCCTGTCCGGCCAGGTACTGCTGCCAGGCCTCGGCATCCCAGATCTCGCACGTGGTGCCGTTGCCGACCACGACGACGTCGCGATCGAGTCCGGCGTAGTCGCGCAGGATCTGTGGCACGGAGACGCGCCCCTGCTTGTCGGGCGTCTCATCTGACGCCCCGGAGAAGAGGACCCGCAGATAGGCCCGCACTCGCGCGTCCGAACGGGAGGCTTCGTTCAGCTTCGCGGAGTAAGCAGCGAACTCTTCGGCGGGCCACACGACGATGGAGCGGTCCTGGCCCTTGGTGAGGACGACTCCCCCAGCGAGTCCCTCGCGGAACTTCGCGGGCAGGACCACGCGGCCCTTGTCATCGAGGCGAGGCGTGTGGGTGCCGAGGAACATTCCCCACCACCTCCCACCTGGACGACTCCCCTAGGGCCCCTGTGGCCCCCGGTGTCGCCACTGTACCCCACTTCCCCCCACTTTCAACCCT
>JBMOIL010000256.1:0-2528 GCA_049317345.1 Candidatus Nanopelagicales bacterium
GAGCGGATGTATCGCTCTGAGGCGCTCCCTCCCATCGGGATGGTGGTGCGTCCCGAGAATCGACGTCTGCGCATCGGTGTCTTCGTGGATGCAGTGGGTGGGATGCCCGTGGATCCACGCGTGCGCGATGCCGTGCGTGGGGCCGGTCTCACGCTCCAGGCACTCGGCCATCAGGTCGATGAGATCGCCCCGCCTGTCGATGAAGACTTCGGCCGCGACTTCCTGCGCTACTGGGCACTCATCTCCTTCTTCTTGCAGAAGGCAGGCGGGCGCTTGCTCGGCACGGGCTTCGATTCCTCTCGCACCGAACTGCTCACCCAGGAACTCAGTCGGATGGCGCAGCAGCAGGCGGTGCGCATCCCGGGCAGTCTGCGTCGCCTCGTGCGGGCATCTCGTGAGCCTGAGCCCGTCTATGCGACGTACGACGCGTTGCTCTCGCCCGTGCTGTCGACCCCACCCCCGCTTATCGGCGAGCTGGGTCCGCAGGTGCCCCCGCACGAGCACATCGTGAGACTGCTTCGGTTTGCGTCCTTCACCGCGTGGCAGAACGTCACCGGCTCCCCGGCGATTTCCCTTCCCCTTGCACGCACGGTCGACGGACTGCCGATAGGCGTGCAGATTGGAGCACCTCTCGGGGAGGAACGCCGACTGCTCTCCCTGGCCTACGAACTCGAGGCCGCGATGCCCTGGCCGCTTACGCCAGCGCAACTCGCCGCCAACTGAAGGCGCCGCGGGCAATTGTGCGGCTGAGTGCGCGTGAAATCGATACTCAGCCGCACAATTGGCCGCGTACGCCGGGCGCTGCAACGGCAATGGCCTGAGACACCATGTCGGCGCCCCAGGCCATTGCGTGGGTTGAGAGTGGGTACGACTAGCGCATGGCGCAGGCCTGGTCCTTGATAGCGGGCGGCACATCGGCACCGCCGCCGTCGGCGCAGATGGCATCCAGCTGGTTGAGCGCCCACACGGGACCCTCAGCCTGGAAGACGAACGCTGTCGTCTGCTCGATGTCACCGGTCTTGGTGATGCCAAAGACGATGGCGTAGCCGTCGACGCACTCGACGCTCTTGAAGGAGACCCACTCGGCACCGTCGGCCGTAGCTGCTCCCTGGGCGAGGCCTTCGAGCGTGGCCTGGTCGCACGAGGCGGAGCCGCCGCCGATGGGGCTCTGCGAAGGGGCCGCGGAAGTGGCGTCTGACGAGGAGGACCCTCCGCACGCGGCGAGGACGAGGGTGCCAGCGGCGAGGGCGGACAGGGCAAGGATGCGGATGTTCTTAGTCATGTGCCCAGCCTAGGTCGAGAGTGGCCCTTGATCATGGAGCCGCGCCGAGCAGGCGTGTGACGAACGGGCTCCGGAAGCGTCCCCGGGGATCCACGGCATCGATGAGTGTCGCGAAGTCCCCCCAGCGTGGGAAGGCAGCGCGCACCTGCTCGGGTGAGGCGACGCTCACCTTGCCCCAGTGCGGTCTCGCGCCAAGGGGAAGCAGCACGTCCTCAATGGCGGGAAGAATGTTGAGGATCCGTTCATCTCTATGCCATGTGAAGTGGATGCCTACGGTGTCGATGCCGGATGCGGGGCTCAGCCACAGGTCGTCTGCTCGCATTGTCCGGATCTCCGTGACATGCAGGAGGGGCGTGATCCTCGCGTGCAGCAGTCGCAGGGCAGCAATGGCCTCGACGGCTCTCGATCGAGGGAGGAGGTACTCCGCTTGGATCTCATCCCCGGCGCTCGGAGTGAATTCGGCGCGGAAGTGCGGCAGGCGCTCATGCCAGGGGCCCGGTTGACCTGATTGCGGATTGCAGTGCACGGGATCGAGCTGCTCGAGCGGGTGCAGCGGCTCCTGACGCTCGGGGACGCCGAACGCCGGGCCGCCGGGCCACGCGCCTTCACGGTCGATGCGCCGCTTGAGCCACAGTTGCGCGTCGGGTTCGGGTCTCCACCGGGTGAAGACGCTCACCGAGGTGGCCGCGCTGAAGACGGCATCGAACTCCGCCTCGACGACATCAAGGTCCAGTCCCGCGAATACCGTCTGCGCCACGTCATAGGTCGGCTCGACCTCGAGCTCCACTCGCGTGACCACGCCGAGCGCCCCCAGCGCCACAACCCAACCGGCAAAATCCGGATCGACGCCGCGGCGCACCCATCGGATCTCGCCATCGGCTGTGACGACCTCAAGCCCGGTGACTGCACTCGACAGAGTTCCGATCGCATCGCCTGAGCCGTGAGTCCCGGTGGCGATGGCACCGCCCACGGTGATGTGTGGCAGGGAGGCCATGGCAGCGAGCGCCACACCGCGAGCGTGCAGCTCGCGCCCGAGTACGGCGTACGTCGTGCCTGCCCCCACGGATGCTGTGGTGCCCTCGACGTGGACGTCGACGGGCAGGCTCGTGGTGTCGATGTGGAGGCCGGGGGTCACGGCAACGGCGCTGAAGGAGTGGGCGCTGCCCAGGGCCAGCACCGGTGCTTCCCTGCGCACGAGATCGGCTACCTCGGCGGCGGAGCCCGGACGGGCCTCGCTGCCCCCGAG
>JBMOIL010000257.1:0-2517 GCA_049317345.1 Candidatus Nanopelagicales bacterium
GGATTGTCGATCGTGAAGCCCTGCTTCTCGATCGTGTCGACGAAGTCGATCGTCGCGCCACCGAGGTAGGGGGCGCTCATCCGATCGGTGACCACGCCTACGCCGCCGAAATCCTTGACGACGTCGCCGTCGAGCGAGCGATCGTCGAAGAAGAGCTGGTAGCGAAGTCCCGAGCACCCGCCGGGCTGCACAGCGATGCGCAGCGTCAGGTCATCGCGGCCCTCAGCCTCGAGCAGGGCCTTGACCTTGGAGGCGGCTGCCTCGCTCAGGACGATGCCGTCACTCGTCGTGGTCTCCGCGGTCATGGTGGTCCTCCTCGATCGATGCTCTCCTGGCAGATGCGCCAACGCTGGGGCTGCCGGACTCATTCCAGCATGGCACACCCTCGTGCGGCAGGCCAGGCGGCAGGCGTGGCCTCGGGACGATCGACTAGCGCGACCACTGGCTCGCGACCCGTGCGGCCCGCTCGGCCAGGGCCCGCGCGGCCTCAGCCGGTGTGGCAGGGACATCGCCATCCGCACTCGCCGCGTGCGCCTCGGTGATCCCGAGCGCGACATACTCCCGCTTGCCCACCTCGACCCGACCGGCGAGGACGACGACCGGGCGCCCCTGATCGAGGGCGGCCGCGGCGACTCCGGTCACGACCTTGCCCCGCAGCGACTGCCAGTCGAAGCAGCCCTCACCCGTGATCACCAGGTCGCTCTCCCCGATGGCCGTTTCGAGCCCGAGGACCCCCATCACCGTTTCGATACCGGGCACGCGCCGACCACCGAGCAGCATCAGCCCGTAGCCAAGGCCACCACCGGCACCGGCACCGAGCGCGACCGCAGGATCCTTGCCATCCGCCTGACGACCAATAGCGCGGGAGTACGACGACAACGCCGCCTCAAGTTCATCGACGGCCGCGTCATCCGCGCCCTTCTGCGCCGCGAACCCTCGCGCCGCACCCCGCGACCCGAGCAGCGGCGAGTCCACGTCGCTCGCCACGACGATCTCGACATCTCCGACGCGTGCGCGTGCTGGTGCCAGGTCGACGGTGACGACATCAGCAAGGGCCGCACCACCCGCGTCGAGTGCGACGGGCACCCCGGCAGCGTCGCGCGCGGTCGCACCCAGAGCCGCGAGCATCCCCGCGCCACCATCGGTCGACGCTGTCCCGCCAAGACCCACGACGATGCGCCGCGCACCCGAGTCGATCGCCGCCGCGATGAGCTGCCCCACGCCGTACGACGTCGCCGCGCGGGCATCGCGGCGATCGGGATGGACAAGGGCAAGGCCGCACCCGTGGGCGGATTCGACGTAGCCTGCGCCGTCGACCATGAGCACCATGCCGATGGCGGTTTCCCCCATCGGACCGCGCAGCCCCACCGGGGCGATGTCGCCCCCGAGCACGGTCGACACAGCGCGGACGAAGCCAGGACCGCCATCGGACATGGGGATGAGCGTGAGGGTGTCGTCGGGTGCGTGCGATCGCCATCCGGCGGCGATCGCCTCCGCAGCCTCGACGGCCGACAGGGTGCCCTTGAAGTCATCGGGCGCGATGAGTACGCGCATCCGCTGACAGTATCCAGCCCGGGCACGGAGGCGAAGCCGGTGCGACAATGCCGACATGGCCTTTACCGAGCCGGCTCCCACCCCGCTCGCCCTGCTGCTCCTCGGGCAGGGCGCGGATCCCGAGAGCGAGCGCGGCGTCGAATGCCCCGGCGACCTCCCGCCCGCCAGCGACCCCGATCTGGTCGCGCGTGCGGCCGCGGCCAAGGCCGCCCTCGGCGACCGCGTCTACATCCTCGGCCACCACTACCAGCGCGATGAGGTCATCCAGTTCGCCGACACCACCGGCGACTCGTTCAAGCTCTCCCAGCAGGCCGCGGCGCATCCTGAGGCGGAGTTCATCGTCTTCTGCGGTGTGCACTTCATGGCGGAGAGCGCCGACATCCTCACGGCCGAACACCAGCAGGTCGTGCTCCCGGATCTCGCCGCTGGCTGCTCCATGGCCGACATGGCCGCCATCCACCAGGTGGATGCTGCCTGGGCCGCACTCGAGGGCGCGGGCATCGCCTCGACGACCATCCCGATCACCTACATGAACTCCTCCGCCGACATCAAATCCTTCACGGGACGCAACGGCGGGGCCATCTGCACCTCGAGCAACGCCAAGAGGTCACTGGAGTGGGCCTTCGAGCGCGGCGAGCGGGTGTTCTTCCTCCCCGATCAGCACCTCGGGCGCAACACCGCCGTCCGCGATCTCGGCATGTCGCTCGACGACTGCGTGCTGTGGGATCCGCACCGTGAGCACGGCGGCCTCACCGACGACCAGCTGCGAGCCGCGAAGGTGATCCTGTGGCGCGGGCACTGCTCGGTGCACGGACGCTTCACGGCCGAGAGCGTCGCCGACGTACGCGAGCGCGTGCCGGGTGTGCAGGTGCTCGTGCACCCCGAGTGCCGCTACGAGGTCGTGGAGAGTGCCGACCTGGTGGGCTCCACCGAGTTCATCATCAAGACCCTCGACGACGCACC
>JBMOIL010000258.1:0-2499 GCA_049317345.1 Candidatus Nanopelagicales bacterium
AGCTCGACGATCTCTGCGCCGTCCTTCTTGTTGGCCTCGGCAAGCTCCAACGTCGGATCCTCGAGCTTGAGGCCATTGATGAAGACGAGATCGGCCTTGTTGAGCAGCTCGGCTGTCTGGGGCTCGGGCTCGAAGGTGTGCGAGTTGGTGCCCTCAGGGACGATGCCCTCGATCGTGACGGTGTCGCCCGCCACAGCCGCGACAATCGACGTGAGCGGTGAGACCGTCGTAGCGACGACCAGCCCGCATCCTGCGGACGCACTCGCCGACTCCGAGGAGGCTGTATCGGAGCTGCCCCCGCAGGCGCTGAGCGCGAGAGCCGCGGCTGCGGCGAGGGACAGGGAGGCCGTGAAGGAGCGTCGAGTGCGTGTCATGTCTCGACCCTAGGCGGAATAGGCCCTCTAATGCAAAGTCTTTGCAAGTAGCCCCAGGGCTTCAGGAGGGGCGCGGCACGGCGTAGGCTCCCGCCGTGACCCAGATCCCGGAGCAGGGCCCCCCGCCCTCGGCCGCCCAGCTTGAGGCGGAGATCGCCGCGGCGCGCAGCAACCTCGCCTCCACCATCGAGCAGCTCAAGGCCGAGACCACCCCGCAGGCGCTGGTGCACCGCGGCGTGGCCAAGGTCAAGGGCGTGTTCACAGACGAGTACGGCGGCATCCGCCCGGAGCGCGTCGCCATCGCCGCGGGTGTTGTCGTCACCCTTGTCGTTTTCCGCCGCTGGCGCCGCAGCCGCCGCTGCCACTGCCACTGAGTCGGCGCATCAAAGGCATGACGAGCACCCTGGACGCTCCGGACACCACACCTCGGCCGGATGGCTCTGTCCCGATTCGCCTCCTCCACGATCGTGTCCTCGTCCGCCCCGGCGCGGATGAAGGCGAGCGGCGCTCCACCGGCGGCATCGTGATCCCTGCCACGGCGCAGGTGGGACGCAAACTCTCCTGGGCGCGCGTCGTCGCCGTTGGGCCGACGGTGCGCACCATCGAGATCGGTGACCGCGTGCTCTTCGAGCCGGAGGATCGCGGATCCGTCGAGCTGCACGGACTCGAATACGTCCTGCTCCGCGAACGCGATGTGCACGCAGTCGCGTCTTCACGCCATGCGGACGACCACACCGGCCTATACCTCTAGGGGATTCATGTCTCGCTCTGCAGGAAGCGTCCAGTCGGACGCACTCGTGATCTTCGGCATCACCGGTGACCTCGCGCACAAGATGACGCTGCCGTCGCTCTACCACCTCGAGAAGCGCGGATTGCTCTCCGTGCCTGTCATCGGCGTCGCATCCCCTGACATGGGTGACGAGGACCTCTGGCGGATGACGCGAGAGTCCGTGCACGCGGTCCTTGAGAAGTCGGGTGAGCAGGTAGACGACGCGGTGCTTGCGCGACTAACCAGTCGCATGACCTACCTCGGTGGCGACTTCACCGACGCTGGGCTCTACACGCGACTGGCCGCCCACATGACGGGTGCGAAGAACCCGCTGTTCTACCTTGAGATCCCGCCGAGTCTCTTCGGCCCCGTCGTGGAGCAACTTGGTGCGGCCGATCTCACGTCAGGCTGCCGCGTCGCCGTGGAGAAGCCCTTCGGTACGAGCCTTGAGACCGCGCGCGAACTCAATGAGCGGCTGCATGCGGTCCTGCGGGAGGACCAGATCCTGCGCATCGACCACTACCTGGGCAAGGAGCCGGTGCAGGACATCGTCTACGTGCGCTTCTCCAATGCGTGGCTGGAGCCGCTGTGGCGGCGTGAGTACGTCGAGTCCATTCAAATCACGATGGCCGAAAGCTTCGGGGTCGAGGACCGCGGCTCGTTCTACGACAAGGTCGGCACCCTGCGCGACGTCGTGCAGAACCACCTCCTGCAGGTGCTTGCGCTCGTCCTCATGGAGCCGCCCGGTGCCAGCAACGACCCCATCGGTGACCGACGTCTCGATATCTTCCGCGCGCTGCGCCCGCTCGACGACGCCGACGTCGTACGCGGCCAGTACGACGGCTACCGGTCCATCCCCGGTGTGGCCGGCGACTCGGATACCGAGACCTACGTCGCGGTGCGGCTGCACTGCGATACCTGGCGCTGGGCGGGAGTCCCCATCATCATCCGTGCAGGCAAAAAGATGCCCACTACGGCCACCGAGGTCGTCGTGCGCTTCAAGAAGGCGCCTGCCTTCCGCCTCGGCGACCACATGCAACGGGTGGTCGGCCATGACGATGTCGTGCTGCGCATCGGGCAGCCCTCGGGAATCGACATCGGCATTCGCGTTAAGACCCCGGGTGTGGACGCGGTCGAGCCGGAGTTCCTCTCGCTCGACTTCGGCGACACCCTCGGCGTCTTCCCGAGCCCCTATGAGCGTCTCCTGCACGACGCGATGGTGGGGGACCACACGCTCTTCCCCCGATGGGACTCGGTGGAGGCCACGTGGGAGGTCGTCGAGCCGCTCCTGAGCGATCCGCCGCCCGTGCTGCCGTATGCACCCGGCACCTGGGGTCCGCAGGAGGCAGACAAGTT
>JBMOIL010000259.1:0-2465 GCA_049317345.1 Candidatus Nanopelagicales bacterium
CTGCGGCGACTGGAGGGCTACGACGTCGTCGTCATCGACTGTCCCCCGTCACTCGGCGCACTCACCCGCGAGGCTCTGGCAGCCTCGCGCCTCGCTGTCGTGGTGACCACTCCCTCCTACTTCGGTGGGCAGGGTGCGGAGCGTGCGATCGATGAGATCAATGAGATCCGCACGACCGTCAATCCCGACCTTCGTTTCGCCGGAATCGTCGTCAACCGGATGCGAGAGAAGACCGAGGAGCATCGGTATCGCAAGCGCGAGCTCATCGCGATCCATGGCCCGGGGGCCCTGCTGAAGCCGTCCATCCCCGAGCGGGTGGCCCTCCAGCAGGCGGAGAGCACCGGGGAGCCGATCGTGCTGGTGAAGTCCGAAGGGGCGCGCGACGTAGCGAAGGCCTTCGACAAGCAGATCGCGCGCCTGATCAAGATGTCGCGGGAGTCCGACGCCGACGCTTAGACGAGGTCGATCCTCAGCGTCGATCCCGGGGCGGGGCGGCGGACGAGTCGACCTGTAAGCCGGGTTCTGTCCTCGCGTGAGCGAGGGGCGATCATCCCTCTGGGACCACCGTTGCCGATGGCCTCGTGCGACCTACCAGCAGGATTGATGAGCGGGCCGCTCTCCTGCTTGGACCCTTGCGGGTCCACTTGGTCTAGCTCCGGGTGGGGTTTGCCGAGCCACCGCAGTCGCCTGCGGTGCTGGTGGTCTCTTACACCGCCGTTTCACCCTTACCCCGATTGCTCGGGGCGGTTTGCTTTCTGTGGCACTGTCCCGCGGGTCACCCCGGGTGGGCGTTACCCACCACCCTGCCCTGTGGAGCCCGGACTTTCCTCGACGCTGACATGGCCAACGCCGCGATCACCCGGTCGGCTCGTCCGCCGCGCCCCCAGGGTACCCCCGGGTTCTCGGCCCCTGCTGTGGCTCTCGGTCTAGGGTGCGCCGGGGAGGTACGTGGTGAAGAAGTCGATAGGCATCGGGGTGACCCTGGTGGCGATGACCGTCGCCATGGCGGTGCCGCCCATCATCGCCAACGCCCTCGGTCAGCCGGCCCTCGCGGGAGCGCTCATCCTCCCTGTGATGGCGAGCCTCCTCCCCGCACTCCTCGCCGACGTGCGCACGGCACTCTTCGCGGCCGGTGGCATCGCGGTCGGCAGCACCGCCGCCGCAACTGTCGCGGGCGATCCGCTACTGGCCGCTCTCGTCATGGCCGCCACCGCACTCCTCGTCGGCCTCGCATGTCGATGGGGGCGCTCGAAGAACCTCATCCTGGTTCCCATCACAGTGGGGTTCATCGTCTGCGTACCGCCGGCCACCGCCGCAGACCTGCCCGTCCAGCCGCTCCTGCTGGGGGCCGCAAGCCTCGCCGCCGCGCTGTGGGGCGCGGCAGTCGGGTCGTTCCTCGGCAAGAAGATGCCCAAGGCGCCACCGCAGCCTGAGATCTGGCCGCGCGTATGGGCCTATGCCATCGTCCTGGCCATCCTTACGGGAATCGCGGCAGGCATCTCCGTCGCCACCGACTGGGGCCATGCCGGCGGCTGGTTCATCCTCACCGTCGTACTCGTCTTCCAGCCGTACCTCCAAGACTCCTTCCGCCGCACCGGGCAGCGTGCCGTGGGCACCGTCATCGGCGTCATCGGTGCCTACGTCATCCACCTCCTGCTGCCCTGGTCCACCGTGGAGATCATCGTGGGGGCAGCCCTCATGGTCACCGCGGTCATCGTGGCGATGAACCCGAAAAATCCCTACTGGTTCTTCACCTCGCTTCTCACTCCCGCCATCGTGCTCCTCGCAGGGAGCTCGAGTGACTTCGGCGAAGTCGCCACCTCGCGGCTTCTCGCCACGCTGGCAGGTGCAGCCCTGTCGCTCGCCGCGGCGCTGCTCCTCGCCCCCATCTACCGCGCGGGCGCCAAGAAGCACGGGCACGCGCGGTACTGAGGCCGCCCCGGTCAGGGATCGTCCCACTAGCGTGGGGACATGCTCGTGCTGCTTCCGCCCAGCGAGGGCAAGGCCACGCCCGCCACCGGCCCGCGCCTGGCCCTCTCCAAGCTCAGCTTCGGCGAACTCGGTGACACCAGAAGAGTCGTCGCGGATGCGCTCATGCGGCTGTGCACGGGTCCGGCTGCACGCGCGCGCACCGCTCTGGGGATCTCCGCTCGCCAGGACGACGAGTTGGAGCGCAATCGGGCGCTCTTCAGCGCCCCTACAGCTCCCGCGGGCCAGATCTACACGGGCGTGCTCTACGACGCCCTTGCCCTCGACACCTTGGATGCCCGCTCTCGGAAACGGGCCGCGAGCGATATCGCTATCGCGTCTGCGCTGTTCGGCCTGCTACGCGTGACCGATCGCATCCCCGCATACCGGCTATCGGGTGACACCTCCCTCCCGGGGGTCGGCCGTCTCGCGGGCGTCTGGCGCGAGCCCGTTGCCGAGGCGATTCGGGCGGCAGCGGGCCGCGGTGTCGTCCTCGA
>JBMOIL010000260.1:0-2452 GCA_049317345.1 Candidatus Nanopelagicales bacterium
CCATGGGCCTGGCACTCCCGGGCGTGGATCTGCCCGAATGGCTGCGTCCGGTTGCCGATGCTGCTGCCGGGGTCAAGGATTCTGACCTCACTCGCTTTCTGCCGCCGCCTGCCGGCGGCCGCGCATCGGCCGTGCTCATGCTTCTAGGCGAAGGGGATGAAGGTCCCGACATCCTGCTCATCGAGCGCGCACACGACATGCGTTCGCACGCGGGTCAGCCGGCCTTTCCCGGCGGCGCGCTCGAGTCCGGTGACTCCGGGCCTGTCGAGGCTGCCCTGCGCGAAGCCCAGGAGGAGACGGCACTCGACCCCGCAGGAGTGGTGCCCTTTGCGCTGCTCCCCGATCTCTGGGTCCCGGTGAGCGACTTCGTCGTGACTCCCGTACTCGCCTGGTGGCAGGAGCCGTCCCCCGTGCGCGTGGCCGATCCCACCGAGGTTGCGAGCGTCCATCGAGTGCCGATCGAGCAGCTCACCGATCCCGCGCGACGCATGCGTGTGCGACACCCGTCCGGTTACGTGGGCTTGGGATTCGACGTCGCGGGCTTGCTCGTGTGGGGCTTCACCGCCGGCCTCATCAGCGGCCTGCTCGATCTCTCCGGATGGAGCCGGCCGTGGGACCCCGAACGCATCGTCGACCTACCGAACGATGAGGAGCTCGTGTGAACGTGGTCGACGCCATCGTGCTTGCCGCGATCGTCGTCTTCGCCTGGACCGGTTGGCGCCAGGGCTTCGTCGCCGGGCTCCTGTCCTTCGCTGGATTTCTCGTGGGGGCACTCGCCGCGGCCCTGCTCCTGCCGCGCGTCTTCGAGAGTGTGCAACTGCCCGGGGTGGTCGGACCCCTGCTGCTGGCCACAGCGATCCTGGCCGCCGCGCTCATGGGGCAGACGCTCACCTCCTTCCTTGGTAGGCGCCTGCGCTCCGCGATGACGGGGCGGGGCGTGCAAGTCGTCGATAGTGCTGCGGGTGCTGCGCTCAATGTGGCCGCCCTCGCCGTCGTTCTCTGGATCATCGCGACCGCCGTGGGTCTCGTGCCCACTCTTTCCGTCGCACGTGAGGTCCGCTCGTCGCTGGTGCTGCGTACTCTCGACTCGGCCGTGCCCGACCGTGCCCGCGATCTCTTCTCGGGTCTTCGCGACGCCGTTGACGCCTCGGGTCTGCCGCGGGTCTTCTCCGGTCTCGGCCAGTACGCCGGCCCTCAGGTGCCGGCGCCCAATGAGCGGTTGCTGCGCGATCCGGCCGTGCGCGCCGCCTGGCCGTCGCTCGTGAAGGTGACCGCGGTCGCGTGCGACGCGGTCGTCACCGGATCGGGCTTCGCCTACGCACCGGGACGCATCCTGACGAATGCCCACGTGGTGGCCGGATCGGAGCGACCCAGCGTGCGCATCCCCGGCGATCCCGCGAGTTACGAGGCGACCGTCGTGGCCATCGACTCGCGGATCGACCTCGCCGTGCTTCGGATCGATGGCCTCCCGGCCCCCTCACTGGCTTTCGCCGAGCGCCCGGCGCGGACAGGGGATGGCGCGGTCGTCGCAGGCTTCCCCGGAGGTGGCGATCTCGAGGCAGGAGCGGCACGCATCCGTGACCGCATCGATGCGCGCGGGGAGGACGTCTACGGCCGCTCCGGCGTCGTGCGCGATGTCTACTCCTTCCGCGGCACGGTGGTGCCCGGCAACTCCGGGGGCCCGCTCCTGGCACCCAACGGTCGTGTCTACGGAGTCGTCTTCGCCGCCGGCATAGGCGAGGAGGAGACCGGCTATGCCCTCACAGCCGAGCAGGCGGCTCCCCTCGCACAGCTAGGTGCGCTCGCCACGGATCCGGTGGACACCGGCCGCTGCCGCTAAAGCTCCAACGTCGAAGCGGTATCGCTCAACACCTACGCCGTTTCCGCCTCTCTCGCCGAGTGGTCAGTTGTTGAGCGCTTTCGTCGGCGTGTCGTCGCAACAACTGACCACTCGGGGAATTCGGGGGGTAGATGTCAGGGCGTGTGGGTCAGGGTCTCCACGAGATCACGCGTCGCGTCATCCAGCGGACCGGCGAACTCCGAGATGCTCGCCTGCCCTCGCGCGAGGAGGCGCTCGGCGCCCACGGGATTGGCCCGGGCTGCGTGAGTGGCGCCGGCGGCGGCCTGCGCCAAGCCCTGCCAGAGCGGGCGTTCCTCGGCAGGGCAGCAGCGCCATCGCATCTCGAGCACCTCGTGCGCGTGGAAGGGCAGTCCACGCTCGAGGAAGTCGCGCGCCTCGGTCACGGCGTCCTCCGACGAGATGCTCTCGCGCTGCTCCACACCGGGGAATCCCACGGCGTCCCAGGCGAGCGGGCGACCGAGCCGGTCGCGTGGGCGGTCATTCACGGGGCAGGGCGGCAAGCCACTTGAGCACGAGGTCGTCGAAGAGTTCTGGAGCCTCCTCGTGCGGGAAGTGACCGACGGAGTCGACCACACAGAACTCATATGGCGC
>JBMOIL010000261.1:0-2443 GCA_049317345.1 Candidatus Nanopelagicales bacterium
AATCCAGGGCCGGGCCCTGGTCCCACTCCAGGGCCGTCCTGCACCACTCGGCCGGTCTTCACCAAGGACTTCATCGACCCCGATCAGGTGCAGGTCGTCGTCCCTATCGGTGAGCAGACTGCCTACGGTGGTGTGCTCTCCGTCCGCTCCTACGTGCACTCCAAGCCGTCCCTGGATGGTCAGAAACTGCCGCTGTATGCGCCAGTCGACATGACCTTGAATCAGGCGGCCTACTACAAGATCGGCACGGATCCGGCGTACAAGCCGGAGTACTCCCTCTTCTTCGACGCGGGTTGTGGCGTCACGGTGCAGCTCTACCACGTCAAGGGCGTCGTCGGAGCGGTCGCGAGCGTGGTGCCGAAGGAACCGGTGCCTTCGAGCGCCGGGCAGCCGGTCACGCCGACGCTCATCAAGGCGGGGGAGCAGATCGGGTGGTTCGAGGGTGAGGCGGGCAAGAGCGTGGCCTTCGATCTCAGGGTTGAGGACTCGAGTCGCACGAACACCTTCATCAATCAGGCTCGGTTCACGTCGTCCCCTGGAGCTTCTGGGGAACTCTATGCAGTCTGCCCCTATGACTTCTACGCCGGAGCACAACGCGAGCGCTGGCTCGCCAAACTGGGTGCTCCGTCGACCGATCCCGTGCCTGGCACGCCTTGCGGCACGATCTCGCAGGGCAAGGTGGGCACCGCGCAAGGCATGTGGTTCTTCAGCGATGCCAAGGTCAACTCCCTCACGTATCGCGGGGAGACGTGGAATGAGGGGATGCCCGCCGGTCAGTACCAGTCGCAGATCGTCTTCAACGTCGATCCTCGCAACACGATCCGCATCGGCGGACTCAACGCTGCCAGGCCGCTCGTCCAGATGATGATCAGCAAGCAGGGTCCGGGATCTGATACGTGGCGCGATCCAATGTCGGTGGCTGCTGGCCAGGAACACTGCTGGTCGAATCCGAGCCAGTCGGTCAAGGTGCGCCTCTCCGCTGACGGTGCTGCCCTCACGGCCGTCGTGGGGCCGGGGCCGTGCTCATCCCTCGACCTCTCACGTGGCCAGACGTACGTCCGATAGCCATCCGGGCTAGGGTCATGCGCATGCGTGGCCGCCCCCTGATCCTGATCGCGTCAGCTTCACTCCTGGCGGGGGCCCTCATCGCACCCGTGGCAGCAGCGCAGCCCGACGCCGCTGCGGAATCCGCGCAGTCCGCCGCGATCCGCGCGGACAACCCGGAGGTCACCTTCATCGTCGGCCTGCCGCGTGATCGCAAGGCGCTCGATGCGGCCGCGGTCGAGCGCTCCACGCCGGGCAATCTGCTCTATCGCGATCATCCCTCCCTGCTAAACGCGGGCAAGGCGTACGGCGCAAAGTCGAAGGCCATCACGAGACTGCGCACTACTGCCCAGCCGCTGGGCATCGACGTGAGCATTGACAAGGGGCGCATCACCGCACGTCTCACCGCGACGGTGAAAGAGTGGGAGAAGGTCTACGGCGCCCGAATGGTCATCACGCCGGCGACCACCGCGTCCCCCTACGTGAGTTTCGCGATCATGGACGGCGACGTCTTCGCCGAGGCGCCCGCACCCCTTGCGGGAGTTGTCGCCGAAATGATTGCCTCCTACGCCGAGTACGACTCCGCTGCCGACTCTCCCGGTGTGGATCCGGACACGGTGGAGGAGCTCAGCGATCTCCTGGCTTCCAAGGGAAGCCCCGTGTCATGGCCGCGTAACCTCGGCACCATTCCGTCGGGCGTATGCGATGCACCGGCGGTCACTGAGAAGGCCGTCTACGTGCCTGCGCAGATCCAGCAGGCATATGGCACCCCCGCGCTCGCTGCCAAGGGGGTCCGAGGTGTCGGCGCTCGACTGACGATTGTCTCCCTCGGCGGTGGCTATGACCCTGTCGATATCGAGGTGGCAGCGGAATGCTTCGGCTACACCCAGCCGGCTATCGACATCGTGACGGGGACCGGAGTGCCCGAGCCCTTTGTCAATGCATCTGCCGAGACGCACCTCGACCTGATCACCGCGTCATCGGTGCTGTCACGGGCCGAGAGCCTCACCCTCCTGCAGATCACGAATTCCGAGCTCGGCTTCACCGATGCCTTCGCCCGCATGCTCGAGGGCACGCAGGTGCCCGACGCAGTCTCCATCTCCTACGGAGAGTGCGAGGTCGAGGTGGGCCCGGCCGAGATCGTCCAGCTCAACGAAGACCTGCTGCGTATGGCCGCCATCGTGGGCACGTCGGTCGCCGTGTCGACCGGAGACAACGGATCGTCCGCGTGCGGCGCCGAGGTCGCCGAGGAGACCGGTGAGCCCACCGTGTCCTACCCGGCGACATCGCCGTGGGTCACCGCGGTCGGCGGCACACGCCTCGGATTGAAGCCGGACAACACGCGTCGCTCGGAGCGCGTGTGGAATGACATGCCCTACGCCGGGGGAGTCGTGCCCGG
>JBMOIL010000262.1:0-2430 GCA_049317345.1 Candidatus Nanopelagicales bacterium
CCATGCCAACTGGTCGATCGACGGCCCGGCCTTCGTCCGGCAGCTCGAGGAGTGGTCCCGAGGCTGACGGCGCGTCAGTCGTCGTCCTCCTGCGAGCGTCGCCCGCGCAGTGCCAGTGCCGCGCCGGCAGCACGGGCGACCTCGTCGGCGTTTGGCACTCCTTCCTCACCGCCGGCCGCCGCGATCAAGTCTGTGAGATCGCCGACCACGGGGACGCCGATCTCGGCGAGAGCGGCGGAATCCTCGTCAGCCCACTGTGCGACGAGGGGCTGCATGTCCAGGGGAATGCCGAGGCGTGAGCCGCGGTCGGGACGCTCGAGCCAGCCCCGGCGGATGAGCGCGCGATGGGCGGAGCGCACATCCCGACGTCCCTGTCCGGAGGCGCGAGCCGCGAGATTGAAGCCGTAGATCGCGAACGTCTCCGCACCGGTGAGCGAGACATTGGCTCGGTCGTCGGCGATCGCAGGGGGCGCCTCCGGCAATTCCGGCACCGCTGCCACCTCGATGAACCTGCGCCACACCGTGTCGGTAGGTGCCCCTGCTCCGGGCACGGTCGCCACGCTCACGGACTGGGCTCCTGCCGCCTGCCACCGCAGCGCCAGGTCGGCGTAGCGGTAGGCCCGCCAGAAACCGCGCCGCAATTCCGTCTCGTAGACCCGCGAGGCGCGCTCCTCGACGCGTAGGGCGAGGTAGTCGGCGTACGACTCGAAGTTGCCGTTGCGCATGTGCTGCTGCCACGAACTGGGGATCACGCGTCCCAGGTCGCGTGCCGTGATGACGACATCGACGTTCGCAGGGGCGAAGGCGGTGATGACGGCGCGGGCGCCCTCGGCCGGCAGCACGGAGAGCGCCTCCGCTGACAGGATCACGGGCCCGGGCGCGGCCAGCACGGCGTCGACGAGGGCCTGGGCGTCACTGCCGTCCTGATCCCGCCAGGCGTCTTCCTGCAGGCCGATGGCGCCTGCCTCGCGCGCGAGGTCGATCAGGCCTGGCACGTGGTTGTGATCGGTGCGGTCGCGGGTGGCGATGGGATAGACCGTGGGATCGAGACGCTCCTCGAGGACCAATGCCTGGAGGACGCGCTGCAGGTACGTCGTTGCGGTCTTGCGCGGACCGATGTGCAGGACGACCCGGCGCGCCATGTCAGCGACGCCGGCGCGGAAGGAGCGCGTGGCCCTCTCGGCCCCAGAGGTAGCCGCCCACGACTCCCGATCCCAGAGCAATGACCCAGGGGATCACGGAGAGTGCAGGCGCGAGGAAGGCGGCGAGCGCTCCGACGATGCCGAGCACGGCAGCGATGACGAGCAGCGGCACTGCCCAGCGCTCGCGACCGCGGCGACGCGGGGGAGTGGCGCGCGGGGCCGGCTCGCGTGCAGGCACATCAGCGCCGCGCAGGTCGGCGGTCTTGCGTCGGCCGACCTCGGTCTCGACGGCGTAGCCGTGCTCGACGAGCCAGCGAGCGCTCTCGGCCTCGATCGCGACGAGCTCCTCGGGTGTGAGCGTGTCGCGCCATGCGCCTTCGCGTCCGTCGGTGATGTGGTTGGAGGTGACGCGCAAGTCGTCGTCGACTCCTCGTTCGCGCGCCGCCTTGGCCCGCTCCTCCTGGGCGGCCAGGTCGACCTCGGCCACGATCGTGGAGACCCGCGCGTCATCGACCGAGATGTCGAGGTAATCGGCAAGGGTCCTCACGAGGCCGGGGACGTCGTCGCGGAAGTCCTCGTAGCGACCGATCCACACGTCGGACTTCGATGTCCAGAACTCGTCGCCGCGCAACTCTCGCCGGACGATGAGCCTGCTGGGGCGAGCGCCACGCTCGGGATCGTCGGGCTTGTAGCGGCCCTTGCGGTAGAGCGAGGCGACGACATCGCGAGGGTCCCGGTAGGTGTAGAGGTAGCGGGCACCCTCGTCGGGGAATTCCCCGCGATCCAGGGCCGGGCGGAAGTGCACCTTCGCCATGAGCAGGTCATCGGGATTCCCTGCAGCGGCCGGGTACTCCTCGGTCGAAACACCCCTCGGATTGCGCAGGCCCGGAGCTCCATCGAGCAACTGCCGGGTGATCTGCCACACGAGCGTGGAACCGGAGCGGTGCATACCGCAGACGAGGACGAGCACGTCGGCAGTCTAGGTGCCCGCCGCGGCCAGATACGCGATGGCCGCGCCCGCCGCTCGAGCCACGTCGTCGGCGCTGGCACCGGGGCCAGAGGGTCCCGCGGGTGGCTCCACCGTGAGGTCAGACTCCGACCCCACGATGATCGCCGATGTCGCTCGCAGCACGGCGAGGTCGTCGTCCGCCCAGCCGGTGACACGGGGCACCCAGGATTCCGGGATGCGCACGGGCGCACCTCGGTCGGGGCGCGCGGCGAAGGCATCGCGCACGATCCGGGCACGCAGGGCGCGCATGTCGGGGCTGTCGGCCTTGGTGGAATCGAT
>JBMOIL010000263.1:0-2405 GCA_049317345.1 Candidatus Nanopelagicales bacterium
TCCGAATCCGCTCCTACCAAGTCACTCTTGCGTGCCACGCCCCACCTTCCTTTCCATCCTGCATCGGCCATCCTCCCATCCGTAACCACATATTGCAATGCACAAATCCATGGACCCTGCGGAAAGGAGACCTGTGGCACCGTTCTCACAGCGTGGTGACCTGGAAACGCATGGCCAAAAGTAGGTGCGGGGTCTGACATGCAGAATGACCTCATGGACGCCCCGGAAGAGGTCACCGCCTACGAACGCTTCGGCGGCCACGAATTCTTCACGGCCCTGGTCCACGACTTCTACGTCGGCGTCGCCCAGGATCCCGTGCTACGGCCGATGTATCCCGACGAGGATCTGGGCCCGGCCGAGGATCGCCTGCGCATGTTCCTCGAGCAGTACTGGGGTGGCCCGACGACGTACTCCGATGAGCGGGGGCACCCGAGGCTGCGCATGCGTCACGCCCCCTACGTCATCGGGGTGGGCGCACACGACCGATGGCTCGAGCACATGAAGGCTGCCGTGATGGCCCGCAACATGGATCCCGAGGACGAAGCTGAGCTCTGGGGCTATCTCGCCAGCGCCGCATTCGCCATGATCAACCAGCCGATCACCTGAGTGACTCGGCCAATTACTGCACGAGGCTGAGGTCGGGGCGCTGAGTAGGCGTCTGGGTGCGTACGAAGACCTGTCCCCGGACCGTGGTCAACCTCTTCCAGCCCGTCATGGTGCACGCGGTCACCCGCGAGGCGTCGTCGGTGAGGAAACCTAGGCGCCGCGCCGCATGGAGCACACGCAGGGGCAGGCCACCGAAGGACGGCCGCTCCCAGATCTGCTCGGCAAGCACCTGCGGGTCCACGACCGATGAGGCTCGGCGGCGGAACTCTGCGACAGCAGCATCGACACCGGGCACGACATCGCCGGAGACGCCGTGGATCGGCAACTGCCAGCCTTCTGAAGGCGGAAGCATCGCGAGCCCGGGCGATCCCACCGCAGGCTCGGGGAGACGCAGATCCGTCACACCCGACTCCGTCCGCAGACCCGTGCGCACGTCCGCGATGCGGGCGGACACGTCGATGTCGTCCACCGCTGGCACGCGCAGCGGCAGCGCGACAAAGCTGATGACACGCATGGGCGGAGCGGCGTACACACCCACAGCACCTCCGCGCGCGACCACGCGAAGATGACCAGCGGGATCCCACGCAGCAAGACGATCAAGATGTGCGGCGAGGAGCCGGCCCTCATGCTCGGGCAGGGCCAGGGCCGTGAGCGCGCTGGATGTAGACATCAGCAGACCCGGTCAGATGCGCGCATCCGGCAAGCCTCCCCCCTGCGAGCGGCGGGGGCAACTCGAAGCGAGGAGGCCTAGTCGCGGGTGAGCTTGCGGTAGGTCGCCCGATGGGGCCGTGCCGCCTCGATACCCAGGCGCTCCACCTTGTTCTTCTCATAGGACTCGAAGTTGCCCTCGAACCAGAACCACTGGGAGTCGCCCTCGTAGGCGAGGATGTGCGTCGCGATGCGGTCGAGGAACCACCGATCGTGAGAGGTGATGACCGCGCAGCCGGGGAACTCCAGGAGGGCGTTCTCCAGCGACCCGAGCGTCTCGACGTCGAGATCGTTGGTGGGCTCGTCGAGCAGCAGGAGGTTGCCGCCCATCTTGAGCGTGAGCGCGAGGTTGAGGCGGTTGCGCTCACCTCCGGAGAGCACTCCCGCGGGCTTCTGCTGATCCGGACCCTTGAACCCGAAGGCGGAGACGTAGGCGCGTGAGGGCATCTCGACCTGACCGACCTTGATCCAGTCGAGCCCGTCGGAGACCACCTCCCAGACGTTCTTCTTCGGATCGAGGCCTGCGCGACTCTGATCGACGTAGGAGAGGGTGACGGTCTCGCCTACCTTGATGTCGCCGGAGGTCGGCAGCTCGTCCTTGTCATCGGAGCCGCCCTCTGCGGCGGCCACGATCATGCGGAAGAGCGTCGTCTTGCCTACGCCGTTCGGGCCGATCACGCCGACGATGCCGTTGCGCGGCAGCGTGAAGGACAGGTCATCGAGCAGCACGCGGTCGCCGAAGGCCTTGGTGAGGTGATCCGACTCGACGACGACATTGCCCAGGCGCGGGCCCGGCGGGATCTGGATCTCATCGAAGTCAAGCTTGCGCGTCTTCTCCGCCTCGGCTGCCATCTCCTCGTAACGCTCGAGTCGCGAGCGGCTCTTGGTCTGGCGAGCGCGGGCACTGGAGCGCACCCAATCGAGCTCATCCGTGAGTCGCTTCTTGAGCTTGGCGTCGCGCTGGCCCTCAACCTTGAGCCGCGCAGCCTTCTTCTCGAGGTAGACGGAGTAGTTGCCTTCATAGGGATAGGCGTGACCGCGGTCGAGCTCGAGGATCCACTGGGCGACGTTGTCGAGGAAGTAGCGATCGT
>JBMOIL010000264.1:0-2396 GCA_049317345.1 Candidatus Nanopelagicales bacterium
GTTGGAGTCGCCCACGAGGCGCGCCGTGCTGCTCGCCACAGGTTTGCCCGCCCAGACCTCGCGAATGATGAGCGGTGTCGTGCCAAAGTGGTTGCTGAACCTCACCCGCAGTGAACGCGCATCCGTGGAGACCATGACGAGCTGGCGGATCGTCGCATCGGGTGAGGTACCCTCCGGTCCTGCCATGGCGCCCTGCCACACCGCGACCCGCGGAGGAGGGGCGTCGCGGGTGTCGGGCATCGCGGACGCGGCAGGCGCGGTGAGTGACCCAAGAAGGACAGCCGCGATGGCGATTCGCCTGAGTCCCTGGATCGCCATATCCATGACAGTAACCGCGAAGCGGACTCCACCGGGGCCATGTTGGGCCTTTCGAGGCGATGCGCTGGGATGTCACCCATGACCGTCCGCGTGAGCCCCGCCCCTCTCACCGCCGCCGATGTCGTCGCCGTCGCCCGGGGTGGCGAGACGATCGAGCTCACCGAGGAGGCTTTGGCGGAGATGGGGCGCTCGCGCGCGATTGTCGAGGGGCTCGCCGCGTCACCGGAACCGGCGTACGGCATCTCCACCGGATTCGGTGCACTCGCCACCGTGCACATCCCGCCGGAGTCGCGCGCCCACCTGCAGAAGTCGCTCATCCGCTCGCACGCCGCGGGGTGGGGTCCTGAGGTCGAGCCCGAGGTCGTGCGCGCAACGATGCTGCTGCGCCTGCACACCCTCGCCACCGGACGCACCGGAGTGCGCCCGTCGACCGCGCAGGCTTACGCCGCCATGATGAACGCCGGGATCCTGCCGACTGTGTGCGAGCACGGATCGCTCGGCTGCTCCGGTGATCTCGCACCGCTGTCGCACATCGCACTCGCGCTGATGGGCGAGGGTGACGTGCGTGATCGCACGGGTGCGCTGGTGCCTGCTGCCGACGCGCTCGCTGCGGCCGGGCTCGCGCCGGTGGAGTTGGCCGAGAAGGAAGGGCTCGCGCTCATCAACGGCACCGACGGCATGCTCGGCATGCTGGTGCTCGCCCTCGCGGACCTCGAGGTGCTCCTCACCACTGCCGACATCTCGGCCGCTATGTCCATCGAGGCCCTCCTGGGCACCGACAAGGTGCTCGCTGACGATTTGCAGCGGCTGCGCCCCCACCCCGGCCAGCGCATCAGCGCGGCCAACATGCGCCGCGTCCTGCGCGACTCGCCCATCGTGGCGAGCCACGCGGGCCCGGACGACACCCGCGTGCAGGACGCCTACTCCCTGCGCTGCTCACCCCAGGTCAACGGGGCCGCTCGCGACACCCTCGACTACTGCGGTGTCGTCGCCGAGCGCGAACTCGCCGCCGCCATCGACAACCCGGTCGTGACCCTCGATGGTCGCGTGGAGAGCAATGGAAACTTCCATGGCGCCCCCGTCGCCTACGCCCTCGACTTCCTCGCCATCCCCGTCGCTGACGTCGCGAGCATGTCGGAGCGGCGTACGGACCGCATGCTCGACCGAAACCGCAGCCATGGGCTGCCGCCCTTCCTCGCGCACGAGGCCGGGCTCGACAGCGGGCACATGATCGCGCAGTACACCGCGGCGGGGATCGTGCACGACCTCAAGCGCCTCGCCGTGCCCGCCAGTGTCGACTCCATCCCCTCCAGTGCGATGCAGGAGGACCACGTCTCCATGGGCTGGTCAGCCGCCCGCAAGCTGCGCACCGCAGTCGACGGCCTCGCCGCGGTCCTGGCCATCGAGATCCTCACCGCCGCGCGAGCACTGGACCTGCGCGCCCCGCTCTCCCCGGCCGATGCCACCGCAGCGGTGGTCGCGCTGCTCCGCGAGACCGTGCCCGGCCCCGGCCCGGACCGCCATCTGGCCCCCGAGATCGCCGCGGTTACCGACCTCGTACGCGACGGATCCGTCGTCCGCGCCGTCGAGACCGTCACCGGACCGCTCAACTCCATCAACCGACCGGAGGACTGACATGTCCGACGCACTGCCCGGAGCTCGCCCCGTATCCGCGCCTCGCGGCACGACCCTCACTGCACGCAGTTGGCCGCAGGAGGCCGCACTGCGCATGCTGCAGAACAACCTGGACCCCGAGGTGGCCGAGCATCCGGACAAGCTCGTCGTCTACGGCGGCACGGGTCGCGCTGCTCGCGATTGGGCGTCCTTCGACGCGATGATTCGCACGCTCACCACGCTTGCCGACGACGAGACGATGCTCGTGCAGTCCGGTCGCCCCGTCGGTGTCTTCCGCACCCACGAGTGGGCGCCGCGTGTCCTCATCGCCAACTCCAACCTCGTCGGTGACTGGGCCAACTGGCCGGAGTTCCGCCGCCTCGAGCAGCTCGGCCTCACGATGTACGGCCAGATGACGGCAGGGTCGTGGATCTACATCGGCACCCAGGGGATCCTGCAGGGCA
>JBMOIL010000265.1:0-2392 GCA_049317345.1 Candidatus Nanopelagicales bacterium
GAGCTCGAGGAGCCCCTCGCGAGCATCGCTCACGACGGGGAGTGCACGGTGCTTGACGGCGTCGAAGCGCGCGGCGTTGAGTCCGATGAACATCGCCTGCGGATCGAAGACGGTCCATGAGCCGGTCGTGAAGTCCTGCAGGCGGGTGCCCACAGCGAGAATCACGTCCGCGCGCGAAGCGAGTTCGTTGGCCGGCGAAGCACCCGTGACGCCGACCGGGCCGCCGTAGCGAGGGTGGTCCCACAGCAGAGTGGACTTGCCCGCGACCGTCTCTACGACGGGGATGCCGTGGCGCATGGCGAAGTCGGCAAGCTCGTCCTCGGCCAGCGAATAGTGCACGCCTCCGCCCGCGATGATGAGCGGCCGCTCCGCAGCGCGAAGCACTGCTGCGGCACGGTCGAGTTCGCTGAGATCGGCGCGTGGACGGATGGGGGCGTGCACACGCTCCTCGAAGAACTCGTCGGGGAAGTCGTAGGCCATCGCGGCGACATCCTGCGGCAGGCCGAGGAACGCCGGCCCGCACTCACCCGGATCGCGCATGACGCTGATCGCCTGGGGCAGCGCGCTGAGCACCTGCGCCGGATCGGTGATGCGATCCCAGAAGCGCACCACGGGGCGGAAGGAGTCGTTGACCGTCATCGACGGAGTGCCGAAGTGCTCGACCTGCTGGAGGACGGGATCGGGCAGTCGAGAGTGGAAGGTGTCTCCGGCGATGAAGAGCACCGGAAGGCGATTGGCCATGGCCATGCCAGCCGCCGTGACCATATTGGTCGCGCCTGGGCCGACGGACGACGTAGCGACCATGATCTGTTGGCGGCGCTTGGCCTTGCTGAACGCCGCCGCGGCGAGACCCATGCCCTGCTCGTTTTGGCCGCGCCAGACGGGCAGAGCGTCACGGTGCATCTCGAGGGAGTGCCCGAGGCTGGTGACGTTGCCGTGGCCGAAGATCGCGAAGACGCCGGGGAAGAGGGGCGCTTCTTCGGCTTCGCGTCCGGGCACCGTCTCCACGAGCACCCGCTGCGCGATGAGGTAGCGGACGATCGCCTCGGCGGTGGTGATCCTCATGCGTGTGCTCCCAGGTCGACGACGGACTCCCACCGGCGTGAATCCCACGAGGTGATGAGGGCCTGCTGCACGCTGACGATATCGACGGCCTCACGGAAGCCGGGGGAGAAGTCGCCCCCGGTCGCGAGGGCCTCCAGGAACGCGAGGTCCTCGGTCGCGACGATGTCCTCGAAGCCGATCGCATTGGCCTGCCCCGGCACGAAGGCGCCGTGGAAGGGGAAGCGGTCCCCACCGAAGATCGTCGTCCAGCCGGTCTCCTTGCTTGAAGGGTCGTGCCGGTAGTACTGCAACTCGTTGAGCCGCTCGAAGTTCCATGCGAGAGCCCCCTTGGTGCCGTAGATCTCGAAGGCGTTCTGGCTCTCCGGCCCGATGGTCGTGCGCGAGGTCTCGAACGTGCCCGTCGCGCCGCTGGCGAAGCGGCACAGCATGGATGCGAAGTCCTCGTTCTCCACGGGACCGGTGGGATCACCGGGCGTGCCGCGGCCGTAGTGACTCGCAGCACCCTGGGGCACGGGGCGCTCGGTGATGACGGTGTGCTGCATGCCCACGACCTCGGTGATCGGGCCAGCCAGTGCATGTGCGAGTGAGACCGAGTGGCTGAGGATGTCCGAGCTCACGCCGTATCCACCCTCGGCGAGCTTGAAGCGCCAGGTGAGCAGGCCCATCTCATCGGAGCCGTACATCGACAGGAAGCGGCCACGGTAGTGGGTGATCTCACCGAGCTCGCCCGCGGCGATCATCGCCCGCGCATGCAGCACGAGCGGCGACCATAGGTAGTTGTAGCCCACACCGGTGAGGACACCGGCCGCCTTGGCTGCGGCGTAGGCCTGCACGGTCTGAGCGGGAGTCCCGCCGATGGGCTTCTCGCTGAAGATCGCCTTCCCGGCTGCGGCGGCCGCCTGGATCATCGGCACGTGGAGCATGTTGGGTGCGGTCACCCACACCGCGTCGACGTCGGGTGCGGCGACGGCCTCGGTCCAGTCGGCGGTGGCGCGGGCGAAGCCGAAGTCGCGCACCGCGCGCTCGCGTCGCTCAGCCTCGGTGTCCGCGCAGACGACGAGTTCGGGCTGGAAGCTGCGGTCGGGGAAGAGCGAGGGGATGCGCAGCATGGAGCGCGAGTGCGCCTGCCCCATCCAGCCGAGTCCGAGTACGGCGATGCCGATGCGCTTCATCGAATCCTCCCTGCGGCCGAGGTCATCGGCAGTCGCGGATCCGTGTCGGTCCAGGTGCCGCGGATCCAGTGGTGGTTGGGGTCGTCGCAGAAGGCCATCGTGCGCTCCTCGGCCGGTCCCGCGAGGACATTGAGGAAGTACATCGGATAGTCCGG
>JBMOIL010000266.1:0-2377 GCA_049317345.1 Candidatus Nanopelagicales bacterium
TCGCTAAGGTCGGCACGTGGCGCTGCGCATCGTCGACCCCGGCCACGTCGGGCTGCACCGCGGCATCCGTGCCGCGGTCGGGGTGACGACCGCCATGGCGATTTCCCTCTACGCCTTCCCTGGCACTCCGACTGCCGTGCTCGCCACTTTCGGGTCGGTCGCGCTGCTCGGCACCGCGGACTTCGGCGGAAGCATGCGTCGTCGCACCGCCTCCCTCCTGGCCACAGGCGTCGTGGGGGCAGCCTTGGTGGTCGTGGGGGGCCTCGCCGCGCTCAGCATCCCGTCAATCGTGATCGTGACCTTCTTCGTGACGGGTGGTCTCGCCTTCCTTGTCGTCCTGCGCGGATACTTCGCCAATGCCTGCCCTGCGCTGACAGCGGTGTACACCGCGAGTGCGATGGCGGCGACATCCATCGATGCCATCCCCCATCTGGTCGCGGGCTGGGGTATCGCCGTTGCCGTCTCTATACCCGTCACGCTGCTCCTTTTCCCGCGGCGCGACCTCGCACCCGTGCGCGCCGCCTGCGTGGCGTCACTGCGCACCCTGGCCGACGCCATCGACAACCGCGGAGCGGACAAGGCCATCGACCGGTCGGCGATCTCTGCGTCTCTGGAGCAACTCCAGGGCTCCTACCTCGGGAACCCCTTTCGCGCCGCAGGTCTGCGCGCTCCCGATCGAGCACTTCTCCTCCTCGCGGGCCAGGTCGAGGCACTGCTCACGGCCGTAGGCCGTGGCAGCAGCTACCAACAGCCGGTGAGCGGTCTGCCGCGCACATCCGAACTCATCACCGCGAGCGGTGCCTGTCTGCGCACGACGGCGGACGCCCTTGAGTCGAAGGGTGAGTGCCCCTCCGCCGCTCCCGTAGTGGACCTATGGCAGGAGCAGTGGGATAGCGCGGTCGCCGCGCTGGGTCAGGCATCGCTCGGGACCCCCGCAGATCGTGTGGATCTCGTCGACGCGGCGTTCCCCGATCGCGCCATGGGCTTCGCGGTTGTGGGCCTGAACATCCTGGTGCGCCGGGTGCTCCGGGCACCTGAGGAACATTTCGACGAGTCGAAGCATTCGATACCCGAACCACCCCTGACGCATCCCTGGCAGGATCTCGCGCATCAAGTGTCGCTGCGTTCGCCGTGGATGCGCCTCGCCCTTCGCACGGGCGTCGGCCTCGCGCTCGCAACACTGGTCGTTGAGGTTGTCGGCATCGATCACGGCTTCTGGGTCGTGCTCGGCGTCTTTGGAACCCTCCGCATGGACGGCGTCTCCACGATCAAGACCTCACTGCTGGCGCTCGGCGGCACCTTCATCGGTGCCCTCATCGGCTACCTCCTGCTCGTGACGAACGGCAACCACCTGAGCCTTCTCTGGGTCTGCATGGTCCTGGTGACCTTCCTTGCCATCTACACGCAGGCGACCACCGCCTACATCGTCGGTCAGGCGGCGTTCTCGCTCTTGGTCATCGTGGCCTTCAGCATCGCCGACTGGCCCCCGGAGCTGAGCCTCGCCAGCCAACGCATTATCGATATCGGCTACGGGGCTGCCATTAGCGTCATCGTCGCCCTGCTGATGTGGCCCCGGGGGGTCCTCTCAGGGCTGCTCGGGAACGTCGTCGATGCCATACGACGCGCGAGCGGCGTCCTGACCGATGCCGTCGCGGATCTGGTCGAAGGTGGCCAACGCGTCTCCCCGACCGAACTCATGGAGTCCACAGCGGCCTTCTCGAGATCCCGTGAGGTGATCGAGGTGTCACTGAGCTCGCGCGCAGCCGATGCCGTCGCTCAGGCGAATGCGTGGCAACACGTCATCGACAACCTTCGCACCCTGACCGTCGGCGGACACCTCATCTCAGGCTGGTCATCGGACCGACCACCGATCGATTCGCTCGTGCCGGCCCTCGGTGCACCCCTCGAACAGGATGCGCGCCGTACCGCCGAAGCGTGGACGAGCACCAGCGACACGCTCGAGGGCAGCCCGCGGGGCACGGTTCCCCCCGAGTCGGGCTTCATCGCCACCGCTCGGCAAGTGGCCGGACAGGTCGATCTCGAGAACAGCGATGTCGCCGACCGTGTGGTGGGTGCGGTGTGGGCACACGGCTGGATCCACTCGGCTTACGACGCAGCACTGAGCGCTCAGGTCCCGCAGAAGGTGCCCTAGAGCCGCGCCTATACTCATGGCCTGACGAGGGCGTGCCCTCACGCGGGTGGGGGCTTGGTCACAATTCCAAAACCCAGACGTTGCAAGGGCTTTTCGGGGCCCTATTGCTGCTCGAAGCGCACACTGGAAACGATTCGAGGCCTCCTGGAAACACCCGGGACAGATAGAGCAGTCTCTGGTTTGTTGGCGCGGGACAATTTGTTTAGTCGTTCTCATGCTGCGGCT
>JBMOIL010000267.1:0-2331 GCA_049317345.1 Candidatus Nanopelagicales bacterium
CCGTAGATGTCGCCGACCCGGCCGCCGACGATGATGAGTGCGCCGGCGAGGAAGTAGCCGTTGACGGCCCACTGCAGGGTGTCCATCGTCCCGCCCAGGTCGCGGCCGATGGTCGGCAGCGCGATGGAAATGTCGCTTGCCGTCACCCACACCAGTGCTGTGACGAGGCACAGCCCCAGGAGGGACCACCAGCGTCGCTCGGTGCCGACGGCGGACTCAGGGGCTGCCTGTGGCGACGACTGGACCATGTAAGGACTTTAGGGGCCGCGTGCTCAGTCAGCGTGGACCCGACGGGACGACGTACCCTCGTGCCGTGGCCCGCGCCTTTGTGATCGTCCTGGCTGTCATCACGCTGGGCGTGGTCGGTGCTCTCGTCTGGGGTGCCTGGCGTAGTGATTCGGGTACGGCGATCGACGAGCTGCCCACTGTCTCGGAGGTCATCGCCGGGCAGGCACATCGTCACGGAGTGGAACTGCCCGAACTCACCGAGGCTGACCGCGCGCGCCTCTCGGCGCCTCCGACAGCAGGCGCGTCCCTGTCCACCTACGAACAGGTGCTCGGCCAGTTGCTGACCGTGCGCGATGCCGCCGGTGTGGACGAGGCTGTCGCCATTCTGCGCGAGGTGGTCCTGCAGAGTGAGTCCGTGGCGACGGAATGCGATCGCCTCTACGCCGAGCTCACCGTCGATACACCCGCAACCCTTCCTGTCGCGCAAGCCTGTTCCGGGGGCTAACTGGCAGCTTTCCGCCATGACTGGCACCATCTCGTCATGAAGCGCATGAAGGTTGTCATCATCGGGGCCGGGTTCGCAGGCCTGGATGCGGCCAAGCTGCTGCGCAAAAACCAGCAGATCGACGTCGTCATCGTCGACCGCCACCCCTACCAACTCTTCAGTCCGCTCCTCTACCAGGTGGCCACGGGTGCATTACCCGAGGACGACATCGCATACCCCGTCCGAGCAGCGATTCCTGGTGTGACCTTCGTCCGGGGCGACGTCATCCGCATCGACCCTCAGGCGCATCGCATCCGTCTCTACGACGGCCAGGACTTCAGCTACGACCAGCTCGTCATCGCGACCGGGAGCGTGGGGACCACGTTCGGTATTCCCGGTGTCGAGGAGCATGCCCTGCAGATGAAGTCGATCGCGGACGCTCGTCGCATCAAGTCCCGCTTGCTCAACACGTATGAAGACGTGCAAGAGGGGCGCCTGCCACGCGAGGCTTTGCGCGTGGTCGTCGTCGGTGGCGGGCCGACGGGTGTCGAGGTGAGCGGCGCAGTGGCCGAACTCCAGAGCAGCCTGGTGCGGGAATACCCCGACATCGCCGACAAGGCGACGGTCACCCTCGTCGAAGCCGGTCCACGCCTCCTCCCCTCCTTCACGGAGGAGTCGAGCGCGCATGCCAAGGAGGAATTGGAGGATCTCGGCGTCACGGTCAAGGTCGACACAGCGGTGGACCGGATGTACGAGCGAGATGTGCACCTGAAGTCCGGCGAGATCCTGCCTGCGGGGACTGTCGTCTGGGCGGCAGGGGTCGCCGCTCCCGAGCGCTGGTCTGATTTGGGCACAACCGGGCCTTCCCGGCGGCTCGTCGTCGACGAATTCCTGCGGCTGCCGGGCGCGCCTGACGTCTGGGTGGTGGGTGACACGGCCGCATTTAGCGTTGATGGAGACGCTCCCCTGCCGATGGTCGCCCCCGTGGCCATGCAGATGGGCCGGCACGTGGCACGCAACATCACGGCCCTCGCGACAGGCAAGTTGATGGAGCCCTTCCGCTACCTCGACAAGGGACAGATGGCGACGATCGGTCGCCGCCGTGCTGTGGCCGAAACCCCCCAAGGGTTGCGCCTGCACGGCACGCCCGCTTGGCTCGCCTGGCTCGGTCTGCACGTGGTCTATCTCGCCGGGGGCCGCAACCGCGTGAGCGTGCTCGCTGACTGGGCGTGGAACTACCTTGCGTGGAGCATCGGCCCACGACGCGCCATCATCGAGTAGCTCTCATACGACGGGGTAGTGTCCGCCCACGTGGGAGTGCGTGAGGTATGGCATCGAGTCATTCCCTCGCGCAGCATCCCGCGCACGCGTTGGCGCAGTGAGGGCTCGCGCTGGCGCACGGGACCCACGACCTTCGTCGTCCTCATCATCGGGCTGTGGCTCTTCGGCACGGGTGAGGCGATGCTCGTCGATGCCGCATTGGGCAACGCGCCGTGGACGGTCTTCGCGCAGGGAGTCTCGATCCGCACGGGTATCTCGATTGGCGTGGCCACGTTCTTCACCAGTGTCGTGGTGCTCCTCATGTGGATTCCGCTGCGCGAGCGGCCGGGTCTGGGGAC
>JBMOIL010000268.1:0-2315 GCA_049317345.1 Candidatus Nanopelagicales bacterium
GGCTCGATGCTGAGCAGCTTGCGGATGCCACTGTGGGGATCGTCGAGATCACCGACCCAGATGGACTCGGTGGGGCACACCTGGACGCAGGCGGGCTCGAGGCCCTGGTCGATGCGGTGGGCGCAGAAGTTGCACTTGGCCGCGGTGTGGGTCTCCTCGTCGATGTAGATCGCGTCGTAGGGGCATGCCTGCATGCACATCTTGCAGCCGATGCACCGAGAGTTGTCGAAGTCGACAATGCCGTCATCACGAGTGAAGAGCGCCTCGGTGGGGCAACTCTGGACGCACGGGGCATCCGTGCAGTGATTGCAGCGCAGGACCGCCATCTCCCGGGTCGTGTCGGGGAAGGATCCCTTCTCGACGTACTTCACCCAGGTGCGGAATTGCCCCACCGGGATCTGGTGCTCGGTCTTGCAGGCCACCGTGCAGGCATGGCAACCGATGCACGTCCGCTGATCGATGGCGAATCCATAGCGCACGCGATCACTTCTTCCGGATGTAGAACTTCATGACGCCGTCGGACTCCACGGACTCGACGAGCTCGTTGCCGGTCTGGGTAGCCCAGGCGGGAATGTCGGAGCGGGCTCCGTTGTCGGTCGCCTCGAGCAGCAGGATCTGGCCGCTGTCGATCTCCTTGATCCCCTTGGCCGTCATGAGGACGGGCATGGGGCAGGCCTGCCCCTTGGCATCGACGACCTTCGCTGCGTCTGGCATGGCTACTCCGTTCGGGTGGCGTTGCGTGAGCTAGATGAAGAGGTTGATGTTCGACTTCGACATCTTCTGCAGAGCGGTGGCCGCACCGACCGGCTCGCCGAGACCCTCGACCATCTGCTCAGGCTTGATGCCGAGCAGGTCCATGGTCATCTGGCAGGGCCAGAGATTGACGCCGAGTTCCTTGCACATTTCGAAGAGCTCCTCGGGAGGGAGGAGTTTGTTCTTGTCCGCGACCTTGCGCATCATCCAGGCGCCGGAGCCGCCCATGTTGAGCTTGGAGAGCTTGGCCTTCTTGAATCCAGGAGGATTCATCCCGGCGAGTGACTTCGTCATCGCGTCGTAGCCGGTGATGCGCACGTCTTCCTTCACCAGCGGGAAGAGGCCCCAGAAGGTGAAGAACACGGTGACGTCCATCCCGCTGGCCGCTCCGGTGGAGCTCAGGATGAAGGTCGGCCAGAGCTTGTCGAGGTCACCGCTCCAGGCGATGATCGTCATCGAGTCGGGCGTGTCAGCTTCTTCCGTCGTGCTCATGTCGTCTCCTATCGTGGCGCCAACTCCCCATGACGCTAAGGGGCTGCGGTGGCCCGAGCAAGTATCACCCTCTAACGGGGCCTTTCCCCTTAACAGGAAGCCGTCTGCGGATCTTTGTGAGCCCATCCGGCCGATGAACGCCGGCCAGGCGGCTACGGCCGAGGAGATCGAGCCCCCCGAGATCGGGGAGAACCAGGGTGCCGCGTCGACGAGCATCTGAACTCGGACATATGAGAGTCTGGGCGCATGAAGCGATCACTTACCCTCGCTGGCGCCGGCCTCGCCGCCGCCGGCCTCGTCCTCGCCGTTATCCCCGCTGGCCCCGCGGCCGCGGCCGACCCCGTGCCTTGTGCCCAGATGGGCGGCAACGTCACGATCCTCAATACGCCGACGCCCACCTGCGTCGGTCTCTACACCTCAGGATCGGCCTCGATCCTGCTCCCCAACAACACGCCGAAGATCATCTACGGCGTGGTCAACATGACCGGCTCGAGCACGCCGCCGACCACGTTCACCGACCAGAATGGCGTGACGTATCCGCTCAACCCCACCGAGGGCAACCGCTGGCTGTCCGTGGGCCCGACGAAGGCAGCGCAGACCATCGTCAAGGCCGAGATCGTCAATAAGAAGATTGGGAAGACCTTCCCCTATGTCTTCATCACCGACGATGCGATCACCGACCGCTTTGCCGGCAAGACCTTCATCGGCAAGACCAACAACGACAAGAGCTCGAAGAACCAGATCTCGATCTGGACGCGCATCGACTGGGCGCAGGGCCTCTCGTCAGACGGCGGCCTCAAGGGCGTCATCGCCAACTACAAGCAGAACGTCGTCGAGGCTGGTCAGTGCAAGCCCGCGATGACCAAGCAGCACACCGACATGGTGAAGCAGCGCTTCGGCCAGAAGGGCAAGCTCAACATGGTGTGGAACCCGGGCCTGTCCAAGGGCGCTGACTCCTACATCGGGATCCGCACGGAGGAGAGTGCACTCTTCACCAACCCGGCACCGACCGCTCTCGTGCTCACCCAGAAGGTCTGGAAGCCGGGCAAGATCAACTTCACGCTGGCCAG
>JBMOIL010000269.1:0-2313 GCA_049317345.1 Candidatus Nanopelagicales bacterium
CGATGATGAAGGCGACTCCGACCGTGGCGAGGATGACGCGTGACGTGAGCAGGCTTGAGGGCACGAGTCCGTGTCGTCGCCGCAGCGCGTGGGCGATGAAGACCGCCAGCAGCACCGCACCCACGAGAGTCGATGCCAGCCATCCGCGCTCGATACCGAGCAGGAGCAGGGTCAGCGCGATGGTCATCAAAACACTGCCGACCAGGTCGAAGCGCCGGGTCTCCACCTCGGGGGTCTTGTCGTGTAGCTGACCGATGAGCAGCGCGCCCGCCAGGAAGATGATGGGGATGATCAGCGCGAAGGCCCATCGCCACGACACGTTGACGATCGCTCCGCCGATGAGCGGTCCGAGTCCGGCCGCCGCGCCGTAGGCGACGTTGTAGTAGACCTGAAGTCTCGCTCGCTCCTCACTCGTGCAGCGTGCGGCGAGAATCGCCTGACCGACGGGCACGATGCCGCCCGCTCCGACGCCCTGGATGAGTCGAGCGACGATGAGTGCTTCGATGCTAGGTGCGGCCACGGCAGCCACCGTGCCTACCAAGAAGATGGCGAGGGCGGTCCACATCACCTGACGCTCGCCGCGCAGGTCGAGGATGCGACCCCAGACGGGGATGGTGACGGTGGACGTCAGCAGGTAGCCGGCGACAAGCCAGGACACCTCTGACCCGCCCCCGAGATCGTCGCCGATCGTGGTGAGTAGGGGTACGACGAGAGTGGAGTCCAAGACCGACAACGTGCCGGTCAGGATGACTGCCACGAGCACGCGCGTGCCGACACTCGGCGGGATGCGGGAGCCGATCACGGGCTCAGAATCCCACGGAGATGCCCTACTCAATTCAGATTGTGGACAAATGAGCCGTGACACCCGCGGTGTCCGTAACGGCCTAACTGACTTCGAGGACTCCATCGACGCGCCGCGGAATGCCCCACGGGTTGCCGTCGCGCAGAGGTGCCGGCAGCACCTCCTGCGGCATCCCCTGCCAGGTCACCGGGCGCACGAAGCGATCCACTGACGCCGCACCGACGCTGGTCGTCGCCGGCGCCGTCGTCGCGGGATAGGGACCGCCGTGCTGCATCGACCACGTGACGGCCACACCGGTAGGCCAGCCGTTCCACAGCACGCGGCCGGCATGCGCGACCAGGCGCGGCATGAGCTCATCGACGATCGACTCGCCCGCATCGCCGTGGATGCCCGCAGCCAAGAGTCCGGGCAGTGCATCGGCGAGCGCCAGCATCTGCTTCGGGTCGTCGTACTCCACGAGTAGTGACATCGGGCCGAAGCACTCCTCCATCAGCTCCGGCGTCGCGATGACCTCGGCAATGGGCACGGCGAAGAGCGTGGGCAGGACGGTGTCGGTCTCCTGTTCCCAGCCACCGCCGTGCAGGACGTCGACGCTCGCGAGATCGATTCGCTCGCTCACGCCATGGAGGAAGGCCTCGCGGATGGGCTGGGTGAGCATGCCCTGTCCGGGCACGCCGCCGACCGCAGCGACTGCCGCTGCACGGATCGCCTCATCGCGCGGAGCGACGAGCAACCCGGGCTTGGTGCAGAACTGTCCGGCACCGAGAGTGAAGGAGCCGACCCAGCCTTCGGCGATCGCCGCACCTCGCTCCGCAGCGGCCTTGGGCGTCACGAACATTGGGTTGATGCTGCCGAGCTCGCCGTAGAACGGGATCGGACGCGGACGGTCAGCGGCGAGGCGCGCGAGTGCGAGGCCGCCGCGCTGGCTGCCGGTGAAGGCCACCGCTTCGATGCGATCGTCGTTGACAAGGTCGATGCCGTCCTGCAACTCGTGCGACACCATCGTGAGCACCCCACGCGGTGCACCTGCATCGGCAAGCGCCTGCTGCGCGACCGCCATGATCGCGTCACTCAGCCGCGGGTGGCCGGGATTGGGCTTGACCACGACCGGGCAGCCCGCCGCAAGCGCTGATGCCGTGTCGCCGCCGAGGGTGGAGAAGGCGAAGGGGAAGTTGGAGGCGGCGAAGACCGCGACCGGACCGAGGGGGACGTTCATACGTCGCAGGTCGGGCCGCGGCGGGGTCACGTCGGGCAGCGCCTTGTCGAGCACCACGCCCAGGAAAGCGCCGTCGCGCACGACCTGGGCCATGAGCCGCAGCTGGCCGCTCGTGCGCCCCACCTCTCCGGTGAGTCGATCGACGCCGAGTCGGCTCTCCTCGATTGCGATGGGCACAAGGTCATCGCGCGCAGCATCGATCGCGTCAGCGATCGCGTCGAGCAGCGCTGCTCGCGTGGGCAGGTCGGTGTCGGCGTACCACTGGCTCGCGGCCTTGGCTGCCGCGCAGGCCTCG
>JBMOIL010000270.1:0-2308 GCA_049317345.1 Candidatus Nanopelagicales bacterium
GGGCCCCCGTCGATGACGGTCAGCGAGACGGGCTTCACCGGTGCACCGCCTGCCGTCGCGCCAGCTCTGCGCGCGAAGGACATGAGCATGCCGAGGGAGATGAGCAGCGGGACCAGCGACGAGCCGCCGTAGGACACGAGCGGCAGGGGTACGCCGGTGATGGGCAGCAGTGAGAGCACCGCGCCGATGTTGACGACCGCCTGGAAGACGATCCAGGTGCCGACACCGGCGGAGGCCAGGCGCACGAAGGCATCGTCGGCGGAGTGCACGAGTCGGAAGGCGACGAAGGCGATGACGGCGAAGAGTGCGAGCACGGTGAGCGTGCCCACCAGACCGAGTTCCTCGCCGACGACGGGGAAGATGAAGTCGGTGTGCGCCTCGGGCAGCGAGCCCCACTTCTCACGACTCGCGCCGAGGCCGAGGCCCCACCAGCCGCCGGTGCCGAGGGCGAACTGGCCCTGGGTGACCTGCCAGCCCTCCCCCAGACGATCGGCGGAGGGATCGATCCAGGAGGTGAAGCGGCTCATGCGATAGGGCGCGGCCAGGGTGAGCAGGGCGATGCCCGCGAGCCCCATCGCGCCGAGGGCCATGAAGAGGCGCAGCGGCGCACCGGCGGCGAAGAGCACGCCGCACGCGATGACGCCAAGGATGAGGGTGTTGCCGACGTCACCCTCGAGGAGCACGAGCACGAGGATCATGCCCGTGACCGGCAGCACCGGCACGAGCAGATGCGACCAGCGGTCGAGCATCGGCTCCTTGCGCGCGAGGATGTCGGCACTCCACAGGATGAGCGCGATCTTGGCGAATTCCGAAGGCTGCAGTCGGAAGGGACCGATGATGTCGATCCAGTTCTTCTGGCCCGAGACCTCGACGCCGACGATGAGCACGGCGACGAGAAGCATGAACGCGACGATGAGCGAGGGCCAAGCGAGGCGGCGCCAGACATTCACCGAGAGCCGCGTGCCGATGATCATGAGTACGACGCCGATGGCGGCGAAGAGCAACTGCCGCTGCGCGAGGGTGTACGCCGATCCGTGCAGCTTGATCGAGAGCACCGAGGAGGCGCTCAGCACCATGAGCAGGCCCAGGCCGAGCAGGGCGAGGGTGGCACCCACGAGCAGGTAGTACAGCCCCATGGGGTGGTTGAGCAGTGAGCGCCGGACCGGCGGCTCCCCCGAGCCCTCCTTCTCCCCCCGGGACGCGCGCGTCGTGGGGAGCGTGGAGGCCATAGGGGACAGTGTTCCTGGCGTGGCCCGTGGGGCCAGGGAGATTCCTGGGCGTGTCGCCATCCCATCGGTCCGGGCTAGCCTCCGAGCATGATTCGACGCCTGGCGTGTGCCGCTGTCATCGCTGCCCTCGCTTGGACTTCGGCCCCCGGACTAGCAGCGGCGGCCCCCGCTCCGGCCTGGCACCAGCGCGGGATCGACATGGCCCCGCGCCTGCAGTGGAACGCCAACTTCGGCTACTGCGGTGAGGTGAGCTTCATCAGCGCAGGCATGCGCTACGGCCAGTACGCGTCGCAGTGGACCGCTCGCTCCCTGGCTTCACCGGGCGTGCCGCAGTGGAAGTCCTCCAGTCAGCTCCTGCTAGGAGTCAACGACCTCTCCGCCGCCAAGGCGATGCGCCTGGAGGCCACGCGCTTCAACTCGCGAGCGCAGCGCTCCACCGAGCAATACCTCCGCTGGGTCAAGGGCCGCTTCCTGCGCGGCGACGTCGTCATCATGGGTGTCTACAACAACGTCACCACCCTGGGCGAGACGCCGCCGGGTGACGCCGAGTACGACCACATCGTGCCGATGATGGGCATCGGATCGACCACGTCCCTGAGCACCGGCCGGGACCGCTACTTCCCGAGTGACTCGATCACGATCAGCGATAACGGCCTGCACAACGTCGGGCCTACCTATCCCTATCTCTACAGCTATCGCTTATCCGACTTCCCCAAGACACGCCAGCAGGCGAATCTCCCGGGCGGGGCGGTCTATTCGCTGCGCGACAGGCCGGCCAACTACGCCACGGCGATCTCCGGGATCGCAGACGTCGACCGGGTGACGATCCCGGTGCGCCTCACCTCGGATGTCAACGGCGAGGGCGAGTGGAACGTCGCCGTCGGCAAGCAGCCGCCCGCGCCCATCCCCATGACGCTCACCGCGCATGTGTCGATCCCTGATGCCGCCGTCGCCTACAACCTCTATCTCTATGACGACTTCGCCGATGTCCCCACCGCTGGCTTCAATGCCGCCGCCGATAGGGCCATCCAGTCGTGGCAGATCCCCGCGGGCTCCGGCCCGATCTGGAAGCTGACCAT
>JBMOIL010000271.1:0-2280 GCA_049317345.1 Candidatus Nanopelagicales bacterium
TGCCCCCGCTGGGCATGTCCGTGCCACCTCTGACCGGCACTCTGCGCCTGCCGACGCCCCCGGTCATCGTCAACGCCGTGGGCGACAACAGGACGCCTTGGCTCGGAGCGCGTGAAACGGCCAACGGCTTCACGGGGTCGTCGATGGTCACCTACGCGGGCACGCAGCACGTCACCTATGGAGGTCCGTCGGCGTGCGTGGACGCGGCGGTGACGCCGTACCTGCTCTATCGCACGTTGCCGCCACGGTCCGTGGCCTGTCCGTTGGTCTACCCCTAGAAGCTCGCCGCCTGCCAACTTCGGGAATTCCGGCGAGCTGAGTCCCGGGTAACTTCGCCGGAGCACCGACGGCGTGCGTCGTCGAGCGAGGAGGAGCCGTGACGGGCGAGCCGCGCTGGTTCAGCGAAACTGAGGAGGGGCACTCCCAGGAGTACGCCGCGAGCCTTCACCAGATGGCGCTGGACGGCCAAGACCTCGAGGGCGAGGCCCGCTTGCTCGACGCGATTATCGCGCCGGGCGCCCGTGTATTGGATGCCGGATGCGGTCAGGGCAGGATCGCCGCGGCCTTGCATCGCCGCGGCCACGTGGTCATTGGTGTGGATATCGATCCGGTCCTCATGTCCGAAGCGCAGCAGGTGAATCCCGGTCCGACGTACCTCCTGGCGGACCTCAGTGCCCTCGACCTGGAATCGCACGGTCACGCCGACCCGATGGATGCGGTCGTCTGCGCGGGCAACGTCATCACGTTCGTGGCCTCCGGCAGCGAGGTGGCCGTGCTGCGTGCGCTCGTGCGGCACCTCACGCCCGAGGGCATATGCGTGGTGGGCTTCCAGGTGGAGCGGTACGCCCTGGCTGACTTCGACCGGGACCTGGTCGAGGCGGGCTTCATGCTTGAGCAGCGCTTCGCGACGTGGGATCTGCGGCCCTGGAGTGACGAGGCCGATTTTGCCGTGTCATTCCTGCGGCCCGACCCGGTCGCCAGCTAGCAGTCGATGCGGGCCGCTGAGTCCCCTCCTCAGATTGCCGACCGGCGCTGAACTCGAGCGCAGACCGCCCGAATCAGGCGGTTTCCGCTGGGATGAGGGGGCCCTGGAGCGGCCTGCACTTGTGTGACCTGCGTCACCCCGACACGCCGTGGCGACACGCCGGTCCCTAGGGGGAGTGACCCCGACACGCCCGAGTCAAGGAGGCGCGAGGCGGGTGGGACGGATGTGACGAGTCCGTGACCTTCCTGTTACGTTCCTATGCCTATGTGGAGTGACCTGCCTGACCAGTCAGACATCGAGGACCGTCGCGCTGCCCGAGCGGAGCGCCAGTCCCGGGCTCGGCGCAGCCGTCTGCAGCGCCTCTCGGTCACCGTCACGACCCTGACCCTGATCGCCGTCGGAGGCGTGGTCGTCCTCGCCCGCCCGGCCGCCGAGGTCGCTCCCATCGCGGCCGCAGCCCCGGCCAGCAATCCCTCCCCATCTGCCAGCGCCTCCGAGAAGGTCGTTGAAGACAAGCTCCGCGCGGCTCTAGCGACCGTGGGCGATGAGCCGCCCGCCGTCACCGCCGAGCCCCCCGCGATCGACACGAACGTCGTCGCCGCGGCACCCGCCGCCGAGGAGGCCGCTGCGCCCAAGGCCCGCAAGGCCAAGACCTCGGCTGAGCCCGCAGCGCTCCCGGCCGAGGAACTCCCCGTCGCCAGCGAGGGCGACTACGGCACCGTCGTCGAGGTCGCGCAGCGCGCACTCGATGTCGAGCCCACCGGCTACTTCGGACCCAAGACCAAGTCCGCCGTCGCGGAGTATCAGGAATCCGTCGGCCTGCCCGCGACCGGGCAGATCGCGACGTTCACCTGGTCCGCGCTTGGTGAGGAGACGGTCTCGTCGGCTCTCGAGGCCGTGGCCACCGCCGACGGCTTCGTTGATGGCGAGCCCGCCGAGATCCAGGAGAGCCCGCAGCCGAAGACCGAGGCACGCAACGTCGATGCGGGTGACCCCCCGGTGCTCGAGGAGACCGACAGCGGCGACTCCGTCGCTGTCGTGCAGCGTGCGTTGGGTGTCAAGCCCGCGACCGGGTACTTCGGTCCCATCACCGTCAAGGCGGTCAAGCAGTTCCAGTCCGACAACGGCATCCCGACGACCGGCGTCATCGCGACCTACACCTGGGGCGCGCTCGGCAAGCAGGTCGCTCGCGATGCTGCGATCGCTCACGCTACCTACGGCACGGCGTTTGGGCCCGGCGCTCCCAAGGCCAACGGCGGTGGCAATTCAGGCAACGGCAATGGCGGCGGTGGCAA
>JBMOIL010000272.1:0-2270 GCA_049317345.1 Candidatus Nanopelagicales bacterium
TGGTATCGATTCGACACTCACGGGGTCACTGTGGCACAAGACCTCGGGCTCGGGAAGCGGTGAACTTGCCCCATGACGATCGCCCCCGAGCGAAGCCTTGCCCCGACCGCCGAAGGTCGTGCACGCGACCTGCTCAATGCCGCTCTCGCGGGCACGACCCGCAAGGAACGCCGCGCAGCACAGCGCCTCGGCAAGCTCCTCGCCGACGACGACGGTCGCGACCTGATTCTCGACCTCACAGACCAGGTGCTGCGCATCCGCGATCGCCGCAGGGCAGCGCGACGCCTGCGCGACCTCGTCGCTCAGGGTGCGCCGGCATCGCTCAGCCCCATCGACCGACTCGGACTCCGCATGCTCGGGGTCGTCGCGCCCTACGCTCCGCGACTCGCCGGGCGTGCTGTCGACTGGCGTGTCAACCAGGAAACCACCGGCGTCATCCTCCCTGGAGAAGATGCACCGCTCACTCGCTATCTCGCGCGCCGTCGCGCGGACGGCTTCCGCCTCAATGTCAATGTGCTGGGCGAGTCGATCCTGGGCGACGACGAAGCAGCAGCCCGCTTCGATCTCGTCGCATCTCGAGTACGCCGCCCCGATGTCGACTACGTCTCCATCAAGATCTCAGCGCTGTGCGCCAATCTCGATGTGCTGGCCTGGGACGACTCCCTGGCCCGGGTCACCGAGCGCCTGGCCGCCCTCTACCGCATCGCACAGGAGCACGGCACCTTCGTCAACCTCGACATGGAGGAGCACCGCGACCTCGAACTCTCCGTCGAGGCCTTCATCCGCGTGCTCGACCAGCCCGAGTTCGCCCAGATGCCCGCGGGCATCGTCCTCCAGGCCTACATTCCCGATTCCCACGCCGCCCTCGACCGACTGGTCGCGTGGGCGAATGAGCGCTACGCCGCAGGCCGCGCGCCCATCAAGATCCGACTCGTCAAGGGCGCCAACCTCGCGATGGAGCAGGTCGAGGCCGAACTGCACGACTGGCCGCAGGCGCCCTACTACTCGAAGGCGGATGTCGACGCGTCGTACAAGCGCATGCTCGAGACCGCCCTGCACACTGCTGATCCGGGCGCACTGCGCCTGGGAGTCGCATCGCACAACCTCTTCGACGTCGCATGGGCGCTCACCCTGCGCGACTCGCTCGATGACCCGCAGATGATCGAAATCGAAATGCTCGAGGGCATGGCTCCGGCGCAGGCGCGCGCCGTGCGCGATGCCGCGGGCTCGCTCCTGCTCTACGCCCCCGTAGTAGAGAAGGCGGATCGGGAGGCGTCGATCGCCTATCTGTCACGACGACTGGACGAGAACTCAGGACCTGAGAACTTCCTGCGCTCGCTCTTCGATCTCACACCCGACTCTCCCGCATGGAATCGTGAGCTCGAGCGCTTCCGCGCCTCCCTCGATCGTCAGGACGACATCGAAATCGTCAGCCACCGCGACCAAGACCGTCGGAGCGAGAAGATCGTCTTCCCCGCTGACGGGAGCTTCGCCAACGTCGCCGACACGGACTTCACCACTCCCGGTAATCGGGCCTGGGCCGAGGCGATCCTGGCCATGTCCGCGCCTGCCGAGCCCAGGCTCACGACGACCGCCGCCGAGGTCGACGATGCAGTGGCGCGAGCACGCTCCGCCCAGGAGCGATGGGCACGCACGTCGTGGCAGGAGCGCAGGCAGACACTCGCTCGCGTCGCCGAGGTCATGGCGGCACAGCGCGCCGAGACGCTCGCCGCCATGGCGATCACTACCGGCAAGACATTGCGCGAGGGCGACCCGGAGGTGAGCGAGGCCATCGACTTCGCCCTCTACGCCGCTCACCTGACGTTGCAGCACGAGCGACTGGCCGAGCAACTCGACTGGCAGCCGCACGAGGTGGTCCTCGTCGCCGGGCCGTGGAACTTCCCCTACGCGATCCCCGCCTCTGGGCTCGTGCACGCACTCGCTGCAGGCAGCGCCGCGATCCTCAAGCCGGCCCCCGAAGCACGTGCCGTCGGCGCCCTGCTTGTCCGTCAGTTGCACGAGGCGGGCGTGGACCCGGACCTGGTGCAGCTGGTCGCCACCCCTGACGACGAGGTGGGCAAGCACCTCGTCACGCATCCGGGAGTGAGCGAGGTCGTGCTCACCGGCTCGCTCGCCACGGCCGACCTCTTCCTCGGATGGCGCCCTGACCTGCGCCTGCGCGCTGAGACGAGCGGCAAGAACTCCCTCATCATCACCGCCGCCGCCGACATCGACCTCGCCATCAAGGACCTGGTGAAGTCGGCCTTCGG
>JBMOIL010000273.1:0-2258 GCA_049317345.1 Candidatus Nanopelagicales bacterium
TGCGGCTGAGAATCAGGCGCAGCGTCGGGAATGCGGCTGAGAATCAGGCGCCGAAGGGCGTGAGTGTGCCCTGGTCCGTGGGCACCTCGGCCGTCGCGATGATGAAGCCCAGGTAGACCCACACGACGATCCCGAGCACGACCGACAGGATTACGAAGAGTCGCGCCGTCTTGGCCTGCTTTGCTGCGGTTGCCATGTCACCGCGCTTCTTGGAGCCGTTGGCCTTGATGGCGAAGATGAGTGCCGGGATACCCAGCGGCCATGCGCAGAAGATGATGCTCAGGATCGATGGGATCAGCCAGTCGAAGACCGGGGCCTGGCCCGACGCCGCGGCTGTCGGTGCGGCCGGCGGCGCTGCCGGATAGGCGGGAGGGGACTCCGGCATCGCCCCCGGATTAGGCCTCGTTTCCTTGGTCCAGGAGTCGCCCGTCCAGTAGCGCTGGAGGTGGTCGGTGAAGGGGTCGTCGTACCAGCCGGCTGGCATGGGAGCGGGCGTGGTCACGTCAGCAGCCTAGGAGAAGAGCGCGCTGTAGCCGTTGAGGGCCGGCTGTCCGCCGAGGTGGGCGAAGAGGACCGTGGCGGAGGGGTCGATCTCGCGGGTCTGCACCACGTGGATCAGTGCGGCCATGGACTTGCCCTCGTAGACGGGGTCGGTGACCATGCCCTCGGTGCGCGCGGCGCGCTTCATCGCGGCGATCGTGGTCTCGTCAGGGATGCCATAGATGCCCGCGTGGAAGCGCTCGTCGAGTTCGATGTCGGCTTCCGTGATCGAGCGGTTGAGGCCGATTTTGCGCGCGGTGTCGTCGGCGATGCGCGCGATCTGCTCACGCGTCGGCGCGGGCTTGGCGGATCCGTCGACGCCCAGGATGCGGCGGGGTCGCGCTCCCTCCTGCTCGAGGACGGCGAAGCCCGCGACCATGCCCGCCTGGGTGGAGCCGGTCACCGAGTTGACGATGATGGTGTCGAAGAAGACACCGAGCTCGGCCTCCTGCTCAGCGAGTTCATAAGCCCAGCGGGCAAAGCCCATACCGCCGAGCGGATGATCCGAAGCGCCCGCGGGGATCGCATAGGGCTTGCCGCCGGAGGCGACGATTTCCGCGATGGCCTGCTCCCAGCTCTCCTTGAAGCCGATGCCGAATTCCGCCTTGACCAGGCGTACGTCGGCCCCCGCCAGTCGGCTGATCAGGATGTTGCCGACCTTGTCGTAGACCGAGTCGGGCCAGTCGACCCAGCTCTCCTGGATGAGCACGCACTTCATGCCCACGCGGGCTGCCACGGAAGCGACCTGCCGTGTGTGATTGGACTGAACGCCGCCGATGGACACGAGTGTGTCGCAGCCCTGCGCGAGAGCGTCGGCGACGAGGTACTCAAGCTTGCGGGTCTTGTTGCCGCCGTAGGCAATGCCGGAGTTGCAGTCCTCACGCTTGGCCCAGACGGATGCGCCGCCGAGGTCGGCGGTGAGGCGTTCGAGGGGATGCACGGGCGAGGGGCCGAAGAGCAGGGGATAGGCGGGGTAGTCCTGCAGGCTGGGCATCGTGCTCCTGGGTGGGGGATGTGGTCGTGCGCTTACGTGAGGGCGACCCTACCCAGCGCGGAATGTCCTAGGGTCGGGGCATGTCGCTCGTGCTCGCGGCGAAGCGGATCGCCGATGCCGATGGCGAGCGAGCCGATGCGTGGGTGCGTGTCGACGCCGGCCTCATCGCTGAGATCGGCGCGGGTGCGCCTCCCGGAGAGGCCATTCGCGTCGACACCCTGATGCCGGGCTTTGTGGACCTCCACTGCCACGGCGGCGGAGGTGCCTCCTTTACGTCGGCCGACCCAGACGAGATCGGGCGGGCTGCCTCGACGCACCTCGCTCATGGCACCACGACGATGCACGCGAGCCTGGTCTCTGCGGCGTACGACGACCTGAGCGCCCAGGTCCGCGCTCTCATCCCCTTCGTCGACGACGGCACGCTGCGCGGCATCCACCTCGAGGGGCCGTGGATTTCCCGCGCCTACTGCGGGGCCCACAACCCGGCAGCGCTGCGCTCGCCCGACCCCGATGAGGTGGCGCGCATCCTCGACGTGGGCGAGGGGCGCATCCGGATGGTGACCCTTGCCCCCGAGCTTCCAGGTGCCCTGGAGTCGATCCGCATCATCGTCGATCGCGGTGCCATCGCGGCGATCGGGCATACCGCAGCGGACGGCGATGCCGCGCGCGCTGCCGTCGATGCCGGTGCCACCGTGGCCACGCACCTCTTCAATGCCATGCCGCC
>JBMOIL010000274.1:0-2224 GCA_049317345.1 Candidatus Nanopelagicales bacterium
ACCCACGAGTGGGCGCCGCGCGTGCTCATCGCCAACTCCAACCTCGTCGGCGACTGGGCCACCTGGCCGGAGTTCCGCCGCCTCGAGCAACTCGGCCTCACGATGTACGGGCAGATGACGGCAGGGTCGTGGATCTACATCGGCACCCAGGGGATCCTGCAGGGCACCTACGAGACCTTCGCCGCGGTCGCTGCCAGGAAGTTCGGCGGCACACTCGCCGGCACGCTCACTCTCACCGCCGGCTGCGGTGGCATGGGCGGCGCGCAGCCACTCGCCGTGACGATGAACGAAGGCGTCTGCCTTGTCGTCGACGTCGATCCCACGCGCCTGGCCAAGCGCGTCAAGGACCGCTACCTCGACGAGGTCGCCCACGACCTCGATGATGCGATCGCCCGCGTCACGGCTGCGAAGAAGGAACGCCGCGCCCTGTCGGTCGGTGTGCTCGGCAATGCCGCGGTCGTCTTCCCCGAGCTGCTGCGCCGCGGGGTCGAGATCGACATCGTCACGGACCAGACCAGTGCACACGATCCGCTGAGCTATCTGCCCGAGGACATCGATCTCGCTGATGGCCCGGACTACGCGGCGAAGAAGCCCGAGGAGTTCACCGACCGCGCTCGCGTCTCGATGGCCAAGCACGTCGAGGCGATGGTCGGCTTCATGGACGGCGGCGCCGAGGTCTTCGACTACGGCAACTCCATCCGCGACGAGGCGCGCCTCGGCGGCTTCTCACGCGCCTTCGAGTTCCCCGGCTTCATCCCGGCGTACATCCGCCCGCTCTTCTGCGAGGGCAAGGGCCCCTTCCGCTGGGTGGCGCTGAGCGGTGACCCGAAGGACATCATGGCGACCGACCGCGCCGTCCTGGATCTCTTCCCCGACAACGACCACCTGCGTCGCTGGATCACCATGGCCGAGGAGCGCGTGGCCTTCCAGGGACTGCCCGCGCGCATCTGCTGGCTCGGCTACGGCGAGCGTGACAAGGCCGGCGTGCGCTTCAACGAGATGGTCGCCAAGGGCGAGGTATCCGCACCGATCGTCATTGGCCGCGACCACCTCGACTGTGGCTCAGTCGCATCCCCCTACCGCGAGACCGAGGGCATGATCGACGGCTCCGACGCGATCGCCGACTGGCCACTGCTCAACGCCCTGCTCAACACCGCGTCCGGCGCGAGCTGGGTGTCCTTCCATCACGGCGGCGGTGTCGGCATCGGGCGCTCGCTGCACGCCGGCCAGGTGAGCGTTGCTGACGGCACTGCCCTGGCGGAGGAGAAGTTGCGCCGCGTGCTGACCAATGACCCCGGCATGGGCATCATTCGTCATGTGGATGCGGGTTATGAGCTTGCCGAGGAGGTCGCGGAGGAGCGCGACGTCCGGGTGCCGATGCGCGAGGGTGAGTGAGCGTCACCGCTCGCCTGGCGGACATCGCGGCAGTGGGCCGTGATGCGACATCGGGCGGATATCGGCGCCTGGCCTGGACCGACGCTGACCTCACGCTGCGCGAGTGGTTCGCCGGAGAGGCGGCCGCGCTCGGCCTCGATCTCGAGGTGGATCGCAACGGCAACATGTGGGCCTGGTGGGGAGATGCCTCGGCCGCCGATGCCGTCGTCACCGGCTCGCACCTGGACTCGGTGCCCGACGGCGGGAACTACGACGGCCCACTCGGTGTCGCAAGCGCCCTGGCGGCTGTCGCTGAGTTAAAGCGCCGCGGAGTGCAGCCGCGTCGACCCCTCGCCGTCGCCTGCTTCACTGATGAGGAGGGCGGTCGCTTCGGCGTGGCCTGCATCGGCTCGCGCCTGGCGGCGGGAGTGCTCACACATGATCGTGCGCGTGCGCTACGAGACGTCGACGGCGTCACCTTTGCGGAAGCCCTGACCGCCGCGGGTCGCGATCCCCAGGCGCTGGGCCCTGAGCCTGATCGCCTCGCGCGCATCGGTGCCTTCGTCGAACTCCACGTCGAGCAGGGGCGCGGCCTCATCGACATGAATGCCGCTGTCGGTGTGGGCACCGCCGTACTCCCGCACGGCCGTTGGCGCGTGGACATCGCCGGCCAGCCCAACCACGCGGGCACGACGCTCATCGCGGATCGCCGCGATCCGATGATGGGTCTTGCCGTGCTCATCGAGTCGGCACGGCGCGAGGCTGCGGAGCGCGACTCGATCTCTCACGCGGCGCGGGCGACGGTGGGCAAGGTGCAGTGCACGCCCAATGCGGTCAATGCGATCCCCTC
>JBMOIL010000275.1:0-2219 GCA_049317345.1 Candidatus Nanopelagicales bacterium
GGCCCGCTGCCCAACCCCGGTGGCTCCACCGGTCACGCGTCGAACTTCATCTTCCTCGTTGACCACAACAAGGAGATGGCGCAGCTCACGCTCGACAGCCTCGCGCAGTACAAGGAGCTCGACACGTTCTTCGAGTCCGGAGGCATCGAGGTCGCGCGCACCCCGGAGCGCATGCAGGAGCTCACTCGCCGCATCACCTCGGGCAAGTCCTGGGGCATCGAGGACATGAACCTGCTCACACCGGATGAGGTCAAGGAGATGGTCCCCTTCATCGACGAGACCATCATCCTCGGCGGCTTCTACACCAAGGGCGTAGGCGTGTGCGACTCCCTGCGCGCCGGCACGCTCATGCGCGAGAAGGCCACCGAAATGGGCGCCCTGCAGTCCTTCGCCAACGTCGAGGTCGAGGACCTCACCGTAACCGACGGCCGCATCAAGGCCGTCGTCACCGACCAGGGCACGATCGAGGCGGAGTACGTCGTCATCGCGTGCGGCTGCTGGAGCCGCCAGATCGCGGCCATGGCCGGCGCCGAGATCCCGCTCACCCCCGCCGTGCACCAGATGAAGGACATCGGCCCCGTCGCGATGTTCGCCGACGCCAAGGGTGATCTCGAGTACCCCATCGTCCGCGACATGGACACCAACATGTACGAGCGCCAGCACGGCACGGGCCTGGAGATCGGCTCCTACGCTCACCGCCCGATCCTCTACGACGCAGAGGACATCCCCTCGAATGCCGAGGCCGCGCTCTCCCCCACCGAGTTCCCCTTCACCCCGGAGGACTTCGCCGATCAGGACGAGCACGCACTCGAGCTCATGCCCGAGATCGTGGGCGACGAGAACGCGCAGGAGAAGTACGCCATCAACGGCCTGCTCTCCCTCACCCCCGACGGCATGCCGATTCTCGGTGAGACGCCCGAGGTCAAGGGCCTGTGGTCCGCCGCCGCGGTGTGGGTCAAGGAGGGTCCGGGTGTCGGACGCGCCATGGCGGAGTGGATGGTGCTCGGCCAGCCCGAGATCGATCTGCACGCCTCCGACATCGCTCGCTTCTACCCCGGTCAGACCACGACCAAGCACATCAAGGACCGCACGTCGGAGGGCTTCAACAAGACCTACGGCATCGTGCACCCCGCCGAGCAGTGGGCGTCCAATCGCGAGGTGCGGCTCTCGCCGTACTACGAGCGCGAGAAGGCCCTCGGCGCCGTCTTCTACGAGACGGTCCAGTGGGAGCGCCCCTTCTACTACGAGTCCAACTCCGGGCTCGTCGAGAAGTACGGCGACGCCGTGATGCCCCGCACCGCCGAGTGGGAGTCGCGCTGGTGGTCGCCCATCATCAACGCCGAGCACCTGCAGATGCGCGAGACCGCGGGCCTGGTCGACCTCACCGCCTTCGCGCTCTTCGACATCACCGGCCCTGGCGCGCTCGCGACCGTGCAGCGCGTGTGCATGCGCCAGATGGACGTCGCCGTGGGCAAGGTCGTCTACACCCCGGTGCTCGCCCCCAACGGCGGCTTCCGCTCCGACCTCACGGTCATGCGACTCGGCGATGACCACTACCGCGTCGTGACCGGTGGTGCACACGGCATGAGCGACCTGAAGTGGTTCAAGGACAACGCCGCTGACGGTGCGACGTTCACCAACCTCACCGACGACATCTCCACCATTGGCCTGTGGGGCCCGAACGCTCGCGCGATCCTCTCGGCCGTCACCGACGCCGACGTGAGCCATGAGGGCTTCGGCTTCGGCACCTGCCGCGAGATCACCATCGCAGGCAAGACCGTGCTCGCCTCGCGGATCTCCTACGTCGGCGACCTCGGCTGGGAGATCTACGTCCCCATGGCCGATGGCGGGGCGGTGTGGGACGCGATCTGGGCCGCCGGCCAGGATCACGGCCTCATCCCCGTGGGCATCGGCGTCTACGGCACCACCGGCCGCCTCGAGAAGGGCTACCGCGCCTACGGCCCCGAGCTCGAGGGCGACTTCACCGTCGTTGAGGCCGGCATGAGCCCCAAGAAGATCAAGGACGCGGACTTCATCGGGAAGGAGTCGCACCTGCGCCACCGCGAGTCAGCTCCGGCAGCCACGATGTGCCTGCTCACGGTCGATGACCACACGTCGTCCACCGGTGAGAAGCGCTACATGCTCGGCGGCGAGCCGATCCTCACCAAGGACGGCCAGCCGATCACCGATTCACATGGTCGTCGCTCCTACGTCACCTC
>JBMOIL010000276.1:0-2200 GCA_049317345.1 Candidatus Nanopelagicales bacterium
GTCGTCCAGGAGTTGCTGGGGCACGCGTCCGTGACGACGACCCAGATCTACACCCGTGTGACCGTGGACACCCTCAGGGAGGTCTACGCCACCAGCCATCCGCGGGCCAGGACCACCTGAGCGGCACCCCGCGGGCGGGTGTCGACCAAGGAGTCGGCGTACCCCTGAGGAGCCGGCGCCGATTGCCCCGCCCCGCCGCGAGTGGTCAGTTGTTGAGTCCAGCGCCCCCTATGGCGGCCTCGACAACTGACCACTCGGCGTGGGGGTCCGACAAGGAGTCGGGGTAGCCCTCCCTGGGCGGTGGCGTCTGAGAGGATGGCGCGGTCCGGGAGGCACCCGGCGGGTCTGCAGGGGAGGAGGCGTCGTGGCCAACGGTGACACCCGGTCCAACGTGGGGCCCACCGGTCGACCCACCCCCGACTTCCCCGTGCCCGCGCCGCTGGACCATCACGGGCCGGCACGGGTGATCGCGATGGTGAATCAGAAGGGCGGCGTGGGCAAGACCACGTCGACAGTGAGCCTCGGTGCCGCCCTGGCGGGTTACGGCCGCAGGGTCCTGCTCGTCGACTTCGATCCCCAGGGTGCGTTGTCCGTGGCCCTCGGGGTGCCCGCACACGACCTCGACCGCACCGTTTACAACCTGCTCATGGACGAGGGCTGCTCAGCCGATGATGTCATCGTCTCGACGAGCGTGCCCGGCCTCGACCTGATGCCCAGCAATATCGACCTGTCCGCGGCCGAGGTCGCGCTGGTCAATGAGGTGGCGCGCGAGCACGCTCTCGCTCGCGGGCTCGCGGGCGTCATCGATCGCTATGACTACATCATCATTGACTGTCAGCCTTCACTCGGCTTGCTCACCATTAATGCGTTGACGGCAGCCAACGGAGTCCTGATCCCGCTGGAGTGCGAGTACTTCGCCCTCCGCGGCGTGAAGCTGCTCACCGACACGGTCACCAAGGTCCAGGGGAGGCTCAACCCGAACCTCGAGCTCACGGGCGTGTTGGCGACGATGTACGACGCACGAACCCTGCACACGCGAGAGGTCCTCGAGCGCGTCGTGGATGCCTTCGGTGACCAGGTCTTCCACACGGTCATCAGCCGGACCATCAAGTTCCCCGATGCCACAGTCGCCGGCGAGCCCATCACGGTCTTCGCACCCACCAGCCCCGGCGCCGATGCCTACCGGCAGCTGGCCCGAGAGCTCATCGCCAAGTGACGCAGACTCCCGTGGCCGGCGATCAACTCGACCAGGCCGACGTGCACGCCGCCGCGGGTGACGCGGCCCCCGGGGCGGGCTTCTCCGTCAGCGTGGGGTCGTTCGAGGGACCGTTCGATCTGCTCTTGCAGCTCATCTCCAAGCACAAGCTGGAGGTCACCGAGCTCGCTCTTCACATCGTCACCGACGAGTTCGTCGCCTATCTGCGCGCGCAGGGCCCGGAGTGGGACCTGGACGAGACAACGGAGTTCCTCGTCGTCGCCGCGACCCTGCTCGACCTCAAGGCCGCCCGACTGCTGCCCAGTGGCGAGGTCGAGGACGAGGAGGACCTCGCCCTCCTTGAGGCGCGAGATCTGCTCTTCGCGCGGCTGCTGCAGTACCGCGCCTACAAGGAGGTGTCCGCCCTCTTCGCCGAGCGGATGGCTCGGGCCGGACGCCAGGTGCCGCGTACCGTGGGTCTCGAGCCGCACTTCGCCGACCTCCTCCCTGAGGTTGTCCTTGGGCTTGGCCCCGATGCCTTCGCCGCGCTGGCAGCCAAGGCGCTGACGCCGCGTGTCGAGCCAGAGGTCAGCGTCAGCCATCTGCATGTGCCGCTGGTGAGCGTGCGCGAGCAGGCGGCGATCATCGTCGGCCGCCTGCGCCGGCAGGGCACGTCGACTTTCCGGGCGCTCGTGTCCGATGCCACGACGACGATGGTGGTTATCGGCCGCTTCCTCGCCCTTCTGGAACTCTTCCGCGAGGGATCGGTGTCCTTCGAGCAGGTGGCACCCTTGGGTGATCTCACGATTCGCTGGACGGGCAGTGACGACGGCGAGATCGACGTGCGCGACGAGTACGACGACTACGACGACGAGGCTGCCCCCGAAGGCAACGAAGCCGATGACAGCACCACCGCGGAGATAGAGGAGATCGTGGAATGAGCGACGTGACTGTCGACGAGCCCACCGAGGTTCCCAGTGGCGAGCCCAGTGACGAGCCCAGTGA
>JBMOIL010000277.1:0-2197 GCA_049317345.1 Candidatus Nanopelagicales bacterium
GGGTTCGTGGCCCCCCGCTGCCCCGATCGGTGGTTCGACCGCGATCGCGGTCCTTTGCGGCTCACACGCTGGGATCGCGTCCGCGTCTACCGCCGCGTCGGGATCCCGTGGTTCGCCAAGTGGCTGCCGGAAGGTGGGTCATGGTTCGGTGGGGAGAGCAAGTCCAGCCTCTTCGGCATGGATGTCGCAAGCCTGCGCGCCTATCTCATCGAGGTGCGCCGGGGGGAGTGGGTGCACTTCCTCTCCGCCTTCACCTTCCTGCTGATCGTGCCCTTCAACCCCTGGCAGCTGATCCTGCTGTGGTTCTGCATCGTCTTCCTCGGCAACGTGGTCTTCTTCCTCGTGCTTCGCTACAACCAGTTGCGCCTCACCTCGATCCTCGCCCGCATGGGGGGCTAATGTCGGCGCACGGCATTCGATAGGAGGACTGATGGACTACGGCGTGACGTCGATGACTGCCCCGCTTCGGCGGGTGGCTGTGCGAGCCCCGGCGCCGGCATCGGATTTCGCGCGCGCCCACTGGGCGCAGCCTCTCGATGTGGACCTGCTCATCGATCAGCACGCTGCATTCGCGGGCATCCTTCAGCGTCTGGGCTGCGATGTCGTGCAACTCCCGCCTCTCGAGGGGCTCCCTGACTCGTGCTTCACCTATGACCCCGCCTTCACGATCGGCGACGGAGTCATCACGCTCCGCGCGGCCAAGGCCGTGCGTGTCGGCGAGGGCGAGCGGCTCGCCGCGGATCTTGCAGCAGCGGGGATCCCGACCGTGGCTTCGCTCAGCGGCTCGGCGACCGCGGATGGCGGTGACATGTTCTGGCTCGACGATGACACGCTCGCCGTGGGCCGCTCCTACCGCACCAACGCCGTGGCCGTCGCGCAACTGTCGGAGATCCTGCGTCCCCGAGGTGTGCGCGTCGAGGTGTACGACGTACCCCATGACCAGGGGCCGGAGTGGTGCCTGCACCTGATGTCGGTGGTGTCTCCTGTGCGCGAGGATCTCGCTGTCGTCTACGAGCGCCTCGCGCCCGTGGCCATGCTCGAGGAGCTACGGCGCCGCGGAGTGGAGCTGCTATCGGTGCCGGAGGAGGATTGGCTCACCCTGGGCTGCAATGTGCTCGCCGTCGCACCCGGTGTCGTCGTTATCGCATCCGGCAATGACGCCACCGCGGAGGCGCTCGCGGCACGCGGGTGCGACGTTCACGTGTACGCCGCGAGCGAGATCACCAAGGGCGAGGGCGGACCGACATGCCTGACCCGCCCGGTCTGGCGCTCCTAGAACTCCACGTGGAGTTGCCAGGCCCGGGCTCCGCCGACGAGGGCAGCGGCATTGGGCACGATGACGGTGTCGTCACCGAGCTTGATGAGCTGGCTCGGCGTGATGTGCCGGGAGTTGCCACCCCCGAGGTAGAGCCTGTCCCACATGAACATCGGCCGGAGCCCGTCGATGCAGCGCACGACGCGCCTGGACCAGAGGCTGTCGCCGAGCCTTCGTCGCTCGTGCTCGCCGATGTAGGTGTCGTAGGACAGACCCCAGCGCACCGGTGCCTGCGATACCTCCAGATGGGGGGCGAGGTGTCCGCCATCGAAGAGCGCGCAGCCCAGGCCGGTGCCCAGGGTCAGGACGAGTTCGAGTCCCTTCCCGGCGATAACTCCGGCGCCATGGACCTCCGCGTCGTTGAGCACGATGACGGGGATGCCTAGTGCCTCGCGCAAGGCTGTGCGTGCATCGAAGCCGTGCCACTGCTCCACCAGTGCCGGATCGATGCGCGTGCGGGGTCCGCGCACGGTGACGTAATGGGGAGTGGCCACCACCACGCCGTGCCGGATCATCCCCGGCAGGCCCACGGTCGCATGCGTGGCTTGCGGGAGCTTCTTGGATAGATCGACGAGGGTCTTGATGAAGAGCTTCGTCGTCAGGGGATACGGCGTCGGCACCCGGACCGGCTGGGCACGCATGGTGCCCGCGTCATCGAGGACGGTTGCCTTGATCCCGCCTCCCCCGCAGTCGATGGCGAGGGTCGAGGTCGTGGGGTCTTCTGCGCTCACGCGACAGCAGTGTGCCGTGTCCGACCACGACCGGGTAACCTGACCCGGCAAGTTCTGGGAGGCGTCGCCTAGTCCGGTCTATGGCGCCCGCCTGCTAAGCGGGTTTGGGGCTAAAACCCCATCGAGGGTTCAAATCCCTCCGCCTCCGCCC
>JBMOIL010000278.1:0-2168 GCA_049317345.1 Candidatus Nanopelagicales bacterium
GCCACCTGCACGAGCACGAGGGATACGCCGAACCACGTCGTCGGTGGCTGGTAGACGAGCTCATCGATGCGACCCAGTGCGGCGAGATTCACGGCCACGACCCTTTCAGGCCCTGCGCCCTCGGCGGTGGTGGGGAGCCGGCCCGCCGAGGACCGCGGCGTCAAGGGCGTTGCTAACCTGCCGGACAGGTCGAATCATCACCGGCCCCAACGCGCTAGCAGGGGAGTCGATGCACTACCTCAGCCGGATCGGATCAGTCGCGGCAGTCGCAGCGGTGGGCCTCACGCTCCTTGCACCCGGGTCTGCTGGCTCGCCAGCGCTGGCAAGTGCCACTACCAACAGCACGCCGGCGTACTCGCTCACGCCTGGCCCTTGCGCGCTGCCCACGCTGAAGGGCTGGGCGTGCTCGACACTCAGTGTGCCCATGGACTGGTTTGACTCCGCCAACTCCGATCGGGCGAAGATCGCCGTCGCCGTGCACCGCGCCACGGGGGCACGACGCGGCACACTCACGCTCAACCCCGGCGGTCCCGGCATATCGTCCATTCTCACCTCCGACGGGATCATGGCGGTGCTGCCTGCCACGGTGAAGCGCCACTTCGACATCGTGCTGTGGGATCCCCGTGGCACCGGACTCAGCACGCCCGTGCCCACCGGATGCACGACGAACCCCAACGCGCTCCCGGTGATTCCCGCGACCGGCCCCATCGACTGGGGCAGCGTCACGCAGACTTTCCTCGCGGCGCAGCAGGCGGGCAATCAGCAGTGCTACGAGGCCAACCTCGATCTTGCTCCCTACCTCGGCACGCAGTTCGTCGTGCGCGACCTTGACGCCCTGCGCCAGGCCCTCAACGTGCCCCGCTGGACCTATTGGGGGATGAGCTACGGCACGCGCATCGGCCTGCTCTACGCCCAGCTCTATCCCTCGCGGATTCGCGCGCTGCTCCTCGATGGCCCGGTGCAGCCCAACTCCTCCATCACCGACATCGCCACGAGTCGCGGGGCGACCTTGGAGGCGGCGCTCGCCATGCTCGGCGCCATCATGGGGCCGGTTCGTGCCACTCGGATGTATCAGGTCATCGACGCCCTCAACCTGAGGACCTATGTCGACACCAAGGGGCGCACCATCACGCGCGAGTCCTTCCTCGCGAAGATGATGCGCGCTGCGGGGTCGCAGTCGCTGGTCCCCAAAGCCGTGGACCTGGTCGACTCGGCGTACGCGGCGCTCTTCGGCTCGGCGCGCAGCGTGACCCCACGCGCCGATGAACCCGAGCAGGGCTACACGTACGCGCGGAGGTTCATCAACTGCGGGGACTACCGGGATCGCCCGAGCGTCGCGCAGGCAGCGGCCATCGCGGAGACCAGCGCCGAGAGCGGCACCATGCGCGCAGGTCAGGCCGCCCTCTTCTGGCTGGGTTGGTGCGCGGGGCTTCCGGCCGCCGAGTACCCCGTGTCTCACGTGCGCTCCCCCATCACCCTGGCCAATCCACCAGTCCTGCTCAAGGCGCTCGGGGATGACGCCACCCCCTGGGTCTGGGCACGGCAGATGGCCAACTACTTCCGTGGCGCGTCGCTCATCACCTACGAAGGCGTGGGCCACGTGCTGTACGGCAGGACCCCTTCACGATGCGTCAACGGCGCGGTCACGGCGTACCTCCTGCGTCTGAAGCCACCGGGCAACCTCACATGCCCCTACGTGCCGAGCTAGGTCACGTTGCGGTTCAGCGGGCTGCAGTGCGGTAGGCACCCGGGGTGAGCCCGAGGACCGCTCGGAACTGCCTGGTGAACGAGCTCTGGTCGTAGAAGCCGCACGCTGAGGCGATCTCCCCGGCAGTGAGCGACGTAGACGACAGCAGCCTTACGGCGTGCTCCAGGCGCAAGCGCTGCAGCACGCCCCGGGGCGACATCCCCAGGGTGCGCCTACTGAGCCTCTCCAATTGCGTCGTCGAAAGCCCGGCGATCTCAGCGATCTCACCGATCCGCCAGGGATGGGCGATGTCCGCACGCACCGCATCCAGTGCTGCTGCCAGTCCCGAGTGCGCGCTGTCCATCTGCGACTGCAGGTCGACGGACATCACGGCGACTCCCACGACCGTGTCGTCATCAGCGACGATCCGCGTCTTGGACGTGAGATACCAGCCCAGCCGTCCGTCCGCCCGCACGATGAG
>JBMOIL010000279.1:0-2167 GCA_049317345.1 Candidatus Nanopelagicales bacterium
CCGACCTCACCTAGGCCCTCTAGTGTCAGCGCGTGAGCGCTGACGCGGAGTCCGGCGGTGGCGGCGGCCCCTCAGGGGTCGTCCGCGGGCATCCGCGCGTCCTGACACTCGCCGCCGCCTACACCTTCAGCAGCTTCGGCTCTGCTGTGTCGATGCTGGCGTTCTCCTACGTCTCCTATGTCATTACGGGAAGCCTGATCGCGACCGTGGCGGTCATGGCTGCGTCCGCGTTGCCTGCGCTCGTGCTCATGCAACCGGCGGCACGCCTGACGAGGCGCTTCGACCTGCGAGCCCTCTGCGCGGTGCTCGCCGTCGCCAAGATGGCCCTCTTCCTCATCGTCGGGGTCATCTTTGGGATGGGTTACATCAGTTTCTGGCTGTTGCTCATCACCTCGCTCGTCAACGGGATCGTTGGCGCCTTCACTTTCCCGCCGTGGAACAACTTCCTCCGCAAGATCGCGCCTGCCGGACGCATCGCGGATCTGAATGCGGTGCTCATGTCAGCCAGTGCCATCGCCGGCATCGTCGGTGTCATCGCCGGTGGCCTCATGCTCGACGCGTGGGGCCTCGCGAGCCTCTTCTATGTGAATGCGATCTCCTACGCCGTCTACGCCGTGCCTTTCGCGCTGTTCCCGCCGGTGCGCGCGGCGAAGTCGGGCGCGGCGCGGACGTCCATGCGCGAAGCGGCAAGGGTGATCCGCGATGACAACTTGCTGAGCGGCTTCGTCATCGTGGCCCTGGTGGTGCAATTGGTCGCTTGGCCGCTGTTGAATCTGCTGCCGAAAATCTCCTCGACCATCGGGACCAATGCGGTGATCTACTCGCTGCTGCTGTCGTCCATCTATGCGGGCATGGCGCTCGTGGCGCCGCTTCTGGCTCTGCGCGAGAAGCGGCGTTCGCCCTGGCAGATCGCTATGGGCGCGCTTCTTATTCTCACAATCGCGACACTCATCGTGGGTGTTTCTCCGTTGATCGACGATGGCAGCAGTCGCTTGATCCTGCTTATGGTCGTCTTGATCCCGCTTGGCATGGCGCTCAACATGACCACCGTGCTGGTATCGGCCGCTGTGCAAAGCGGTGCTCCAGATGAGTATGAGGCGAGCGTCTTGGCCGTCTATTCGGCGGGAATCACGGTCATCACGCCCGTAGGGGCGCTGATCGTGGCTGCTATCGCGGACGCGACGAATGTGTGGGCTGCGGTAGTGGTTCAAGCCCTGGGTATTGGTGCGCTCCTCGCGTTCTTGGCGACACCAAGGATGCGGAGACACTTCGAACACGCGCTGGGCGACAAGGATCACGTCATCCTTCGACATGCGCGTCATGGGGCGGTAAGCCGCAATCTGCCGGGAGACATGGAGCCGGTCCTGGGAAGCGATCGCGATCCCGTAACATCGGGGGGTACTCAGGGGGCTTAGCTCAGCTGGTAGAGCGCTGCCTTTGCAAGGCAGAAGTCAGGGGTTCGAGTCCCCTAGCCTCCACTCCTGCTTGATCACACGCATGCTTGACTGCCGCTATGCAGATCGAAGTGTGGGCGGATGTCGTGTGCCCCTGGTGCTACATCGGCAAGCGGCGCCTGCAGACCGCCTTGGAGCAGCGCGGTCTCGCCGACGACGTGGAGATCGTCCACCGGGCCTTCCAGCTCGACCCCGCCGCGAGCGCCACGACGGAGCCGACGATCGATCACCTGGCAGCGAAATACGGAGTCTCGCGTGATGAGGCCCTCGCGATGATGTCCAACGTCACCGAGGTGGCCGCTGCCGAGGGCCTCGATTACCACCTCGATCTGTGTATGACCGGCAACACTCGCGACGCCCACCGCCTTGTCCTGTGGGCGCAGGAGCAGGATCCGGCGACCTCGCAGCGACTACTCGAAGCGATGTACTCGGCGTACTTCGAGCAGGGCCGCGGAGTCTTCACCACCGACGAACTCATCGCATGCGCGACGGAGGTCGGTCTCGATACAGATGCCGCGCGTGAGATGCTCTCGGGCACGGCGTACCTCGACCAGGTCGTGCAGGACCAGGTGCTCGCCCGCACCTTCGGCGCAAATGGCGTGCCCTTCTTCGTCATCGATCGTGCGTACGGCGTCTCCGGTGCCCAGCCGGTGGAGATCTTCCTCAGCGCTATCGACCAGGCGCGCGCAGCGACGGCCTGAGGTTGCAGGGCC
>JBMOIL010000280.1:0-2133 GCA_049317345.1 Candidatus Nanopelagicales bacterium
TCGGGCCAAGAGCATGCGCCTGCGCCAGGGAGGATCCGTGGCCACGCCCTCGGCCCGCCTGCTGGCCCCGCGTCGTACGCCCCCTGAGCCGCCACGTCGCCCCGTGTGCCCTCTGCCACACCCAGCCCGCCCAGCGCCCGTCCCGCCGCCCAGCGCCTCGTGGCCGCCACGTCGCGCCCGCCTCGCCGATCGCGCCTCGCCACCCGTGTGCCGCTTTCTGCGCCGCTTCGCTCCCGACCCCTCGAAACCCTCGGCAATCCGCAGGGGGTTCGAATCCCTCTCCGCCCACGGTGACGAATCGCAGGTGGTTGTGCCTGCTCGTAACGAGCGGCACAACCACGCTGCGTTTCGGGGGTTACGAGCAATCGGAACGAAGCGATGTGAGCCGACGCGGTCGGGTGCTGTGACGCTGTTTGTGCCGCTTTGGGGGCTATGTGCGTCGCTTTGTGTTACTTCGGGTCGCGAATCAGCCCGCCCGGATCGCGTTGCGCAGCGCCTCGATCGCGGGTGCACGCTCGGGCGCAACGCCCGCGGCTGCACCCTGCAGGATGGCGTCTGCTTTCGTCGCGGCGGCTGCAATCAGCGTGCTGTCCTCGGCGACACCAGCCGCGCGTGCCCGCTCCAGGGTTCGTAGGTACTCGAGCCCCGCGCCATACGCGGCCTGCCAATCGACCGTCACGACGTCGGCCAGCTCGCACCGCAGCAGCTGCGCCCACGGCGTGGGGTCGAGGATCGTGCAGAAGCCATGCGCCAGGCGCGCGAGCCCCGCATTCGCCCACGATGCCGCGGTGTCCGCGACGCAGCGGTAGCTGTAGCCGGTGGCATCTGCGACGTCGCGGCAGCGCACGCCGCGCGGGCTGCCGAGCAGCGCCACGATCAGGTACGCGGCACAGTCGTTCCCGAGGACGTCGCGTGACCGCAGATGAAGCGATGCTGCGGTGGAAGCCGCGACGCCGATGTGCTTGCGAGTCGCGAGTCGTCGAAGGCCGTTGATGCTCCGCCAGGCGGACACGCGAGCCGTCTCATGGGGCTCATGTTCGTTTCGCTTGGCGAGTGTGTTGAGGCGCTGGGTGTTGACCCGTGCCCGATTCGACGTGAACCAGCTACGTACGGCCTCCTCGAGCCGCGGTTCGATGCCGAAGAAGTGCAGCGAGCACCACAGCAGCGCCTCGGGATCGATCACCTCGAGCGGGTGGTCGAACGCCGGTGATTGGAACGGCACGCCGAGCTCGCGCCACTGCGCGTGCAGCACGTCGAGCAACGCCGCTCGGATGCGCTCCTCACGCGATGTAGTAGGCGAGGTCTTCATGGCCAAGCTCCTGCAGGAACTCGCGCAGCTCGGCGCGGAGTTGGTGATTGCTGTCGGGGATCGTGATCACCCAATCAATGGCGAACCGCAGCTCTTCGTCGCTCGGGGACATCGCTCGCAGGTCTGACTTGTGCACCGACTGCCGACCGTGCGCGGCATCCGCCGCCGCGAAGAGCTTGAAGGCGATCAGGTCACGCCGGTCTGGAAGCCGCAGCGTGAGGTGCGTGCCGATGGTGCAGGGCGTGAGCCTTCCCGTGCAGCCGGGCGGCAGGCCGAAGTCGATGAGCCCCCTTGGACCGAGGTTGACCCAGCTGATCCCGGACGACTTGAGCTCGGGATGCGCGTCGGCGACGCGCACGATGGCCCGTTCCACTGCTGGTGGGAACCGATCGATCTGCACGATCTGAAGCGTTGCCGAACTCCAGCCGCTGATCACATCGACATCGCGCGTCGGGCGCTGCACCAGGCCGAGGATCCCGAGTGCGGTGCCACCGCAGACGATCCAGTCGACGGGCTCGGCGCCCTCGATCGCGAGCGCGTCGTTGAGCTCGCGGAGCAGGGGATGGGTGGCGGTGGGATCGATCACGGGAGGTCCCTCGGCTAGAACAGTAGGCTACAGGGCATAAAAGTAGAAGTTTGAATTCCACAACGACGCATGTAAGCCTCTTCTAGGGGCATATAACTGCCTTGACGCCCGACGGCAATGCGGGCAGGGCGGTCCGATTCGCTGTGCGTATAGCGGCTGTCCCCAGTGTCACCGGAACCGAAACCCCCCTCGCGTTCAGGCCGTTGCCCGGATGGGGGCTGCTTGCGCCTCGGCCTCT
>JBMOIL010000281.1:0-2109 GCA_049317345.1 Candidatus Nanopelagicales bacterium
CTGCGCGGCCGCGTGAACCGGGAGGGGCTGCTCCACCTCGACGAGATGCGCCTCACCGACGCCGAGCTTCGGGAGGTCGACAAGATCGTGGTCGTCGCCTGCGGCACGGCGTACCACGCGGGGCTCGTCGCGAAGTACGCCATCGAGCACTGGACACGAATCCCGGTCGATGTGGAGCTTGCCAGTGAGTTCCGCTACCGCGATCCGATCGTGGACGCTCGCACACTCACGATCGCCATCTCCCAGTCGGGCGAGACGATGGACACCCTCATGGCCTTGCGCTACGCGCGCGAGCAGGGATCCAAGTCCCTGGCGATCTGCAATACCGTGGGCTCTACCATCCCGCGCGAGTCCGACGCGGTGCTCTACACATACGCCGGGCCTGAGATCGCGGTCGCGTCCACGAAGGCCTTCCTCACGCAGATCGTCGCCGCCTATCTCGTGGGCCTCTACCTCGCGCAGGTGCGCGGCGACATGTTCGGTGACGAGATCCGCAGCGTCCTCACCGATCTCAGTGACATGCCCCAGGCGGTCGATCTCACGCTCGACACCAGCGAGGGAGTCCAGGCGCTCGCTCGCGAGTTGGTTGACGCGACCTCGGTTCTCTTCATCGGCCGCCACGTCGGCTACCCCGTAGCCCTCGAAGGTGCGCTCAAGCTCAAGGAGCTCGCCTACATGCACGCGGAAGGATTCGCCGCGGGTGAGCTCAAGCACGGGCCCATCGCGCTCATCGAGGAAGGCGTGCCCGTGGTGTGCATCGTGCCGTCACCGCGCGGTCGTGCGTCGCTACACGGCAAGATCATCTCCAATATTCAGGAAGTGCGCGCCCGCGGCGCGCGTACGATCGTCATCGCGGAGGAGGGGGACGAGTCCGTCACTCCCTATGCCGACGTGATTTTTCGCGTGCCGGCAGTGCCGACTCTCATGCAGCCCCTCGTCTCGACCGTGCCGCTGCAGGTATTCGCATGTGCCATGGCCACGGTCAAGGGCCACGACGTGGACCAGCCGCGCAATCTCGCCAAGTCCGTCACCGTCGAGTAGGACCGGCCGGATCGTCATGAGGCCCGTTTACGACGTTGCCACTGTGCGTGCGGCCGAGAGCTCTGTCATGGCGGGCCTCCCCGAAGGCGCGCTGATGGACCGTGCGGCGACCGGGCTCGCTGATGCGTGCGCGACCCTCCTGCGCGACCTTGGGCTGCGTCTCGCAGGAGCGCGCGTGGTGCTGCTCATCGGAAGCGGCAACAACGGCGGGGACGCGCTGTATGCCGGCGCCCGACTCGCTCGTCGCGGTGCGCGCGTCGGGGCGGTGCTCCTCGGTGAACGCACCCACGCGGATGGTTTAGCGGCCTTCCGTATCGAGGGGGGCAGCGTCCTCACGGGTGCCGCTGTCGATCGCTCTCTTGAGGGTGCTGACCTCATCATCGACGGGATCCTGGGCATCGGAGGCCGCGGTGCCTTGCGCGCAGATGCCGCCAGGTGCGCCACGCTCGCATCTCGATCCGGTGCGCTTGTCGTCGCTGTCGACATCCCCTCGGGTGTCGATGCGGACACCGGCGCTGTCGCCGATCCTGCGGCTGCTGTCGATGCCGATGCCACGGTGACCTTTGGATGCCTCAAGCCTGGACTGCTCATGTCGCCGGGGCGTGACCATGCCGGAGCTGTCCTCCTGATCGATATCGGACTGGGAGACGCACTGCCTGTCGCTGAACTGCATGCGCTCGACTCCCTCGACCTTGCCGATGCTGTGCCAGAGCCGGGAACCGACGACTACAAGTACTCCCGCGGTGTCGTGGGAGTCGCTGCCGGTAGCCCGCTCTACCGTGGTGCGGCGTTCATGGCCACGGGCAGTGCCCGCCACGGCAACATCGGCATGGTGCATGTTCTTGATCGAGGCGATGGACTCGCGCACGCGCTCGTCGACGAATTCTGGGATGTGGTCATCGCGTCGGCTGCCCCCGCCGCCGTAAAGCGCGCTACCGCTTGGGTAGTGGGTCCGGGACTCGGCATCGACTTCGATGGCCGACGAGTGCTGCGGGATGTCCTCACGGTGGACGCACCGGTCGTGGTCGACGCCGATGCCCTGCGCATACTCGGCGAAGGCGAATCAAG
>JBMOIL010000282.1:0-2099 GCA_049317345.1 Candidatus Nanopelagicales bacterium
CCGACGACAGCGATGGTGTACCTGCCCTTGACCAGTTTCACGTCCTTGTCGCTCACGCAGTCAACGACGGGCAGTGGCGCCTTGTTGACGTTCTGACACAGCGACCAGTAGCGGACATCGGACTTCTTGCCCTTGCCGGCGACGGGGGCGCGACCGGACACCACCAGGATCGATTCTGCGTCGTAGGGAACCTCGGCCGCGAGATACGCCGTGTCGTAGCTGGGGTAGAAGCGACCGCCCGCGCCACGCACGAAGTAGTCCGAGGGGGTGCCGATGGCCTCCTCGAGGCCGAGCGGCTGTTCCGGGGGACCGACCTGGCTTGGCGTGCAAGCCTTCAGCCGCTCGGGCGCCTTCTTGATGCCGTCATCGTGGTAGACCGTGATTGTCGGTAGGGGGCCGCCCGAGTACGTCGAGGTTTCCGAGAGGTACACCCGGTACATGATCACGGTCACCTTCTGGAACTCCAGGGGCGTGCCGTAGGTGTAGGGATCGGCTGACTTGAGCCAATTCGGGTCCTTGGCGTTGCCCTTGGGGCTCACCGTGACGGTCCAGGTGCTGCCGGGCCCGGTGCCCTTGCGCTTGACGTTGACGTCATTCACGACGTCGATCACCTCTCGGTCTGCGAGGTTGTACGTTGTGATCGACCAATACCTGGCCTTGGGGTCGCGACCCGTGATCACTGCCTTCTCGCCCGCACCCAGGACAACCGCCTGATTGATGTACGCCGCATGGGTGTCCGGCCACGCGTAGTTGGCGGCACCGGGGTAGACCACGGACCACGCGCAGTAGCGGGCTGGGTCGGCCGGAAGCAGGAGGACGGACTGAGCAGCAGGCATAGCGGCAAGCGTGAGCCCTGCCGTCGCGACGGATGCAGCCACGAGGTGAGACCACTTGCGCATGCGGTGAGGCTAGCCACCCGTGTGACTCGATGCCAGCCTGCCGACGGGCTAGAGGCGCCGGCTCGCTAGGAGTAGACCGAGGTAGGCGAGTGCAAAGACTGCCCCGGCACCCAGAAGGGCCCAGCGCAAGGGAGTCCACTCACCCGGCAACGTCACCGTCAGGGCAGTGAGGAGCGCAGAGGCCACCATCATCACCGCACCCGCACCCAGCACCGGGTGATCCTTAGCCCGGCGGACGAGCCACATGAGTCCACCGAGCGCGAGCAACGCGACCCCGAGCATCCGCATGGTCCAGGCCACGGCATCGGAGCCTTCGAGCCCAATCCACCCCGCAAAGGAATCGGGAACGAAGAAGAGCAGGACTCCCGAGACGAGGAAGAACGACGCCCCGACCGCGAGAACGATGCGAATGAGGCGCGCGGATGCACCGACACCAGAGATGTCGCGGAGTTCAGCCTCCGTCATGCCAGGACAGTAGTGCCGCGAGTCACGAATACGCGCTAAGCGCTGGGCGCGTCGCCCGCGAGCAACTCCTGCGGAGCGATGGTGAGCGAGTAGCCCGACTCCCCCGGAGTCAGGATCCAGTAGAGGTCGAAGCGTTCCTCCGGCCAAGCCTCGGGGACCTGGGTGCCCGCCGCGAGGGGAAATGCGCGCGTGAGTGTGGGGATGTGACCGTGGTCCCAGACGACCAGAGTCGGCTGGTCCGCCGAGACCACTTCAGCCACCAGCGTCGCCTCGTCACCGCGACCGAAGTGGTCGAGCATGTCGAGGTCGAGGCGCTTGGCGATGCCGTGAGCAGTGAGCCGCGGGCGGTCGCTCGAGTGATGGGGATCGGTCGCCGTCGCGTAGACGCGCTCGGGCTTGATGAGGTCATCTCCCTGCAGGCCCGCGTAGGCCATGCGCACGGCCAGGGCGCCTGCACGTGACCACCCGCGTGGCGTGAGGCCATGCGCGGACGGGCGACCGTGGTGATCGACACCGTGCGGACCCTCGGGCTCGGGCTTCTCGGCATGCCGCACGATGACGACGACAGGATCAGTCACTCGAGTTCACCTCCTGGTGAGTGCGAGCTCAGCGAAGAGCGATCGCGTCAGATGCTGGACGAGTTGCTCGCGTCGGACGGTCCGAGGATCCCACGCAAGCACGGTTTCCTCCATCCCTACGAGCCATCCGCGCACAACCAGACGAGCAAGTGCGTCG
>JBMOIL010000283.1:0-2098 GCA_049317345.1 Candidatus Nanopelagicales bacterium
TGGATTCGCGAGACCTTCGGGCAAGAGGTCCAAGACCACTACGCCAGGATGGGACGCGTGGAACTCGAAGCCTTTGGCCGTGCCGTCACCGACTGGGAGCGCTACAGGGGGTTTGAGCGACTGTGACCGCTGTCATCAGCCCGATCAGCGGGCAGCAGATCGCCGACGTCCCCTCCACCTCGCTGGAGGAGACCGACGCCGCCATCGTCCGCGCGCACGCCGCCTTCCCGGCCTGGCGAGCGGTGTCTCCGGGGGACCGGGCCCGACTCCTGCGCCGATTCAGCCAGGTCGTCGAAGACCACATCGAGGAGCTCGCTCAGCTCGAGGTGACCAACGCCGGGCACACCATCGGCAACGCGCGCTGGGAGGCGGGCAACGTCCGCGACGTCCTCGCCTACTACGCCGGTGCACCCGAGCGCCTCTTCGGTCGCCAGATTCCCGTGGCGGGTGGGGTCGACATGACCTTCCATGAGCCCATCGGGGTCGTCGGCGTGATCGTGCCGTGGAACTTCCCGATGCCCATCGCCGGCTGGGGGTTCGCGCCCGCACTCGCGGCGGGGTGCACCGTCGTCCTCAAGCCCGCCGAGGTCACCCCTCTGACCGCCATCCGGCTCGGCGAACTCGCCCTTGAGGCGGGTATCCCCGAGGGCGTCTTCACCGTCCTGCCCGGCAAGGGATCGGTGGTGGGTGAGCGCTTCGTCACCCACCCGCTCGTGCGCAAGGTCGTCTTCACCGGGTCCACCGAGATCGGCGAGCGCGTCATGGCGGGGTGCGCGCCGCAGATCAAGCGCGTCACGCTCGAGCTCGGGGGCAAGAGCGCCAACATCATCTTCGCCGACTCCGACTTGGAGCGGGCGGCTGCCACCGCGCCGTACGGCGTCTTCGACAACGCGGGCCAGGATTGCTGCGCGCGCTCGCGCATCCTGGTGGAGCGCTCGGTCTTCGATCGGTTCATGGGCCTGCTCGAGCCTGCCGTGGCCGGTGTGCGCGTCGAGGATCCCTCACTGGATTCCGCCGAGATGGGCCCGCTCATCACGGCGGCTCATCGCGAGACGGTGGCGTCGTTCGTCGACGACTCGCAGGTTGCGTTCCGCGGTGCATGCCCAGACGGTCCCGGGTTCTGGTACCCGCCGACGGTTCTGGCGGCATCGGAGTCCGACCGCGCGTACCGCGAGGAGATCTTCGGGCCCGTTGTCGTCGTGGTGCCCTTCGAGGACGAGGCCGATGCGATCCGCATGGCCAATGACTCCGACTACGGTCTCTCCGGATCCATCTGGACCCGCGATGTGGGTCGTGCGCTGCGCGTCGCGCGGGGTGTCGACTCCGGCAACCTCTCGGTGAACTCCCACTCGTCCGTGCGCTACTGGACCCCCTTTGGCGGGTTCAAGCGCTCCGGGCTCGGGCGCGAACTCGGCCCGGATGCACTCGAGGCCTTCACTGAGACCAAGAACGTCTTCATCGCCAACGACTGATCCCCGATCGAGAGGAATTCCATGTCCGACGTCGTCTGCCGCCGCCTTGTGGGCCGCACCGCTCTCATCACCGGGGGTGCGAGCGGTATCGGCCTAGCCTCTGCGCAGCGCCTCGCGAGCGAGGGTGCGAATGTCGTTATCGCCGACATGGACGACAAGGCCGGCGAGGCGGCCGCGGCTGAGGTGGGGGGCATCTTCGTCAAGGTCGACGTGACGTCGCCCGAGGACAACGACCGGATGTACAAGGTCGCCGTCGACACCTACGGCTCGATCGATATTGCGTTCCACAATGCCGGTATCTCCCCGCCCGATGACGACTCCATCCTCGACACCGGCCTCGAGGCGTGGAAGCGCGTGCAGGATGTCAACCTCACCTCGGTCTACCTCGGGTGCAAGGCCGTGCTGCCCTACATGCTCGAGCAGGGCCGCGGCTCGATCATCAACGTCGCCTCCTTCGTCGCGACCATGGGCGCGGCCACCTCGCAGATCTCCTACACCGCATCCAAGGGCGGTGTGCTCTCGATGTCGCGCGAGCTCGGTGTGCAGTTCGCACGCCAGGGGGTGCGCGTCAACGCCATCTCGCCCGGGCCCGTCAAGACCCCGCTGCTCATGGAGCTCTTCGCCAA
>JBMOIL010000284.1:0-2071 GCA_049317345.1 Candidatus Nanopelagicales bacterium
ACGGGGGTGGCGACGGCGGTGCCGTCCTTGCGGAAGGTCGTGAGCGACAGGTACTTGCTCCGGCCGAGATCGTCGAGGGTCACCGTCAGACCTCAGGCGATGTCAGGTGCGCCCCGGTCGCCGACTTCTTGAGCCAGTTGTCCCAGGAGATGTTCCACACCGTGATTCCGTTGCCGGGGTTCTGCCTCAGGGGCGTGCCCGTGATCGTGATGGGATCGCCGATGTTCGTGACGTTGAACAGCCATGCGGCGTTGTCGACGCTCATCGACGTGCAGCCGTGGCTGATCCGACTATTGCCCCAGGCCCCTGCGGCCCACGGCGAGGCGTGGAGGAACTCCCCGTGCCATGTGAGGCGCATGGCGTAGTCGACCTCGACGCGATAGTGCTCCGGATCATCCTCCGAGACGCCCGCGGTGGCGTTGTCCATGATCCGCGTGCGCTCCTTGGTCATGATGAGCTTCGTGCCCGAGAGCGTCTCGTAGCCGGGCATCCCCATGGTGACGGGAATGATGCGCTCCTTCTTGCCATTGACGAAGACCTTCATCATGAGGCTCTGGGCGTCGGCCTCCATGACCACCGAGTCACTCGTGCGGTACGTCGTACGCACATTGTCCCTGCCCCACAGACCGGGTGCCGCCTCGACGCCGCGCAGGTCGATGTCGAGCTCGATGTCGGTGTTGCCGGGCCAGAAGTCCTTGGTCCGGTAGATCGCCTGAGTCGGCCCGGTCCAGTACCACGCACCCTCGACGGGCTTCGGCGTGCGCACGATCATGGCCTTCTCGACCGCGGCTCGGTCCTTCACCGCCTCATCGAAGTCGACGGTGAGCGGCATGCCCACGCCAAACTCCGTGCCCGCCTCAAGGGTCGGTGTGGCCTCGAGGAAGCCATCGGGATTCACCGTGCGGATCTGATCGTTGAACGTGGCCGTCTGACCGCGGGGGTCGACCGCGGTCGCCGCGATCTTGTAGGTGGAGTCGAAGTCGAGGTAGGTGCGCTGCGAGGTCCAGGTGCGACCGTCCTCGGAGAGCTCGCCCTTGAGGACCCGGCTCGGACCCTGGGTCACCACGACGTCGGTGAGGCGCCCGTGATCTACGTGCACGATGATCGGGCGGTCGATGGGAGCTTCGTTCTTGATGGCGTCAACGAGGTCGATCTGCGCGATCGAGGCGTCGGGCATGCCGGCCGAGGTGAGCTCCAAGGAGGGCTGGCAGCCCGTCATCCCCAAGAGGACGAGGGCGGCTACAGGGGCCAAGAGGGTCCGACGCACTCCTCGAGGATAACCCGAGCGGGCGTGGTCCGGCGGGTCGGCGCAGCCGCCCCTGTCGGACCAATTCAGCGCGCGAACGCGCCGCGGTAGTACTCGAAGAGCCAGCCGATGACCGCGATCATCAGGACCGATACGCCGAGGACCGCGAGCCAGGCCGTGAAGGTGAACCCGAGCGCGATGAGCATGGCGGCGAACCCGACGGGCAGGGGCCACCAGCTATGGGGGCTGTAGAAGCCGTACTCAGGGTCCGCCTCGTCCACCTCGGCGTTGGCTCGGTCTTCGGGGAGGCCGTCCAGGCGTTTGTCGGTGTAGAGCACGTAGAAGGCCACCAGGAAGGCCAGGCCCCCGGTCATGACCAGCGCCGTGGTGCCGATCTCGTCGCCGCTGACGAAGTAGTAGATCCCGCCCACGAGGAGGAAGAAGACCGCCCCGAGGGCGAAGGCCAAGCCCCCGATCTTCACGAGGCGCTCCCGGAAGTGACCTGCGTCGCACCTGAGGGCTGATGCTCGGCGAGCTCAGGATGGTGCAGGTCGAATGCCGGGCGCTCCGAGCGGATGCGGGGCAGGGAGGTGAAGTTGTGCCTCGGGGGCGGGCAGGAGGTCGCCCACTCGAGTGATCCACCCCAGCCCCAGGGGTCGTCCACGGTGACCTTGGGAGCGTTCTTCCAGGTCCACAGGACGTTCCAGATGAAGACGAGCGTGGACAGGCCCACGAGGATCGAGCCGATCGACGACACAGTGTTGAGCGTGGTGAAGCCATCGCTGGCGAGGTAGTCGCCGTAGCGGCGCGGCATGCCCTGGACGC
>JBMOIL010000285.1:0-2047 GCA_049317345.1 Candidatus Nanopelagicales bacterium
GGGCCACGGACGCACCCGTGCTCACGGGCAGTCGCATCGACCTGCCGGATGGCAGCCTCTCGGTCGGGCAGACTGCCATCGGTGGTGTCGCGTGGGCGATGGACGGCGACGGGATCAGTCGCGTCGAGGTGAGCGTCGATGATGGTCCCTGGCAGGACGCTCAACTCGCCGAGCAACCCAATCCGCGCACGTGGCGGCAGTGGTGGCTGGAGTGGGAGGCGACCCCGGGCCGGCATTCCATCAGCGTCCGCGCCACCAACGGCCTGGGCGAGACCCAGACGAGCGAGGTGGCTGAGGTCGTGCCTTCAGGGGCGACGGGCTACGACGTCGGAATCGTCGACGTCGTCTAGACCCGCTCGACGGCCCGCTCGACGAGCGCCGCCATCTGTGCACCCATATCGATCCCTGCGGCCGCCAGTGCCTGCGGCACGAGTGACGTCTCCGTCATTCCGGGGGCGACATTGACCTCGAGGAACCACGGCGTGCCACTGGAGTCGATGATGAGATCACTGCGCGACCAGTCACGCAGGCCGAGGGTTTGGTGGACGAGCAAGGCGGCTGCAGCGGCTGCCTCGGCCACCGCGGTGTCCAGTCGCGCGGGGACGTAGAACTCCGTGGTGCCCGCGGTGTAGCGCGCGGCGTAGTCGTAGAAGCCGCCGTCGGGCACGATCTCCACAGCGGGCAGGGCCACCGGTCCCTCCGCTGTCTCGACGACGCCGATGGCGATCTCGGTGCCGGCGACGAAGCGCTCCAGCAGTGCCACCTCGCCGTAAGCGAACGCACCGACCATCGCTGCGGGCAACTCCTCGCGCGTCCGCACGATGCTGACACCCAGCGCAGACCCACCCCGTGCAGGCTTGACGACGAGTGGGAAGCCGAGTCCGCGCTCGAGCGCAGCCATCACGCCGGGTGCGCCCAGCTCGCGGAACGTCGCGTGCGGCAGGGCTACGGCCTCGGGAGTGGCGATGCCAGCGCGGCGCACCAGGGTTTTGGCGACTGCTTTGTCGAAGGCGAGGCGGCTCGCCGCCGCACGGGATCCGACGTAAGGCAGGGCGAGGCACTCTAGGACATCGCGCACCGCTCCGTCCTCGCCTGCGCTGCCGTGCAGCAGGGGCACAACGCAGTCGGGTGCATCCGCGGCAAGTTCGTCGAGCAGTCCCGCATCGACGTCACGCTCGATCACCTGCCAGTCGGGCCGTGCGGTGCGCAGCGCCTCGGCTACGCGTCGGCCGGAGCGCAGCGAGACATCGCGCTCAGCCGAGAGGCCACCGGCGAGGACGAGCACCTGCATCGAGTCTGCCTTCCGTCTAGAGGAGATCGGGCGAGGGGCTGTCGGGTCCTTCGGCGTCACGCAGCACATGACCGGTGCCGAAGGTCTGCGCAATCTCGAGTTCGGACTCCACCACGCCGGCGAGGCGGCGTACGCCCTCGCGGATGCGATCGGGATCGGGGTAGCAGTAGGAGAGGCGCAGGCTCTCGCGCCCCTGACCGTCGACGAAGAAGCCGGTGCCCGGGACGTAGGCGACGAGCGCAGCGACGGCCCGCGGCAGCATGGCCTTGGAGTCCAGTCCCTCTGGCAGCGTCACCCAGGAGTAGAAGCCGCCCTGGGGCACAGTCCACGTGGTGCCCGCGGGCATGAGCTGCTCGAGGGACTCCAGCAGTGCGTCGCGTCGCTCGCGGTAGAGCTCGCGGAAGACCTTGACCTGCTCGCGCCACGGCTGGGTGGCGAGGTAGTCGCTCACCGTGAGCTGCGCATAGTTGGAGGGGCACAGGACCGCGGACTCAGCAGCGAGGACGAGCTTCTCGCGTACGCCGTGCGGGGCGACGGCCCAGCCCACGCGCAGCCCGGAAGCGATGGTCTTGGAGAACGATCCGAGGTAGACCACCTGCTGGTCGTCGTCGGCGCGGATGGCACGCGGGGGCGCGCCCTCGAATCCGAGCAGCCCGTAGGGATCGTCTTCGAGTACGAGCACACGCTCGCGCTGGGCGATCTCGAGGATGCGCTGCCGGCGCTCGGCGCCCTGTGTCACGCCGGCGGGGTTGTGGA
>JBMOIL010000286.1:0-2029 GCA_049317345.1 Candidatus Nanopelagicales bacterium
ACGGCGCGCGCGACGCCGGCGTGCTCCTCGAACTGCAGGAGCCACCACTCCAGCCCCGCATCCGCGTTCCACTCGGCAGACTGGGCGAATTCCGAGCCCATGAAGAGCAGCTTGCGTCCGGGGTGGGCCCACATGTAGCCGAGGTAGGCGCGCAGGTTGGCAAGTTCCTTCCAGCGGTCGCCGGGCATTTTGCCGATGAGCGAGCCCTTGCCGTGGACAACCTCGTCGTGGGAGATAGGCAGCACGAAATGCTCGCTGTAGGCGTACATCATCGCAAAGGTCATCGCGTTGTGGTGGTACTGCCGGTGCACGGCCTCGCGCTGCATGTAGCCGAGTGAGTCATGCATCCAGCCCATGTTCCACTTCAGGCCGAAGCCCAGACCGCCCAGGTAGGTGGGTCGCGTCACGCCGGGCCACGCGGTGGATTCCTCAGCGATGGTGACGACGCCGGGGACACGCTTGTAGACCGTGGCGTTCATCTCCTGCAGGAAGGCGACGGCGTCGAGGTTCTCGCGACCTCCGTAGACATTGGGAGTCCACTCGCCTGGCTCGCGGGAGTAGTCGAGGTAGAGCATGGAAGCGACAGCATCGACGCGCAGTCCATCGACGTGGAACTCCTCGCACCAGAAAACCGCGTTGGACACGAGGAAGTTGCGCACCTCGGTGCGTCCGAAATCGAAGATGTAGGTGCCCCAGTCGGGATGCTCGCCGCGCTGCGGATCCGCATGCTCATAGAGCGGGGTGCCGTCGAAGCGTGCGAGCGCCCAGTCGTCCTTGGGGAAGTGCGCGGGCACCCAGTCGACGAGCACTCCGATACCCGCCTGGTGCAGGCGGTCGATGAGGTAGCGCAGATCGTCGGGGCTGCCGAAGCGCGGTGTGGGGGCGAAGTACGACGTCACCTGATATCCCCATGACCCCGCGAAGGGGTGGGCGGCGACCGGCAGGAACTCGACGTGCGTGAAGCCCTGCTCGACGACGTACGCCGTGAGTTCTTCTGCGAGCTGGCGGTAGTCGAGACCGGGTCGCCACGATCCGAGGTGCACCTCGTAGATCGACAGCGGATGCCGCAGCGGATCCGATGCCGCTCGCTGGGCCATCCACGCGTCGTCTGACCACCGGTGGTCGGAGGTGTAGACGACCGAGCCCGTGGCGGGCGGCAGCTCGGTGGCAAAGGCGAATGGGTCTGCCTTTTCGCGCCATAGGCCATCGGCCCCCAGGATGGCGAACTTGTAGATCGTCCCATCGCCGATGTTCGGGATGAAGATCTCCCAGATCCCTGTCGCGCCCAGGCTGCGCATCGGATGGGCGAGGCTGTCCCAGTGATTGAAGGTGCCCGTGACACGCACGCCGCGGGCATTGGGTGCCCACACAGCGAAGGACACGCCTGTGACAGCACCCTGCGGGGTGTCGTAGGTGTGGGCGTGGGCGCCCATGACGCGCCAGAGTTCTTCGTGGCGCCCCTCGGACACCAGGTGAATGTCGAGTTCGCCGAGGGTGGGGAGGAAGCGATACGGATCGTCCGCGGGGATCACTCGGCCGCCGTACGTCACGTCGAGGCGGTAGTCGGGCACCTTCTTGACGGGCAGGACGCCCACCCAGACGCCCCGATGCTCGTGGCGCAGGGGCACGCGCGAGCCGTCGTCAAGCACCACCACGACCGCCTCGGCCATGGGGCGGAGGACTCGGATCGTGACGCCATCCTTGCCAGGATGCGGCCCGAGGATGGCGTGCGGATCGTGGTGGGCGCCGTCGACGATGCGATCCAACTCGGACTGCTCGACCTTGACGGTCTGCGGGAGCTGCTTGCTTCCGCTGTCCTTGGTCATGGTGCCTGCTCGACCGTGACGATGTGCGCAGTAATGCTCGCGGCGGGGTCAAAGCGCACGTAGGTGCCCTGACCCCAGGTGAAGGACTGAGCTGTCACGTGGTCATGGGCGATGAAGCGGTCGTTCCAGTCCATGCCGATGGCGGGCATGTCCCACCACACGGTCGTCTCGCGAACGCAGTGCGGATCGAGTGAGCACACCAC
>JBMOIL010000287.1:0-2004 GCA_049317345.1 Candidatus Nanopelagicales bacterium
CGCCGGGTTGGCCCGACAGAGGCGGCTGCGCCGACTCGCCGGGCCCCACAGGGGGCCGTACCCTCGGCCTGTGGCGATCCCGGTGCTCCCCGCGACGACCGCGCCCCGGGTGCGGACGATGCCGCTGGAGGACCCCGGCCCCCTTCTCGATCGTCTTCCCGACTCGGTCGGCACCGCCTGGGTGCGCGACGGCGACGGCCTGGTGGGCTGGGGAGTGGCTGCGTCCTTCGACGTCACGGGTGATGAGCGCTTCAGTCGCACGCAGCGCTGGTGGACGGAGTGGTGCCGCCTCGCCGACGTCGATGACCCGCTGCAGTTGCCCGGCACCGGACCCGTGGCCTTCGGCTCCTTCACCTTCGATCCGGCGCCGGCCTCGGGCCGCACGTCTCGCATCGTGGTCCCGCGCGCTGTCCTGGGGCGCCGCGAGGGTCGCGCATGGCTCACGATCGTCGACGATCCCGACGACCTGCTGCCGCGCGATTCCTTGCTTCCCCCGTCCCTGCGGCCGGCGGGTCCCTCGCGCGTCGACTGGGGCAGGGGCACTCGCACCTCAGAGGAATGGAAGTCAGCGGTCGGCGAGGTCATCGACCGCATCGGCCGCGGCGAGGTCGACAAGGTGGTCCTCGCGCGCGACGTCGTGGCGGAGGTGAGCGATGACTTCGACGTGCGCTACCTGCTTCAACGCCTCGCCGATGCCTACCCCGAGTGCTGGACCTTCCAGGTCGACGACATGGTCGGAGCGACGCCCGAGCTCCTGGTCCGCCGCACCTCCGACACGGTCCTGTCCCGCGTGCTTGCTGGCACGGTGAAGCGCCGCGGCGACGAAAGCGAGGATGCCAGCCTTGCCGAGGCCCTCCTGGGCAGCGGCAAGGACCTGGAGGAGCACGAGTACGCCGTGCGCTCGGTGGCGCGGGCCCTCGGCCATCACTGCACCGACCTGCGCGTGCCGAAGCGGCCGCACGTGCTGCGCCTCGCCAACGTCCAGCATCTCGCCACCGACGTCACGGGTCGCCTGGCCGACGGTGCCCCTGTGCTCGCGCTTGCCGCATCCCTGCATCCCACGGCTGCCGTCTGCGGGACGCCAACCGAGCGCGCCTCGTCGATGATTCGTGAGCTCGAGGGCATGGACCGCGGACGCTACGCCGGCCCTGTCGGCTGGTTCGACAGTCGCGGCGACGGCGAGTTCGGAATCGCGCTGCGCTGCGCCGAGGTGCGGCCCGGCTCGCTGCGCCTCTTCGCCGGCTGCGGGATTGTGAGCGGCTCCGACCCCGAGGCCGAACTCGCCGAGTCCCGCGCGAAATTCGCACCCATCCGCCAAGCGCTTGCCTAACCAGCCCGCACCTAGGCTGATCCCATGAGCGACAGCGGCGCGCGTATCGAAAGACGGCGCCGCATCCTCGACGCCGCCCACGATCTCTTCGAGGACGTCGGCGTTGCCGCGACATCCCGGCGCGACGTCGCGGTGGCAGCGGATGTCGCCACCCGCTCGGTCCATGCCGTGGCGGATAGTCGCAGTGCACTCCTCGCCACCGTGACGGCAGCGCTGCCCTTCCCACCCACATCCCAGCGACTGCAGGACCAGGCCCAATCCGCGGAGGCGCAGGGCGAGGCGCTGCAGACGATTCTGGCCACGGCGCGCGAGGCCTTCGGGGCACCGGCATCGGTGTGGGATGTCATCGAGCTGCAGGCCACCGCACTCTCCCCCTTCAATGACGAGCTCGCCGAGGTCGTGCGCGCCCGGGTCGCGCTGCGCTGGGAGGCCGCGCGCGCAGTGGTGGGCCAGCTACGCGGAGACGGCGGGATCGACTCCACCATCGACGATGACGCTGCCACCCTGCACCTGCTGGCAATGGGCGCCGGACTCGCACTGCTCGACGGCCTCACACCGAAGCCGGTCGAGGCGTCGGCATGGGTGCGACTCACCTCGCGACTGCTTGAGTCGCTCGCCGCCATCGACCCGCAGGGCCGCGCGTACGACGGCCCGACCCGCCCGTGGCGCATCCG
>JBMOIL010000288.1:0-1983 GCA_049317345.1 Candidatus Nanopelagicales bacterium
GCCAACTACGTCGACATCGCGACCAATCCCGTTTTCCGGTCGGCGTTCATCCATACCCTCGAACTGGTGCTCTTCTACGCCGTGCTGCCCATCGCCCTGGGCCTGCTGCTCGCGAGCGTGCTGCACCGCAGCCGCATCCGCGGGGTCGCGTTCTATCGCACGGCGCTCTTCCTGCCCTATGTCATCGCCCCGACTGCGATCGCCGTCATCTGGCGCTGGATCCTCGCGCCGCGCGGACCGCTCAATTCCTTCCTCGAGGCGATCGGACTCGGCGCGCTGGCGCGACCGTGGCTCGGCGACTTCACCTGGGCGCTTCCCAGCGTCGGCCTGGTCGGGACCTGGGTGATGTTCGGGCTCGCACTCGCCCTGCTGCTCGCGGGCGTGCAGAAGATCCCCCTGGAGCTCTATGAGGCCATGCGCCTCGATGGGGGAGGCCCCTGGACCGAGTTCCGGGCCGTCACCCTGCCCGGCCTGCGCTACGAGATCGTCGTCGCCCTCGTCCTCACGGTGACGGCAGCACTGCGCAACTTCGACGTGATCTACGTGATGACCTCCGGCGGTCCCGGCAATGCCACCGTGGTCCCGAGCTACCTCGTCTACCAGCAGGCCTTCAAGGTCTCCCAAATCGGCGCGGCCGCAGCCATGGGCACCGTGCTCATCCTCCTCATCGTCATCGCCAACGTCCTCATCGCGCGCACGGCGCGGAGCGCCTCATGATCGCTCGCCGCGACGTCATCCTCGGCTATGTCCTCCTCAGCCTCGCCGCACTCATCTCGCTTGGCCCGCTCATCGGCGTGGTCATCCTCGCGCTAGGCGAGCCGGGCCAGATCGGCATCAACCTCGACATCAGCAAGGCAACGAACTTCGGCAACTTCGCCGATGTCTGGGAGAAAGGGGACTTCGGCCCCGCCATCCGCACCAGCTTCATCATCACCTCGATCGTGGTGGTCGTCTCAGTTGCCTTGAGCGTGCCCGCGGGCTACGCCTTCGCCCTCATGGACTTCCCCGGCCGCACCGCGATCTTCGGGCTGCTCATCCTGGGCATCCTCATGCCGCTCGAGTCGATGATCGTGCCGCTCTTCCTCGACATGCGGCGCTTCAACCTCGACAACAACTACTGGTCGGTGATCCTGCCGCAGATCGGCTTCTCCGTGGCCTTCGGTGCCTTCTGGATGCGGGCGTTCTTCGTGCAGTCGGCCCGCTCCCTGGTGGAGGCCGCCTGGATCGACGGGGCCAACTCCTGGCAGACGCTCACGCGCGTGCTCATGCCGCTGGCGCGCCCGCAGATGCTCACCCTCGCGGTGCTCTTCTTCGTGTGGAATTGGAACGACTTCCTGCTTCCCCTGGTCATGCTCTCGGGTTCGAGCCTGCAGACCGCGCCCATGGCCCTGGTGACCTTCGAGGGTGCCCGGCGCACCGACTTCGCCTACCTCGGGGCCGCATCGCTCATCACCATCATCCCGGTGATCATCGTCTTCATCCTGCTGCAGCGCAGTTTCGCGCGCGGCATCCTCGCTGGATCGATCAAGGAATAGGAGAGCGACACCGTGTCCCACCCCGTGCGGATCGGCATCATCGGCCTCGGCCGAGTCTTCGAGCGCTACGCCGTCGTCATCGAGCCGATGGTGCGCGCCGGACGCGCCGTGGTGGTGAGCGGGTACGACCCCTCACCGGAGCGGTGCGCGGTCGCGGAGGGGCTCTTCCCCGGCATGCGGGTCGCCCCGGATGCCGAAGCCGTGATCGCATCCGAAGACGTGGATGCGGTGCTCGTGCTCACGAGCATGCAGGAGCACGGTGAGTTGGCCGCGGCTGCCTATCGCGGTGGCAAGCACGTCCTGGTCGAGAAGCCGATGGCGACGTCCCTCATCGAGGCGGCCGAGCTGGTGAGCCTCAGTCAGACCTCGGATCGGCTGCTCGTCTGCGCGCCTCACGTCCTGCTCTCGCCGACGTACCGCGAGATGCACCGGCGCCTGCGCGCGGGTG
>JBMOIL010000289.1:0-1955 GCA_049317345.1 Candidatus Nanopelagicales bacterium
TGCGCGCCGCCGAGCCCTGTCGATCGCGGCGGTGAAGAGCGCTGCGGCTGACTCGTCGGGAGTGATGGCGGCCCATCGCATAACGCGACGGGTAACCGTTCCCCAGGGACGGGAACGAATCTCTGCGAAGACGGGCTGCCAGTCGGGGACCAGGCCTCGCTCGAGGGTCTCCACGAGTGCCTCGTAGGGCCACGTCGCTACTCGATCGTGAGGCGACGCCTCGACGTTGCGGAAGCTCGGCGCGCTCATGCCTCGGCCACTTCGAGCGCGAGGTCCCTGCAGGAAGCGACGACCGACGACCAGTCGTGCCAGCGCGGATCGAGACCGCGATACCTGGGCAACTCAGCGATCACGTCGACGTCGACGGGCTTCGGGTCGGCAAGCGCCAAGGCAAGGCTGGTGCGCACCGACCCTGCCTGCTGGGATCGATCGTCGTAGTAGTCGTCGATGTGACGGAGGATCTCACCAGCGCGATCCACGCCAATGTGGTCGGCGAGCGCGACGACATCGAGGTAGTCACGGACGGCATTGCGCTGCACGACAAGGTAGGCCTTGACGCGCAGGGCCTCCTCAGCAGTGGGAGCCGTGACGTTCGCGCCGGGTGCCACCTCGATGCGCACCGTCTCGAGCGGCCTGGTGCGTCGAAGATTGCGCAGCCCAGCCTGGATCCCGTCGAGTGAACCCATGATCGTCATGGGCGGACGCGATGCGCGCACGGACGTGGCCCAGCCGTCGCTTGCCTCGACCGCATCCAGGACCTGGGCGTACCGCTGGTCGAGATCCACGAGAACGTGGTCGTGATCGAAGGACTCGCGGTGGCCGGCGTGCAGGGCAGCGGCGGAACCGCCCACGAGGACGGCGTCGGGCACCAACTGCTGCAGCCGCGCGGCGGACTCGAGTACTCGCTGGAGCCGCTGCGACCGAGCCATGTCAAGAGTTTATCTGATCTGATAATTTCAGTCCACACCTTCGGGTTGTGCGGTCCATACACAGACTCGAGACTCGGCGCCCCGCAGGGATGGACCGCCCATAGCGTCCGCCGGATGCCCCTTGACCTTCCCTCCGCCAGCACCACGCTGGGCGACTACCTGCGCCACGAGTGGCTGCCGCGCAAGCAGGCGGGCTGGGCGAGCGGCAGCAAGCGCCACCGGCAGTGGGCCGTCGACACCCTCTGCGCGTCACGCCTGGTCGAACGGCCCATCGGCGAGCTCACCGTGATGGAGATCGAGCGCTACTTCGCCGAGCGCGCTGCCATCCCCTTCCCTTCCACCGGAGAGGTGCCCGCGCACGGCAGCATCAAGGCGCTCTTCGCGACGCTCAAGGCCTGCCTCGGTGACGCGCATCGCTACGGCCTCATCCCCGACAACCCCTGCGCGAAGGTTCGGCTGCCACCGGAGCACGCCACACCCGCGCAGATCTGGTCACCCGAGCAGGTGCGTGAGTTCCTCGCCCACACAGCGGACTCGCGACAGGCGGTGCTGTGGCGGGTCTTCTTCGCGACCGGTATGCGTCGCGGTGAGGTGCTCGGTCTCACGTGGCGGCATATCGACTTCGATGCGGCTCGGATCCTGGTGGCGCGCGCCATGCTTGCCGACTCGCGCAAGAGCAACGCGCTCTACGGACCGCCCAAGAATCACCGCTCACTGCGCACCATCAGCATCGATCAGGGCACGGTGAACGCGCTGCGGGCCTGGCGCGATCGGCTCAGCAAGGAGGCTTCTGCGCGAGGCGACGTACTCGATGACGACTCGCCCGTCTTCGTCAAGGCCGACGGCTCACCGATGCTGCCCGCGGGCATCTCCGACACCTTCCGTCGCCAGGTGAAGGCCGCGGGATTACCGCCCATCCCGCTGCACAGCGCCCGGCACTGCCACATCTCCCACCTGCTCGCGGCGGGCGAGCCGATCGCGCATGTGGCGGCGCGTGCGGGCCACAGCACCTCGGCGATGACGCTG
>JBMOIL010000290.1:0-1949 GCA_049317345.1 Candidatus Nanopelagicales bacterium
TCTCCCACCGTCGGCACCTCGAGCAAGCGGCGCAACTCGGTGATCTGATCGAGTTCGGCATCACTCAACTCGACAACACGGAAGCCCTTGTTGGGCACGGCCGACATGATTCCCTCGTTGACGAGGTCGAGCATGGCCTCGCGCACGGGCGTGGCCGAGACACCGAACTGCTCGGCGAGCGCCGGGATGCTGTACGTCGTACCCGGCACCATGCGTCCGGAGACCAGTGCGGCGCGCAAGGACTCGGCGACGCGCTCGCGCAGGCTGGTGCGCTCGCCGATCGTCGGCAGGCCCTCGGGTGCAGCGGTCACAGCAGGAAGCCCGCCGGGAAGGGATCGTCGTCCGCGAGAAGCACCTGCGAGAGCGCGGTCAGCCATGCGCGCCCCGTGATGAGCGGGACGATGGCGGGTAGCCCCGCCACCTCCGTCGTCTCAGCGACGCGGCCTACGAAGTGCGTGCCGATGAAGGACTCGTTGACGAAGTCCTGGCCGACGGCCAGCTCGCCGCGTGCGTGGAGTTGGGCGAGCCGTGCCGAGGTGCCAGTGCCGCAGGGCGAGCGGTCGAACCACCCGGGAGAGATGACCATCGCGTGCCGGGAGTGGGCCGCGTCCGACCCTGGAGCCAACACCTGCACATGCCGCAGTCCGCGGATAGCCGGATCAACCGGATGCACGGGTGCGTCCGCGTCGTTGATGGCTCCCATCAGAGCCATACCGGCCGCGAGGATCGCGTCCTTGTTGTCACGGGAGAACTTCACGCCGAGGTCTTCGGCGCGGACCATGGCGTAGAAGTTGCCGCCGAAGGCGATGTCGTAGGCCACCGTGCCGATGCCGGGGACGTTCACGCTGCGATCAAGGCCGAGCACGAAGGAATCGACGTTGCGCAGCGTCACCGAGCGCGCTCGACCGCCCTCGACGGCCACCTCGGTGACGACCAGGCCCGCGGGTGTGTCGAGGCGGATCGTCGTCACCGGCTCAGTCACCGGCACCATGCCGGTCTCGACGAGCACGGTCGCGACACCCATGGTGCCGTGGCCGCACATGGGCAGGCAGCCCGTCACCTCGATGTAGAGCACGCCCCAGTCGGCGTCAGGCCGCGAAGCCGGCTGCAGGATGGCGCCACTCATCGCCGCATGCCCACGTGGCTCGAACATGAGCAGGGTGCGCAGGTCGTCCATGTGCTCCATGAGATGAAGACGCCGCTCGCTCATGGTGGCGCCAGGCACCACACCGACACCACCGACGACGACACGCGTCGGCATGCCCTCCGTGTGGGAGTCGACAACCTGCAGGACGCGCTTGGCCTGCATGTCAGGCCGTCGCGAGTCCCGCGTCGATCGCCACCTGCGTGGCCGCGCGCACGACCTTCTCCTGCTCGGGCGTGAGCGGCAGGCGAGGCGGACGGCAGGGGCCGCCGTAGCGACCCACCATGTCCATGGAGAGCTTGATCGCCTGCACGAACTCCGTCTTGGAGTCCCAGCGCAGGAGCGGGTGCAGCGTCCGGTAGAGCGGCACCGCCGTCGCGAGGTCCCCGGCCATCGACGCGTCGTAGAGAGCGCGCGAGGCGGTGGGAAGTGCGTTGGTGTAGCCCGCGATCCAGCCCTTGGCGCCCGCGATGGCCAGCTCCAGGACGACGTCGTCCGATCCGATGATCACGTCGAGGCCCGGTGCGTACTCCGCGATCTCGTAGGCGCGACGCGAGTCACCGGTGAATTCCTTCACCGCCACGATGAGGCCCTCGGCGTAGAGCTCACCGAGCAGGCGTGGGGTGAGATCGACCTTGGTGTCGTAGGGATTGTTGTAGGCGACGATCGGCAGTCCGGCTTTGGCCACCTCGCGGTAGTGCTCGACGACGATGCGGTCATCGGCACGGTAGGCGTTGGGGGGCAGCAGCATCACCGCGACAGCGCCTGCTTCTCCCGCCTGCTCGGTCCAACGACGCGACTCGTG
>JBMOIL010000291.1:0-1937 GCA_049317345.1 Candidatus Nanopelagicales bacterium
GAGGCGCGAGCGGTCGCACGGCTCATCTCATGGGTTGAGGACGGTGCACCCGACCTCCCCGACGCCCTGGAGGCGCTCCCGCCTGGCGCATCCGCCTACGTGATCGGCCTGACGGGCTCGCCCGGTGTGGGCAAGTCGACCGTGACGTCAGCTCTCGTCGGCGCCTATCGCGCACGCGGCCAGCGGGTCGGCGTACTCGCCATCGACCCCAGCTCGCCCTTTACCGGTGGGGCGCTGCTCGGTGATCGCATCCGCATGCAGGAGCACGCCACGGATCCGGGTGTCTTCATCCGGTCCATGGCATCGCGCGGCCATCTGGGCGGTATGGCTGCAGCCACGCCCCAGGCGGTGCGTGTGCTCGAGGCGGCGGGGTGCGATGTCGTGCTCATCGAAACCGTCGGTGTCGGCCAGTCCGAGGTGGATGTCGCCGCTACCGCTGATGCCACCGTGGTGCTGCTCGCACCGGGCATGGGCGACGGCGTGCAGGCGGCCAAGGCGGGCATCCTCGAGATCGCCGACATCGTCTGCGTCAACAAGGCCGATCGCGAGGGCGCCGAGGCGACGGCGCGCGACGTACGCCAGATGCTGCGCCTGGGCACTCCCGCAGACGGTTGGGCACCCCTCGTCGTCACCTCCATCGCGGCCCAGGGAGCTATCGACGACCTCCTCGGTGCCCTCGATGAGCGGCGCGCCTGGCTCGATGAGGGGGACCGAGCCGTGCAGCGCAGGCGGGCTCGCGCGGCGGCGGAGATCCTGGCGCTGGCGAGCGGACGCTCACGGATCCTGCTCGCCGAGCGGCTCTTCCCGGAGGTCATCAACGCGGTGGCTGATGGCCGGTTGAGTTCCTTCGCGGCAGCCGATGGGCTCCTCTCGGAGCGCTGATCGCGAGTGCGAGGATAGGCGCGTGAGTCAGCCCTCCCTTCCGCTCCGCGGTGCCGTAGACCTCGGAGCCCTGGCCAGTCAGCGCGAGGCGGAGAAGCGCCGGGAGAGCGCGATGGTCGATGCGCCGACGGGCGTCGTCATCGATGTCACCACGGCCTCGTTCGAGCGCGATGTCATCATCCAGAGCCAGACCGTGCCGGTCGTGCTCGACCTGTGGGCATCGTGGTGTGGGCCGTGCAAGACGCTCTCGCCGATCCTCGAGACGCTCGCGGCCGAGTACGGCGGGCGCTTCGTGCTCGCCAAGGTCGATGTCGATGCCGAGCAGCAGATCGCCGCGGCTTTCCAGGTGCAGTCGATCCCCAGCGTCTTCGCGGTCATCGCCGGGCAGCCGCTGCCGCTCTTCCAGGGCGCCCTGCCCGAGCCTCAGGTGCGCACCTACATCGACGAACTACTCCGAGTCGCCGCGGAGAACGGTGTCAACGGCACGGTCGCCGGTGTGGAGGCTCCCGAGGTGCCGACCGAGGCGGATGCCGAGCCGCCCATCGATCCGCGCTTCACCGCCGCCTTCGATGCCATCGAGGCGGGGGATTGGGCGGCAGCCGCCGACGCCTACCGCGAGGTGCTCGCGGCCACGCCGGGCGATGCCGATGCGCAGGCCGGAGTGGCGCTGTGCGAATTGCAGCTGCGGCTGGAGCAGGCCAATGAGACGGGTGCCCTGCGCGACGCTGATGTCGCCGCAGCCGAAGGGGATTGGGCCACCGCTTTTGCGGCGCTCATCGCCGAGGTCAAGGCCACGAGTGGTGATGACCGTGACCGCGCACGTGGTCGCCTGATCGACCTCTTTGCGGTGGCGGGCGACGACCCGGCGGTGCCCCCCGCCCGCGTCGCGCTGGCCTCCGCCCTCTTCTAAGTGCCCCGCCTGCGCCCTTAATCGACGCTAACGACGTCCTAGACGTCGGTTACGGGGGAAATCTCGGAAGGCCGGAGCCAGATCGTGGCCAGGGGCGGCAATGTGACGCGCGCACTCGCGGTCCGGCCGTGCCACGGCTCGTCCA
>JBMOIL010000292.1:0-1901 GCA_049317345.1 Candidatus Nanopelagicales bacterium
CCCCGGGACGCACAGCAGCGCAGGCCGCGCTCTGGGCGTGCTGCAGCTCGGCGTAGGCGCGTAGGTATTCGTCCCCGGGATCACCAATGGCGTACGTGCGTGTCTCATCGCTGCAGTAGCCATCGGGCATCGTGCCGCCGATGTCGACCACGATGGGGTCCCCCACCTCGATGACTCGATCCGACACCGCGTGATGCGGACTCGCCCCATTAGGTCCGGATGCGACGATGACGAAATCCACCGCGACATGCCCGGCGTCGAGGATGAGCGCAGCGATGTCGTTGCCCACTTCACGCTCGGTGCGCCCCGGGCGCAGCAGCGACGGCACGGCGGCGTGCACCTCGTCGATTGCGCGCCCCGCGCGAAGGAGGGCGGACACCTCGTCGGCCGACTTACGCATGCGCATCTGCGAGAGCACCGACCCGGCGGGGTACTGCTCCGCTCCGGGCATGGCTCCGCGAAAACTCAGGGCCTTGACAGCCCACATGTGATCGTCGACTCCGACCCGCCTCGCCCCGGGCAGCAGCGTTGCCACCAGTCGGTAGGGGTCGTCCGTCTCCCCCCAGGTCCGGATGTCGATTCCTGCGTCACCGATCGGACTCGCCGCGGCCGCGGCCTTCTCGAGCAGCGGAGCGACCAGGATGGGGTCCCCCGCTACGGGCACCACCAGGCACGTGAGGCGCTCGAGGGGGACGGCGTCGTAGCCGGCGAGATAGCGCAGGTCGGGCCCGGGCGTGATGAGCAGGGCATCCCAGCCTGATTCAGCCGCGAGCCGCGAGGCCTGGGCGAGGCGCTCACGAATGTCGGGCTTGCCCGAGTCGGAGCCGAGAGGGTTCGAGGCCATAGGAGGAACGCTACCCCGCAGCCCGGCCGCATGCTGGCCGCGGGACCATGGCCCGTGACCGCGTTGCTCCTGGACACCGCCTCCTTGTACTACCGCGCGTATTTCGCCCTACCCGAATCCTTGGTCGCTCCCGACGGAACGCCGATCAACGCCGTGCGCGGCCTCCTCGACACTGTGGCCGCGATGGTGACCGCACGTGGAAGCAGTAGCGCGGTCGCGTGCTGGGATGAGGACTGGCGTCCCCAGTGGCGCGTGGACCTCGTGCCGTCGTACAAGACCCACCGCGTCGCCGAGTCGGATTCCTCCACCGACGCGCTGACGGCGGGTGAGGAAGAAGTCCCCGACACCCTCGCACCGCAGGTGGACATCCTCCGCGAGCTCCTGCCCGCCCTCGGCGTGCCGGTCGTGGGTGCCGCGGAGGCCGAGGCCGACGATGTCATCGCTGACCTCAGCGCGATGACATCCGGACCGGTCGACATCGCGTCGGGAGATCGCGACCTCGTCCAGCTCGTGGATGATCGCGTGACGCTGCTCTTCACCGGGGGAAGTTCCGCCAGTCGCGGAGGCGCACCTTGGGTTGTGGTGGATCCGGCACTAGCTGCGGCTCGCTTCGGAGTCCCACCCCAGTTGTACGCCGATCTCGCCATCCTGCGTGGTGATCCTTCGGACGGGCTACCGGGGGCTCGCGGCATCGGCGATAAGACGGCGCAGGCTCTGATCGCCGCCTTCGGTGGTCTGCCCGAGATCCTCACCGCCGCCGAGGACCCCTCGGTCGGGAGACCCCTCACCCCCGCGGTCCGTAATCGTCTGCTCGATGCACGCGAGGGGCTGCTCGCCGCCGAGCGGGTGGTCCGGCTGGAGCATCGAACTGGGCGCAGCGCCTTCGCGTCCGTCGACGCGGCGGCGCCTGAGCGTGGCCTCGCGCTCGCCCGTGAATGGGGGGTCGAGACCCCCGCTCGGCGGCTCGTAGTCGCTCTTCAGGCCGTCGCGGAGTAGGCGACAATCCCGCGGTCGATGAGATCCCGCGCGCGCCGAGCGGTCGCGTGGAGCGGATGGT
>JBMOIL010000293.1:0-1866 GCA_049317345.1 Candidatus Nanopelagicales bacterium
CAGATTTGGCGATGACGTCGGCGGGATCCACGCCCTTGCCCTTGCGCTTGCCCGCCTTGGCGATGACCGGCTTGGCCTCGGCCTCCGGCAGGTGGAGGGACACGTGGTGGCCGCGGCCGCCGCAGGAGTCGCACGTGGTCGAGAAGACCTCGAGCAGTCCCTGGCCGATGCGCTTGCGCGTCATCTGGACCAGACCCAGCGAGGTGACCTCGGCGACCTGGTGCTTGGTGCGGTCCCGGCCGAGGCACTCCACGAGCCGACGCAGGACGAGGTCGCGGTTGGACTCCAGGACCATGTCGATGAAGTCCACGACGATGATGCCGCCGATGTCGCGCAGCCGGAGCTGACGCACGATCTCCTCGGCGGCCTCCAGGTTGTTCTTGGTGACGGTCTCCTCGAGGTTGCCACCTTGGCCGACGAACTTGCCGGTGTTGACGTCGATGACCGTCATCGCTTCGGTGCGATCGATGACGAGTGAGCCACCGGACGGCAGCCACACCTTGCGATCGAGTGCCTTGGTGAGTTGCTCCTCGACGCGGAACGCAGCGAAGACATCCTTGCTGTCTGTCCAGGTCTCCACGCGGGCGGCAAGGTCGGGCGCATCCGCGTCGACGTAGGCGCGGACATCTTTGGCCACGCCGGATCCGGAGACGACGAGCTTGGCGAAGTCCTCGTTGAAGACATCGCGGATGACCTTGACTGCGAGGTCAGGCTCAGCGCTGAGTTGGGCCGGGGGCTGGGCCGTGGCCGCCGCCTGCTCGATCTCTTCCCACTGCGTCTGGAGGCGCTGCACGTCGCGCGTGAGCTCTTCTTCGCTGGCACCCTCCGCCGCCGTGCGGACGATGACCCCGGCGCCCTCGGGCATGACCTTCTTGAGGATGCTCTTGAGTCGAGTGCGCTCGGTGTCGGGGAGCTTGCGCGAGATGCCCGTCATGGAGCCATCAGGCACGTAGACGAGATAGCGGCCCGGCAGTGACACCTGGCTCGTGAGACGCGCGCCCTTCTGGCCGATCGGGTCCTTGGTGACCTGCACGAGGACGGGATCGCCGGACTTCAGTGCCATCTCGATACGTCGCGGCTGGCCCTCGAGGCCGGCGGCATCCCAATTGACCTCGCCGGCGTAGAGAACGGCGTTGCGTCCGCGCCCGATGTCGACGAAGGCAGCCTCCATGGAGGGCAGGACGTTTTGCACGCGACCGAGATAGACGTTGCCGACCATCGAGTTGGAGGTGCCGCGATCAACATAGTGCTCAACGAGTACGCCGTCTTCGAGCACAGCGATCTGGGTGCGACCCTCCGACTGGCGGACGACCATGACGCGGTCCACCGACTCGCGACGCGCGAGGAACTCGGCCTCGGTGAGGATCGGGGCGCGACGTCGCCCAGCATCACGGCCCTCGCGGCGACGCTGTCGCTTAGCTTCCAGACGCACCGAACCCTTGAGTGCAGTCGCCTCGACGTTGCGCGAGCGGGGCTCGCGGACATGGACGGTTGTGCGCTCGGGATCCTCGGGATCGGCGCCGGCGTCCTGGCCGCGGCGACGACGACGGCGGCGGCGGCGGGTCGATGAGCCGTGACCCTCGCCCTCGTCAGCGTCAGAGGGGCCGTCGGAGTCGGGCCCTGCGCCCGAGGTCGGCTCGGTGCCCTCGGCGTCACCTGATGAGCGACGACCCCGACCCCCGCGGCGGCGACGGCGGCGCGAGCCGCCCTCTTCGCCCTCAGGGGCGTCATCGCTATCCGAGGCTGCCGACGGGGCCCGGCGGGTCGGCGAAGCCGCCCCTGTCGGGCTGTCACCGCGCTGCGTCCTTACTGCCGTTGCAGCGGTGGGGTCGGGGGGCTGGAAGAGCGGGACAGCCGCTGCAGCAG
>JBMOIL010000294.1:0-1854 GCA_049317345.1 Candidatus Nanopelagicales bacterium
GCCCGCCAGAAGGTCTGCTCCGGATCGTCATCCCAGCGTCGAGCGAGATCGCTCGCGGAGCCCTCGCCTCGCCGCTCGGCCTGCTGCTGGAGGTAGCTCGCGAAGCTGGTCGACCGCCCATTGCGGATGTGCTGCTGCCATGAGCTCGGCAGAACACGGCCGAGATCGCGCGCGGTGATGATGACGTGGGTGTTGGGTACGCCGAGGGAGTCCACGAGTTGGCGCGCCGCTGCCGGGTCGATGACGGAGAGGGCCTCTCCGGAGACGATGGCGGTGCCGTCCCATTCCTGCACCTTGCGTCGGAGTCGCTCCCATGCAGACTTCTGGCTGTCTGCTCGTGCGGGCGCAACCCACGGGAAGCTCTGCGTGCCGAGGAGGCCGTACGCGGCCGCCTCGTGGTTGTAGATCTCCCGGCGCCCCTGGAGTCGGGTCGGGTAGAGCACGCCATCGCGCTTCAAGTCGCCGGATAGGCGCGCAAGCACCCGCTGCAGGTACGTCGTACCCGACTTCTGCGTGCCGATGTGCAGCAGCAGGCGATCCGCCACGTGGTCTCCCAAGATCCGGGGCGCCCGGGCGCCCGGAGGTCACATCCTCGCACGCAAGGGCCCCGTGGCAGGCTTCGCACGTGCGCGTCGCGATCATCGGCAACTTCGACGGCGTCCATGGCGGTCATAGGGCTCTCATCCGCAGGGCCCGGGAATACGCGGGCGACGGACCGGGGGACCGAGTTGTCGCCGTGACCTTCGACCGTCACCCGGCCGCTGTGCTTCGCCCGGATCAGGCCCCCGCTGCCCTAGCAACGGCGCAACGCAGGTCTGTGCTCTTGCGCGAGGCCGGTGCCGACGAGGTCGTCGTCCTGCCGTTCACGCTCGAACTGGCGTCGCGCACCCCGGAGGAATTCGCACGACTCCTGCGCGAGGATCCGTCGATCGCCGCAGATGCCGTCATCGTGGGCCGCAACTTCCGCTTCGGTGCGAAGGCTGCCGGTGACACAGCGATGCTCACCTCGCTCGGCCGGGACCTCGGCTTCGTCGTCGAGGTCGTGCCCCTCGTATCAGAGGAGATCCCTGGCGGTACTGAAGGGGCGTGGTCCTCGACACGTATCCGTGCCAGCATCGCCGCCGGTGAGCTGGAGGCGGCGTCGGCGATGCTCGGCAGGCCGCACCGTCTCGAGGGCACCGTCGTACGCGGGGACCAGCGCGGTCGTGAGCTCGGCTACCCGACCGCCAACGTCGAGGTGGTCGCGGGCCTGGCGATTCCGCCCGACGGGGTCTACGCCGGCTGGCTGGTCGTGGCGGGGGAGCCGATGCCTGCGGCTGTCTCGATCGGCACCAATCCCCAGTTCTCGGGGTCGGAGCGCCGGGTGGAGGCCTATGCGATCGGCCGTGACGACCTGGACATCTACGGGGACTCCGTGGCCGTCGATCTCGTCGCCCGTCTGCGGGGCCAGGAGGTTTTTGCCTCCGTGGAGGACCTGGTGGAGCAGATGGGCCGGGACGTCGCCGCTGCTCAAGAACTCCTCACCGGCTGATACCCTGCTCCCCGACGGTCCTAGGGCGGGCGCCCGGGGACTCGTGACGACCCCGCCGGGGTCACTGCCTGCTGGTCGAGCCTCTTGGCTCGGGGCCGAGGCGGCCGACGCGCCCGAGAGGACATCATGTCGCTGGATAGCGCCGTAAAGAAGCAAATCATTTCCGAGTACGGCTCCTCGCCCGAGGATACGGGCAGCCCCGAGGTCCAGATCGCGATGCTCACGCGTCGCATCAGCGACCTCACCGAGCACCTGAAGAGCCACAAGCACGACCACCACTCGCGTCGTGGACTGCTCATCCTGGTCGGCCAGCGCCGACGCCT
>JBMOIL010000295.1:0-1835 GCA_049317345.1 Candidatus Nanopelagicales bacterium
CTGCCATCCGGCAGGTCGATGCGACTGCCCGTGAGCACGGGTGCGTCCGTGGCCCATCCGCGCACGGTCCAGTACGCGGGATCCGCGGCATAGGTAGTGGCCGTGATCTGCGTGACCCACTTCGTCGCAGAGATGAAGCCGTAGAGGCCGGGGATGATCATGCGCACGGGGAATCCGTGCTCGATGGGCAGGGGTTCACCGTTCATGGCGATAGCGAGGAGTGGCTCGCGCTCCGCGAGTCCGTCCAGTGGCGTCGAGCACGTCCAGCCGTCGATCGAGATGCTGAAGATCTGATCCGCGCCCGGCTCGATGCCTGCGCGCTCGAGCAGGGGGAGGAGCGGCGTACCGAGCCAGCGCGCCGTGCCGATGAGGTCGCCTCCGATGGGATTGGAGACGCACATGATCGTGACGTCGCGCTCCACCATGGGCATCTCGAGCAACTCGGCATAGGTGATCGTGAAGGGACGCCGCACCATGCCGTCGAAGCTGAGGGTCCACTCCTCCGCGGTCACCTGGGGCACGATCACGGCGGTGTCGATGCGATAGAAGTCGGCGTTGGGGGTGACGAAGGGCGTCATGCCCGGCACGGGCGCCTGCACGCTCGCCGGCAGCGGGGGGAGGACCTCCGTCGGGCTCGGAAGCACGGCCGCGACGCGCGAGGCGACAGCGCTGGCGCGCGTGGTGAGCCAGCGCGCCGATGCGAGCGCGGCACCGCCGACCACGACAACTCCGCCGATTCCGAGCAGCACTCCGCGTCGGCTGACGGACTGAACCTCAGCCGACATACCAAGACTTTCGCGCCCGGGTAAGTCTTGATAACCCGGCGAGACTTCCTTGAGGCCGTCCGTGGGCATGTCGGGAACCGACTCAGGAGCGACGGTCGCATCGGACTGCGCCAACCGCAGGAGCAGCCACAGCGCGAACGCGGCCGCCACACCGGCGACGAGTGAGGGCAGCGGGGCAAGGAAGGCATCGACCGGGCGCAGCAGTGCAGCCACCGCACCCACGACTCCCGCGACGAGCATGACCTGGATGCCGAAGCGTGGTCTTGTGCGCGAGGCGGCGCCGGACCAGGCGGCAATGGCCACCACCGCCACGGCCACGACGCCAACGACGACAGATTTGGATGCCGTCCCGAAGGTCGACGTCGCCCACTCCTTGACGACCGCAGGGGGGATGTCGATGGCCGTCGAGGCGACTACCTCGATGGGGGCGTACGCCGGCTCGATGAATGCTGCGAAGAGAGTCCCGATGGCCACGCCAAAGGCAGCTGCCAGGACCCCGAAGACGGCGTAGAGCCACGCGGGACCGCCGCTGATTCGCGCACGCGTCGACTGTGTCTCGACGGGGGTGCCCTGGACCTCGCTCACCGGGTCACGGTACGTGGCACTCGCGGTCGAGGCATCCGGAGATGGCTAAGGCTGGGTGGAATCCGCTGTGATCACCGTGCCATCGCCGGTCAAAGCGAGTTGGCTGCCCGTCACCTGCCAGGTGGGGTTGGCGGCGAGTGCATCGGCGATGACCTGGTCCTGCTCCATGAGCGGGGGCTCGCAGGCCATCTTGGTCGAGGCAAGTGCCCCCACGGTGAGAGTCGTCTCGGAGTAGGTCACCGTGCCGGACATGCCATTGCATGGCGTTGCCACGCTGATGCTGTCGACAGCGAAACTGATCTCGACGGGGTCGAAGACCTCCTGATTGCCGCCGTCGATAGTGATCGCGGTCACGGCGTACGACGTACCGACCAGGCTTTGCGGATCACCGCCGGTGCTCGATCCGCCGCCGCAGGCGCTCAGGGCGAGGGCGACCCCCACGAGGACGGTGCCGATCAGGGACGT
>JBMOIL010000296.1:0-1822 GCA_049317345.1 Candidatus Nanopelagicales bacterium
CCTTCCGTGCGGCGTACTCCACGATGCACAACCGGGGATTGGCCCACTCCGTGGAGGTGTGGGATGGCGACGAACTTGTCGGGGGGCTCTACGGCGTGGAGATCGGCGGCCTCTTCGCGGGGGAGTCGATGTTTCATCGTGTCCGCGATGCCTCCAAGGTGGCGCTCGTCGCCCTCGTCGATGCGCTCGGCGGCGAGAGTGGCGCGCGCGAGGGTCGGTTGCTCGATGTGCAGTGGTCGACACCCCACTTGAAGTCGCTGGGCGTCGTCGCGATCGCGCGGGGGGACTACCTGAAGCGACTGGCGGTCGCGCGCGACCTGCCGCCTCGACTCAGCGCGTCCGCACGAGATAGGTGACCGCGCCGTCGGCCTCCGGCTGGGAGCCGAGGAAGTCGACGCCTCGCATGTCGCACCAGGCAGGGATGTCCGACGCCGCAGCGGGATCCGTGCACGCCACGGCGATGACGGTGCCGCTTGCTGCCTGCTTCGCCGCGCGCGCGACCGCGACGACGGGCATGGGGCACCGGTGGCCGCGCTCATTGAGTCGGACGTCGGGGCGGGGCAGTTCACTCATCGGGTGTCTCCGTCGTGAGGTCGTCGACGTGCAGCATGGCACGGATGTCGCTCACGACGCGGGGGAAGGTCTCGATGAAGCCGTCGACCGTGGCGTCGCTGACTCCGAAGGGAAGTGACACGCGCACATTGCCTTGCGTCAGCACGCCCATCGCCATGAGCACATGACTGGGGCGCCGCAGATCCGAGACGCAGGAGGAGCCACTCGAGATCGCATAGCCCTCGCGGTCGAGTCCGAGCACGAGCGCCTCGCCATCGACGAAGAGACACGACAGTGCAGTGAGGAAGTCGACACGGTCGTCGCTGCCGAGCAGGGCGACGTCCGGCACTGCCAGTGGCACGGCTTCGCGAATGCGGTCGGTCAGCATGCGCGCGCGAGACGACTCCTCGATGCGGTGCTCCTCCGCCCACTCCAGGCCGCGGGCTGCTGCGAGGGCGGCGGGCAGGCCGGCGCGTGGCAGATCGAGGGGAGGGGCGTGCAGGTGGCGTCGTACGGCGACCACCCCCACTCCGGGTGGGCCGCCCCAGGTCGCCGCGCGGCCGAAGAGGATGGACCAGCCCTCGGGCACGGCCTCTCGTCCGAGGGTCACGCTGGCATCGACGAGCAGCGGCACGCCCGCTGCCGCGGCCGCGTCGGCCATCGCCGCGATCGGCTGGCGGGTGCCCACCTCGTGGTTGGCCGCCTGGAGGACGGCCAGGCTGGCACCGGGAAGGGCGTTTGCGTACGCCGTCCCATCTACCCGGCCCGTCCGGTCCACCCCGATGATCTCGGCCCGACCACCCCGGGCCACGAGGCGATCGGCCTCGGCAAGGACGCTGCTGTGCTCCACGGCCGCGCACACCAGGTGGCCGGGGGCCTGCTGCAGCCAGGACTCGATCACGGTCGGCAGGCAGTCCTCGGCCACGAGGCGGACCTCATCTGGTCGGGCCCCGATGCGGCTCGCAACGGCCTCCCGGGCCGCATCCGCGAGGAGGGCGGCGCGACGGCCCTCCCGATAGAGGCGGGCGGGGTCTGCCCAACCCGCGTCCGCGGCCGCGCCCCAGGCCTCGCGAGCGGCCGGATTCAGCGGCTGGCCCGACGCGGCATCGAGGAAGCCGGCGGGTGGCGGGGGGACGGTCACGACCGCGACGCTACTCGTCGGACGCCTCAGGCACTGCCCAGACCGCACGCTGCCATGCCTATGGCTCGCCGAGTGGGGGTGTAGGTGACACGGCGGCAGGTCGCCGCCACCCCGAACTGTGAGGCAATC
>JBMOIL010000297.1:0-1821 GCA_049317345.1 Candidatus Nanopelagicales bacterium
GCCCGCGGTCCTGCGGGCGATCGACAAGCTCGACAAGATCGGTCCCGCCAAGGTGCGCACCCTCCTACTGGAGGGGGATCTGGACGAGGCCGTCGCCGACCAGGTCCTGGCCCTGGCCGCGATCCGTGGCACGGATGGCAGCGTCGCTGACGAGGTGCGGGCACTCGGCGTCACGGACCCGCTGCTCGACGAGGGCCTGGCTGAGTTGGTGGCCGTCGTGGATGCGGCTCAGCGGGTGCGCCCCGGAGCCGTCGAGGCTGACCTCCACATCGCGCGTGGGCTGGATTACTACACCGGCACGGTCTACGAGACGACTCTCGAGGGTTTCGAGTCCTTCGGGTCCATCTGCTCCGGCGGTCGCTACGACACGCTCGCGACCGACGGTCGCACAACCTATCCGGGCGTCGGAATCTCGCTCGGGGTCACGCGCCTGGTCTCTCTCGTGCTGGGCCGCGACCTGGCCCGGGCCACCCGCAAGGTGCCGTCCGCGGTGCTCGTGGCGGTCGTGGACGACGGATCCCGCTCGGCAAGCGATGCGGTCGCCCATGCGCTGCGCGCCCGCGGGATCCCGTGTGAGGTCGCTCCGCGCGCGGAGAAATTCGGCAAGCAGATCAAGCACGCGGATCGACGCGGGATCCCCTACGTCTGGTTCCCCTCAGCAGACGGGGACACCGTGAAGGACATTCGCACCGGCGATCAGGTGGGCGCTGAGGCCACCACGTGGACGCCCCCCGATACTGACGTCGTGCCACGGGTTGTGGCAGCGACCGACATCGACGAAGGAGCATTGTGATCCGCACGCACCGGGCCGGCACGCTCACGAGCGCGGACGAGGGCGCCGAGATCACGCTTGCCGGATGGGTGGACCGGCGTCGCGACCACGGTGGTGTGGCCTTCCTGGACCTGCGTGACGCCAGCGGGATCGTCCAGGTCGTCATCAACGACCCGGACGTTGCCCATGGCCTGCGTGACGAGTACTGCCTGCGCGTTGTCGGGACCGTGCGGAGTCGCCCCGAGGGCAACGAAAACCCGGATATCCCCACCGGCGGCGTCGAGGTTGAGGCCCTTGAGGTTGACGTGCTGAGCGCTGCAGCGCCGCTGCCCTTCCCCGTGGATGACCGAGCCAACGTCGGAGAGGAAGCGCGTCTGCGCTACCGCTACCTCGACCTGCGGCGGCCATCGGTCGGTGGCAACCTACGCATGCGATCCAAGCTCAACCAGATCGCGCGCGATGCGCTCCTCTCGCGTGACTTCGTCGAGATCGAGACACCGACCCTGACGGCATCCACCCCCGAGGGCGCACGTGACTTCCTCGTCCCGGCACGGTTGCAGCCGGGCAATTGGTACGCGCTCCCGCAATCCCCGCAGCTCTTCAAGCAGCTCCTCATGGTGGCGGGCATGGAGCGCTACTTCCAGATCGCTCGCTGCTACCGCGATGAGGACTTCCGTGGTGACCGGCAGCCGGAGTTCACCCAGCTCGACATTGAGATGTCCTTCGTCGAGCAGGAGGACGTCATCGAGGTGGGCGAGGCTGTCATCCGCGCGCTGTGGCAGGGCATCCTCGGCGTTGACATCGGCGAGGTGCCGCGGATGCCCTACTTCGAGGCGATGCGCCGTTTCGGCACCGACAAGCCCGATCTGCGCTTCGGTCTTGAGCTCGTGGACCTCACCGGCTACTTCACTGACACACCGTTCCGGGTCTTTCAGGCACCCTACGTCGGTGCGGTGGTCATGCCGGGCGGTGCCGATCAGCCGCGGCGCCAGTTCGATGCCTGGCAGGAATGGGCGAAGCAGCGCGGCGCCAAGGGACTCGCCTACGTC
>JBMOIL010000298.1:0-1790 GCA_049317345.1 Candidatus Nanopelagicales bacterium
TCGACGTCCGCGATATCCCGGGCCTGGCTGTAGATGACAGTCCTCGGGATCAGCGCATGCATCGACCACCAGCGATCGCTTCGCGTCACCTCGACTCGATAGGTCTTCATGCCTCACCCTCCACGACGCGTCTCAGGTCGGCCAGGAGGTCGCGCGCGAGACGCTCGTTGATCCCACGATGACGCGGGATCGGGATCATCTGCTCACCCCAGCGGTAGATGTCATGCGAGCCCCCTCGTCGATCGAGCCGGAAGTCGACCTGCGCCGACCGAGCGAGAGCGGCCATGGCCTTCAGCAAGGTACGCCGATTCACCCAGGGATTTCAAGTGCTCTTGTCTCTTGTTGCCAAGTATCATTGACGCACATGTGGATGAAGCCCGGGGCAGGCGCCTGTGGATGGCTGACTAGCGAGCGGCGTCGACGAGCGCGCGCAATAGCTCCATCTGACGCGGATCCTCACGCGCAGTGTCCTCTGGATGCCACTGCACTCCGAAGGCCCAGCCGGCCGAGTCGATCGTCACCGCTTCGATCGTGCCGTCCTCCGCTCGCCCGACGACCTCGAGTCCGGAGCCGAGGCGATCGATGCACTGGTGGTGGTAGCACGACGCGGTGATCGGCCCCGCTTCGATTCCCGCAGGGCCGCGCTCGATGACGACGTCATGCACGACATGACGGTGGTGGTCGTCCATGTGCTGCACCAGGGTGCCCCCGCGCAGCACGTTGACCACATGCAGGCCACGACAGACCGCGAGCGTGGGTACCCCCTGCGCCAAGCAGTACGCCGCGAGCGAGAGGTCGGCCTCGTCCTGCAGCGAGTCGACGTCGTAGACCTCGGGGTGCACCTCGGTCGCGCCGTAGAGACGCGGATCGATGTCCGCGCCACCGCACAGCAGGACGCCATCGATCCCGCGCAACCGCTCGGCCCAGTCCAGGCCTTCGGGCCCGGGCGCGGCGACCAGGGTCACCGGCTCAGCACCAGCGAGCCACAGCGACTCGACCAGGGCACGTGCGGAGACGATCGCGGCGTAGCGCGTGGCAGAGGTGTGCTCGGCGAAACGGCCGATGAGCGCGATGCGGGGACGAACCACGGGGCCAGGCTAGTCGCGATTGATGCCTGACCGGAGGACGACTGGTCGCCTCGGAGGCGCCCTGACATGCTGGAGCGATGGACCGGGACGAACTTGAAGGCTACGAACGCGAGATCACCGCACTGCTCAGCGTGTGGGCGACCGGCAGCGTGATCAAGGGCGGGGTCATCGCGCTGTTGGGCAAGCGCACCGGGCACCGCAATTGGATGACCTTCGGTCGGCAGACCGCGATGTGGGGCGCGGTCGATGCCCTCATCGCCGGCGCCGGCACGCTGAGCCGCTCGCGCCGCGGTGAGCTGACGCAGGAGCAGGTCGATGCCGAGGCCCACAAACTGCGGACACTTCTCCTCATCAACGCCGCCGCCGATGTGCTCTATGTCGCCGGAGGCGCCCATATCGCCGTGCGTGCCGGGCGCAGCGGTACGTCGTTCCGCATGACGCGGGGCGACGGCCTCGCCATCCTCATCCAGGGCGCCTTCCTGCTCGCCCTCGACACCACGTACGCCCGCAAGCTGGCGACCTAGTCCCTCGTTCTCCGGGCGAACGGTGCCACTCGGGGCGCCGACCCTTACCTGCCCTTTGCCTCCCCTTCACCCGCCGTGGCGATTGCCCCTGGCACCATGGAGGGATAATCCGTTAGGGTCCGAACAATCTCCCGAGGAAGGCCCTCACCATGCTCGAGGTCGCCGACGTACGCGTCGA
>JBMOIL010000299.1:0-1790 GCA_049317345.1 Candidatus Nanopelagicales bacterium
GTGAGCGGTCGCTCCTGAGCGACGTATCGCTCGGCGTGGGCGAGGGCGAGCGCATTGCGGTGGTCGGTCGCAACGGCGCAGGCAAGAGCACGCTGCTCAACCTCATGGGTGGCCTCGAGACCCCTGACTCAGGCCGCGTCACGGTCAACTCGGGCGTGCACGTCGGTGCTGTCTCTCAATCCGAGGCCTTCGATCCGCAGATGACCGTGGCGGAGTACGTCGTGCCGGGGCAGGACGTGCATCAGTGGGCCAGCGATCCGGCGATCCGCGAGATCTTCGACGGACTGCTCGGCGGCTTCGACGAGGCGCTCCTCGCCCGGCAGATGGGCACGATGTCAGGTGGTGAGCGTCGCCGCGTGCAGCTGGCCCGCGCTCTCATCGCCGACCTCGACCTACTCCTGCTCGATGAGCCGACGAACCATCTCGACGTCGAGGTCGTGGCATGGCTCGCTGACCATCTCGCGTCGCGGCCGCGGCTCTCGATCGTCATCGTCACGCACGACCGATGGTTCCTCGATGCCCTATGCGAACGCACCTGGGAGGTGGTCGACGGGGGAGTTGAGGAGTACGACGGTGGCTACTCCGCATTTGTGCTGAGCAAGGCGGAACGCAGTCGTCAGGCGGCGGCCTCGGAGTCACGCCGGCAGAACCTCCTGCGCAAGGAGCTCGCGTGGCTTCGTCGCGGCGCTCCCGCGCGCACGTCAAAGCCGAAGTTCCGCATTGATGCGGCCAATGAGCTCATCAAGGGCGAGCCCGCGCCGCGCGACGACGTGCAGCTCCTCGCCTTCGCCAATGCGCGGCTCGGGAAGACCGTCTACGAATTCCACGACGTGACCGTGGCCGCGGGGGAGCGCGAGTTGGTCGACCACCTCACGTGGGATGTGGGCCCGGGGCAGCGCGTGGGGATCCTCGGATCCAATGGCACCGGCAAGACCTCGCTCATCCGCACGATGGTGGGGGAGATCTCGCCGCGAGCCGGATCGATCACCACGGGGGTGACGGTCAAGCCCGCGTACCTTTCGCAGCATCTCGAGGAGCTTGACCCGACATGGCGCGTGCTCGAAGCGGTGGAGCGCGTCGCCGCACGCGTCGACCTCGGCAAGGATCGCGAACTCACTGCGAGCCAGCTCTGCGAGCGGCTGGGCTTCGGATCTGACGGCCAGTGGACGCCGGTCGGTGATCTCTCGGGCGGTGAGCGCCGGCGGCTGCAGCTCACGCGCCTGCTCATGAGCGGCCCCAACGTGCTCGTCCTCGACGAGCCGACCAATGACTTCGACGTCGAGACTCTGACGGCGCTGGAGGACCTGCTCGACGGCTTCGCCGGCACACTCATCGTCATCTCCCACGATCGCTATTTCCTCGAGCGCGTGTGCGATGACTTCTATGCCCTCCTCGGCGACGGTCGCTTCACGCACCTCACGGGCGGGGTGGACGAGTATCTCGAGCGCGTGCGCTCACAGGTGTCGGTCACGACCGCCATCCCCGACGCTCCGCCGAAAGTGATGGCGAAGCAGCAGCGTCAGGATCGGCGGGCGGTCGCCAAGGAGATGACCAGGATCGAGCGCGCCATCGCCAAGTTCGATGACACCGAGCGGAGCCTGCACGAGAAGATGTCCGAGGCTGCGACGGACCACTCCCTGTTAGCGGACCTCAACCGGGAGTTGCAGGAGACCCAGATCCGCAAGGCCGAACTCGAAGACGAGTGGATGCGCCTCGCCTCTGATCTCGAAGGCTGAGCGTCAGGCCGCGCTGGCGCAGGGTACGCAGAGCACGGCCCACGGATGGATCTC
>JBMOIL010000300.1:0-1789 GCA_049317345.1 Candidatus Nanopelagicales bacterium
GACGACTCCCTTAGCGGCGGCCCGGGCAACGACATTGTCGTCGGCGACACCGGCTTCGACTCGATGACCGGTGGCCCCGGGATCAACGAACTCGATTCCGAGGACGGCCTGCCCGACACCTACGTCAACTGCGACAACGCACCCGGCGAGGGCAAGATCACCTTCGACCGCGGCCTCGACGTTCCCTACGACTGCCCCGTCGTGCTGCCTCCCACGGCACCCCAGAGGTTCGAGGCTGCCGGAGGTAGGGACTCCCTCACGGTGAGCTGGGCACCGCCGGAGTTCGACGGCAACGCCACGAACCTCACCTACGAGTTGTCCTACCGGGCCCCGGGCAAGACCACGGATACCAAGGTCACCATCGACGGCACTGAGTCGTCGTACACCCTTGAGAATCTGACGCGCGCACCCGGTCTCTACTCACTCTCCATGCGCGCGAAGAACGAAGCGGGCACCAGCGCTGCGACGCCTAGCGTGTCGGTCGTCGTCGGAGAGGCACCGAGTCCGCCGCAGTCGGTCACGAGCGTCTTCGAACGGCGCTGGGTCGCCACCGTGAGTTGGGTCCCGCCCGCGGACGCCTCCCCAGGAACGAGGTACGAACTCGCCCTGCGCGTGATGGACAAGGATCGCCGGAACTGGCTGGCCTGGACCACACTTCCCGACAAGGTCCGCGGCGCCACCTCGCTCTCGGTGGGCGACGACCTGCGCATCGTGGCGGGTCGTGTGTATCAGTTCCGCGTGCGCACCATCGATCCCAGAGGTGATGCGAGCGTCTGGACCGATTCCATCCGCCGCTTCGCCGGCGACCTCGAGCCTCTGGAGAGCGCGACACTGACGGGCAGGGGACCAGTGAAGGTCGCCGTGACCGCAAAGGGAATGGCGTGGAAGCTCAATGTCACCAAGTCGGCGCTCACTGCGTCGATGACGGCCGACTCCTACCAGGCAATGCCCATAAGCATCGTGAGCACCCAGGTGCGTCCGGACTTCGAGCGCTTTTCCGGAGACTTCCCAGGGCCTCTCACGCTCACGTCCGGCTGCTGGGTCGGCCTGAACTACCGTCTGCCTGGCTCAATGAAGGTCGAGCGCGCGCGGGTGGACGTCGCCTGCCCGAGGTGACCTCTTCGTCAATGTGCTACATTGACGCACATGAACGAGCAGGTGGGAATTCGCGCTCTCCAGCAGAACGCGTCCACCGTCGTGCAGCGCGCCGCCGCAGGTGAGGTGATCGTCATCACCGATCGCGGCCGCCCCGTGGCCCGCGTCGTCCCCATGGCTGCAAGCCCCCTCCAGCAACTCCTCGATGAGGGCCGTGCGCGCCCCGCACGTTCGCATCCGTGGGAGTTGCCTGAGCCTCTGCCCGCGACGGGCGGGCCGACGCTCGGCGAGCTGCTCGCCGAGGCTCGTCGGGATGAGCGGTGACGTCGGTCTATCTCGACTCGTCAGCCGCTCTCAACCTCATCGTTGCAGAGGCGGGCTCCGACGCCCTGCGCGACTGGTCGCAGCGCACACGACCCGACTTCGTCGCCTGCGATCTCGTGCGCACCGAAGTGCTGCGTGCCTGCCGTCGTCATTCCACCGATGCCACCGCGCGCGGGCGTAGCGTGCTCGAAGTGATCACGCTCTTCCCTGTCTCGACGGACCTGTACACGTCGGCCGCGTTCCTCGAGCCCTTGAGCATGCGGTCCCTTGACGCGATCCATCTCGCCGCAGCCCTCTCGCTTGGCGATGACATCAGCGGTGTCGTCACCTATGACGAGCGCCTCGCCGAAGCGTGCGCGTGGCACGGCCT
>JBMOIL010000301.1:0-1784 GCA_049317345.1 Candidatus Nanopelagicales bacterium
CGATGCACCGTCGCGTGTGGCCGACGGCTGAGCGATCCACAGTTGTACGCCGTGCATCGTGGCGGTGCTCGATCCCGACGTGCTGTGAGCGCGCACCGATTCCTCCGCGTGCACGATGCCGCGGCCCGCCGTCATGAGGTTGAGTTGGCCCGGTCGGATGAGTTGCTCGGAGCCCAGTGAATCGGTGTGGAGGACGGCGCCCTCCATCAACCAGGTGACGGTCTGCAGGCCGATATGCGGATGGGGGCCGACATCGAGGCCCGATGTCTCAGTGACGAGCTCCGGCCCCATGTGGTCGGCGAAGCACCATGCGCCCACGGTGCGTATGCCTCGCCGTGGAAGTGCCCGCCGCACGCGGAAGCCGGCGACCTCGGCGGTCTTGGCATCGTGGACGAGGGCCTCGCTCACGCGTCAGGCGTGCTCGCGTCGACGCTCGTGTGTGCGGCCGGGATCGATCCGAGTCGACCCGCCTCGTAGTCCTCGAACGCCTGCATGAGCTCAGCCTTGGTGTTCATGACGAAGGGGCCGTACGCCGCCACCGGCTCGCGAATCGGCTCGCCGCCCAGGATGAAGACGTCGAATCCACCGAGGCGCGACTCCTGCACGGGGTCTGCCGCGACCGTGATGGTGTCACCGGAGCCGAAGACCGCCGTCTGGCCCGACTTCAGCGCGCGACGGGCTGCACCCGATCCCACCTGGCCGTCGCCGGAGAGTGCGTAGACCAGGGCGTTGTAGTCCTGGCGCCACGGCAGCGTGACCTCGGCACCGGGGGCGATCGTCGCGTGAATGAGGGTCGAGGGGGTGTAGGTCTCGCCGGGTCCCTGCACGCCTGCGAGGTCTCCCGAGATGATGCGCAGCAGCGCGCCACCATCGGGTGAGGTGGCCAGACCGACCTGGCCTGAACGCAGGTCCTGGTAGCGGGGCTCGGCCATCTTGAGCTTGCTCGGGAGGTTGACCCAGAGCTGGATGCCGTGGAAGAGCCCGCCGCTCACGACGAGGTGCTCCGGCGGCTTCTCGATGTGCAGGATGCCCGCACCCGCGGTCATCCACTGGGTGTCGCCGTTGGTGATCACTCCGCCGCCACCGTGCGAATCGGCGTGCTCGAAGATCCCGTCGATGATGTAGGTGACCGTCTCGAAGCCACGATGGGGATGCCACGGTGTGCCCTTGGGCTCACCGGGTGCGTACTCCACTTCACCCATTTGATCCATCATGATGAAGGGGTCGAGGGCGCGCAGGTCGATGCCCGCGAAGGCGCGTCGCACAGGGAAGCCCTCACCCTCGAAACCACGCGGCGCTGTGGTGATCGACACGACCGGGCGATCCTTGAGCGCCGGATTGGGCTCGGGGACGCGCGGCAGCGTGAGCGGATTGTCGACGGTCACGGCGGGCATGGTCTCTCCTTCTGCGGTCGTACTCAGTCTGCTGGCTCCCCGAGGCGGAGTTCCTTGGACGACGGATGTCTAGGTAGTTGAGTGTTGAACTACATAGTACGCCGAGCTCGCTGAATCGTCCACCGCAAGCGGCGAGGCTCCCAGCGCCCCCGCACGAGGGGACGCCGGGAGCCCCGACTCACAGACCGCGTACGGCGATACGGAAGCCACGCCACGGATTGATGGCGTAACCGGGGACTGTCTGCGGGGTCGCACCCACCGCCGAGAGCCACATCTGGTACGCCGTCGCCGTGACCACGCCTCCGTGCCAGCGACGCCAGACGACCTTGGGGTCGGTCAGCGCCGGAGGCGGGGAGATGGTGTCGAGCGTCTCCACCACGTTGCCACCCT
>JBMOIL010000302.1:0-1778 GCA_049317345.1 Candidatus Nanopelagicales bacterium
GGGCGACGGTGGGCAAGGTGCAGTGCACGCCCAATGCGGTCAATGCGATCCCCTCGCACGTGATCGGCTGGTTGGACGCTCGCGCACAGGACGAAGCAACCCTCGACACGATGCTCGAGGCCATCGGTCGGGACATGCTCGACCTGCCGGGACTGCATGTGCAGATTGCGATGGAATCCCGCACACCGGCCCAGACCTTCGACATCTCCTTGTCGACGGCGTTGGCGACGATGCTGGGCGGTGTGCCCATGCTCGCCACCGGCGCAGGGCACGACGCGGGAGTGCTCGCGGAGATCGGCGTGCCCTCGGCGATGCTCTTCGTGCGCAATCCCACCGGCATTTCCCATGCACCGGAGGAGCACGCGGAGGATGCCGATTGTGAGGCGGGGGGCGCGGCCCTCGCCGATGTCCTCGCCGAGCTCCTCACCGCGGATAGCCTGCCGCGATGACGACCTGGTGGGCCGAGCGTGCCGTCATCGGCGGCGAGGTGCGCGAGCGCGTCGCCATCGAGGAGCGCGACGGGATCATCACGACGATCACCGCGGATGCCGATGTGCCGTGGCACGCACGTGTCCTCAACGGCGTCGTCATCCCGGGTGCAGTCAATGCCCACTCCCATGCCTTCCACCGAGTGCTGCGCTCACGCACGCATCGGGGTCGCGACTCCTTCTGGTCGTGGCGCGAGCAGATGTACGCCGCCGCTGCGCGACTCGACCCGGAGCGCTACCACGCGCTTGCCCGCGCGGTCTTCGCGGAGATGCTGCTCGCCGGCTACACGGCCGTCGGTGAGTTCCACTATCTGCACCATGCGCCCGGAGGCGCGGCGTACGCCGATGCGAACGAGATGTCGCACGCCTTGGCATCTGCGGCGCAGGAGGCGGGGATCCGTCTGGTGCTGCTCGACACGCTCTATCTCGCCGGTGGTCCAGGCGTGGATCTCGACGCCACGCAGATCCGTTTCAGTGACGGCTCCGTCGAGGCATGGGCCGAGCGCACCTCGTCGCTGTCCTCCGAGGGCCTTGTCACCCACGGCCTCGCGGTCCACTCGGTCCGGGCGGTAGCTCCGGATGCCATCGCGGTCGCCGCGCAGGTTGCTCGTCAACGGGGTATGCCCCTGCACGCCCATGTCTCCGAGCAGCCCCGAGAAAACGTCGAAGCAGTCGCTGCCTACGGCCGCACCCCCGTCGAGATCCTGCGCGACGCGGGTGCCCTCGGGGCGGACTTCACCGCCGTGCACGCGACCCACCTCACCGAGGGCGACATCCGCGATCTCGTTGGCAGCCACGTCTGCGTGTGTGCGACCACGGAGCGCGACCTCGCCGATGGCATCGGGCCCATCCCTGCGCTGCGCGATGCGGGTGCGCGCCTGTGCCTGGGCAGCGATAGTCACGCGGTCATCGACCCCTTCGAAGAGGCGCGGGCGATCGAGCTCGACGAGCGCCTCGGCAGCCGCAAGCGCGGGAGTTTCAGCGGAGACGAACTCCTCGCCGTTATGACCACGAACGGCGCGTCGGCGCTCGACCTCCCTGCCGCGGGACTCACGGTCGGTGCACCCGCGGACTTCATCGAGATCGACACGTCGTCGGTCCGCGTCGCCGGACACGACGGCACCGCCATCGTCGATGCACTCGTCTACGCCGCAGCGCCGGGGGACGTGCGCACCGTCGTGGTCGCCGGGGTTGAGCGCGTGCGGGCGGGGACCCATGTCTCTATCGATGTGGGCGCTGAGTTGGATCGCGCGATCCGCCAGGTGGTCGGGGCATGAGCGTGGTCGGCTG
>JBMOIL010000303.1:0-1775 GCA_049317345.1 Candidatus Nanopelagicales bacterium
GGCACAGCATCCAGCGACTCGCACCAGCGATCGCGGCGAGCCGATCGCGCTGCTCATCATCGATGTCCAGCGGGCTCTGGGGAATGTCGGTGAGGTAGGTCCACAGTCGTCCGCGCAGGCGCGGTGACGCGGCAGCGGCTGCGACCAGGCGCAATCCGCGGACGACGATGAGATCAGCCGGTGACTCGCTGTCGAGGCGCTCAATGTGTGACACGGCAGCGTCGGCGCTGAGCGGTGTGCGCTCAGATGTCATCCCTGACGTGAAGGGGTCGACCACGCTCACGCCGGGAAGGGCGCGCAAGGGGTCGACGAGACGCCCGGTCTCCACGGGTGCCTTGAGGAGCACGCGCACATCCACACCGGCACGGGAGAGCGCCTCGCTCATGGACTGCACCCAAATGGCGGAGCCGTCCAGGATGTTGAGGTTGACGTCGCCGTAGACGATGGCGCGCAGGGTCCGGGTCATGTGGCACTCACCAGCAGCGCGTCAGTCGGATGCGACCGAGCGGACTGTCCGAGGAGATGTGCGGCCAGGAGGTCCAGCAGGTCGTGGGGGTCGAGCAGGTCGATCTGCCGGGCAAGGTACGGCGAGGCGATTCCCAGGAGGGCGGGCTCAAGTGACGCGCCCTGCTCGGCGACGACGACCTGGATGTCGGCGCTTGCCAAGGCATCGCGCGCTCGGTCGGAGAGTGGGCCGGAGACGATGAGTTCGCGCGGCCGCCACGACTGTGCGATGACACGGTCGGGGTCGACATCGGTATCGGCAAGGAGCGCGACATCCCAGCATGCGCGTGGACGTGAGGCGATACCGAGCCTCTCGGCAAGCACCGTGAGCTGGACGGGCGCGGCAGCCGCCAGAAGTATCGTGGCGAAGGCTGCTCGGTGCTCGTCGGCCGTGAGTGGCACGGGACCTCGCCGTGCGATCTCCGCCAACTCCTCGGGCCGGGAGCTTGTCGCGACCGCGGTGCGCGCGGCCTCCCACGGCGAGAGCATGCGCGCAAGGTCGGTATCGCCGGGCGCGAGGACACGACGTCCCGCGGCGAGAGCCGAGACGCTGTCGAGCCCGGCGCCCAGGAGACCCGCGGTCACCGGCTCCGCGAGCAGTCCCGTGGACGCCGCGAGTGCGCGGGACCAGCCGACGTCTGATGGGAGAGCGGGGTCGATGCGGAGACTGCGCGCCGCAACGCGGGCGATCTCGTCCGTGGGGGCGCTGGGTGTGGACGTGATGAGCAGGGCGGCGGCCTCGGGCAGGGGAGCTTCGGCCAGGGGATCCACACCCGGATGCCATGGGGATCGCCGCGCCGCCCCCGGGCCGTCGACCACGAGATCGCAACGTCGTGCCAGGGCGTCGAGGTAGGCGGTGTGCGCCGGGGAGGTCATGCGCAGCAGGACAGCGGGGCGCCCGAGGGCATGCGCGGCGTCGACGAGGGCTCCCGCGGCCAGGAGCCTGTCGACAGCGGCGGGATCGCCCAGGTGCGACCAGGCCTGCCCGGGCAGGGCGGCAGAGGTGTCGATGACGACGACATCCGGATCGATCGCCTCCACCAGCGCGGCCGCCTCGTGCGGGAGGGCCGGACTCACGGCCGCATAGGGCTCCCATCCGCGTGCCGTGGCACTGGCGATCGCTCCGGCGATCGAGAGACCGCGTCCGGGGGCAACCGTGGCGATGCGCGGGACGAGGAGCCGGGCGGCGTCGAGGTCGAGGACCTCACGCGTGCGGGCATGTCCAGCGGGCTTGGGTGCAGTGCGACGAGAGCGACGCAGGCGCCATGTGC
>JBMOIL010000304.1:0-1767 GCA_049317345.1 Candidatus Nanopelagicales bacterium
GTCATGACGAGGTTGCCCTGCTTCATGCGGATGACGACGTTGTCATCGCCGAACGGCGTCATGTCGTAGGCGCGCGAGCCCAGTGTGCATCGCACACCCGCTTGGAAGTTGAGGTCCTTCACGGGGACGACGACACCATGGAGCACGGGGAGGTCCTCGCGATCGACGATGTCGCGCACATCGGCGTCGGCAGCACGGGCCTGCTCGAGTGCGATCTCAGGGGTCACCGTGATGAAGGCGCCGACGGTGTCGTTGAGCGCCTCGGTGCGGGCGAGGTAGTGCTCGGCGAGCTCGACGGACGAGATCTCGCCGGTGCGGATCGCGGTCGCCTGCTCGAGGGCAGTGAGGTCATGGAGTGCGGTCACCCGCCAGAGCCTAGGTCGCCCCCGTGGACGCGGTGGCTAGGGTCGGGGCGTGCCTGACTATCCGAGCGCTGACCGCCTCGACCTCGTCGACGACCTCCACGGCCGGGCTGTCCCGGACCCCTACCGCTGGTTGGAGGACGCCGACGACCCGCGCACCTCCGAGTGGCGCGCGGAGCAGGACGCTCTCATGGCAGCCGAGCGCGCCGGCTGGACGACGCGTGATCGCTTCGCCGGTCGTATCGCCGAGCTCATGGGCGCCGGGTCGATCTCCCCGCCGTACCACCGCGGCGGGTGGACCTTCTCCACGCGACGCGAGCCGGGTCAGCAGTTCCCCGTGCTCTACGTGCAGGGTGACGACGGCACCGAGCGCGCGCTCTTCGATCCCATCGCCATCGACCCGACCGGTGTCACGACGATGGATTCCTGGCAACCGAGCAAGGAGGGCGACCGCGTCGCGGTGCAGTACTCCATCGGTGGAGACGAGGAGTCGATCCTCGCCGTCATCGACACCGCAACAGGCGAGCGCATCGAGGACGGCATCGACCGCTGCCGCTACTCCCCCGTGGCCTGGCTGCCCGGCGGGGAGCGCTACTACTACGTCCGGCGCCTGGCCCCGGAGCTGCTGCCGGAGACCGAGCAGAAGTTCCACCGTCGGGTATACCTCCACACGGTCGGCCAGGATCCCGACGCCGACGTGCTCATCTTCGGTGCCGGCATGAACATGACCAACTACTACGGCGTGGAGGTCAGCCGCGAGGGCCGCTGGCTGCAGGTCTCTGCGTCCGAGGGCACGGAACCGCGCAACGACCTGTGGATCGCCGACCTCGAGGCCGCGCCACCGGAGTCGCCCGCCTTCCGCCTGGTGCAGGGCGACGTAGACGCCCAGACGAGCCTCCACGTCGGACGCAACGGCCTCATCTACATCTCCACTGACCGAGATGCCCCGCGCGGCCGTGTCCTCGTCAGCGCACCCGAGCACCTGTGGGACGAGCCGTGGCGCGAGCTCCTACCCGAGGAGCCTGACTCCGTGCTGGAGGGCTACGCCATCCTCGACGGCCCCGAAATGATGCGGCCCCTGCTGCTCGTGAGCCGCACGCGTCATGTCGTCAGTGAGTTGAGCGTGCACGATCTTGACACCGGAGCGCTCATTCGCACCATTCCCCTTCCCGGTGCGGGCACGATCGGTGGCCCGGTGGAGCGGCCCGACGGCGGCCCGATCGTGTGGGTGGTCTACACCGATCACACCACCGTCCCCGCCATCTACTCCTTCGACGGGCGCACGGAGGAACTCTCGCTGTACGCCGAGCCTCCCGGCATCGTCGACGTACCCCGCGTCCACTCCCGGCAGGTCACCTACACCTCGAAGGACGGCACCGAGGTGCGGATGTTCATCCTGTCGCCC
>JBMOIL010000305.1:0-1747 GCA_049317345.1 Candidatus Nanopelagicales bacterium
GCCGGTGACGACAGGCGGAAGAGGCACAGCTGCCCGATCTTCATCCCGGGCCACAGTTTGATCGGCAGCGTCGCGACGTTGGACAGCTCAAGCGTGACGTGACCCGAGAAGCCGGGATCGATGAATCCGGCGGTGGAATGTGTGAGCAGGCCGAGGCGACCGAGCGACGACTTACCCTCGAGTCGACCCGCGATGTCGTCGGGGAGAGTCACGACCTCGTACGTCGAAGCAAGCACGAACTCGCCCGGATGCAGGATGAAGGCCTCATCCGCACGCACCTCGACGAGCTCGGTGAGGTCGGGCTGCTCCTCAGCGGGATCGATGTGCGGGTAGCGGTGGTTCTCGAAGACGCGGAAGTAGCGATCGAGTCGCACATCGACACTCGAAGGCTGGATCATCCCCGCGTCGTAGGGGTCTAGCCCCACTCGCCCAGCATCGAGTTCGGCACGCAGGTCGCGGTCGGAGAGCAGCACGACAGGGAGGCTATCGGGCCGCCCGCTCAATCGTCGTCGAACCTGTCCTCGGCGTCATCCGTGAGCCGCTCGAATGCCTCCATCTGGGCGCCGACGTAGGCGATGCGCCCGGCGAGGGATACGGATTCGAGGACATGCCCGGTCCCCTGGACCGCCATCTCGTCAGCGAGGGCGCGCAGCCGTGAATCCAGGGCTTCCGCGGCGGCGGGAACTTCCGTGGATTCCGAGCGCACCGGCATCCCCGGAGAGCCCAGTGCGAGCCTGCCGAGTCCAGCCAACTCGTCCAGCAGGTCCGCGAGCGTGTCCTTGCGCAGGGCCGGTTGCAGGTCTGGACGGTCGTAGTCGCGGTTGATCGCGCCCGCGAGACCACGGACATGTACGCCGATACTGGCGAGCCGGCGTAGACGAAGCGCATCATCGTCGATCACATCGCGGGCCGAGCGCCCACGCGGATTGAAGGCCACCATCTCGACCAGGTCAATGAGTGCGTCGCGCGCAGCCTCCGCGTCACCACGCAGCGCGCGACTATCCGGGATGAAGTGGTGCAACTCTTCGCGCTCGAGAGGGGTGGCCGTCTCACGCAACTCCCTCGCCATGCTGCCCAGCAGGGCAAGCATGTGGTCGCGGTAGTCCTGGAGCCGGGCCTCGAAGCGCTCCGGATGCGGCTTGGGCGGCGGCAGATAGATCGCCACGATCCCGATGGCACCGCCGATGACGACGTCGAAGACGCGCCATCCCGCCTGCTCCCAGGTGGCCTGCCCAAGGGCGAAGACGAAGAGCACAGCCGTCGGGATCTGGAAGCGGGCACCGAGAGACACCGGCAGCCGGCTCGCGACAAAAAGCGACACGAGCATGGCGATCAACACCGACCACCAGGTCACATCGACGAGGGTCACCCACAGGGTCGCGGCGGCGACTCCCACCGCCGTCGTAAGGATGCGCTGGATGGACAGTCCGAAGGTGCTCCACGGCGATGACGAGATCACGAGCAAAGTGGTCAGGGGCGCGAAGATGCCGAAGGAGCTCGGAGAGATCCAGTAGCCCACGGCCCAGGCGACGGTGACCGCGACGCCGATGCGCAGGATCTGCCACGGCGACCTGAAGGATGCTGGCCGCTGCTGCATCACATCGGAGAGGCGCAGGTCCGGGAGGATGTCGCGGCCGTCGTCCGCCGGTCGATCCCCGCTCGCCACGAAGCACACCCTAGGGCGATCACGCCTCGCTAAGGTCGGCACGTGGCGCTGCGCATCGTCGACCCCGGCCACGTCGGGCTG
>JBMOIL010000306.1:0-1742 GCA_049317345.1 Candidatus Nanopelagicales bacterium
CAGCCCGACGTGGCCGGGGTCGACGATGCGCAGCGCCACGTGCCGACCTTAGCGACGTCCCGGCGCCTAGGGTGGCGGCGTGGCAGGCACGCAGGGACCGCCGGACGACGGCCGGGATGTCCTCCCTGATTTCACGGTGGCCGATGTCCTGCGCGAGCGGCCCGCGGCATTCCGCTCTCCCTGGCAGATCGCGCGCATCGCTGTCGCTGTCACCGTCTCCTGGGCCGTGGGTTACTGGATCTCGCCCAGCTCCTTTGGCATCTTTGCGCCGCTCACCACGCTGCTGGTGGTTTCCACCTCGGCGTGGAGCACGGTGGGTTTGTCACTGCAGAGGGTCCTGGGCACCGGCATCGGCGTACTCGCGGCGACACTGTGGGTGAGCTGGGTGGGTGTCACCTGGTGGTCGGTGCTCATCGCGATGCTCGTGGCACTTCTCATCGCCAGCAGGCTGCCGCTCTCCCTGGGTGGGCAGCTCCAGATCCCGACGTCGGTGATCTTCGTTTTCGCCCTCGGTGACGTGACGTGGCAGCAGGCCGGCTGGCGCGTCATCGATGTCGCGATCGGCGGGGCCATCGGAATCCTCGCGATCTACCTACCTCCCCCGCGACCTCACCCGGAGAAGTTCGAGGCGGCGCTTCAGGACTATCGCGACCACATCCTCGGGCTGCTCGACGGGATCGCCGCCGAGCTGCGCGCCACCCAGGTGCCCCTCGGTATCGACGTCCTGCACGAGTTCGTCCCCGACAGCCGCGCCCTTCGTGAGGATGCGGAGAAGTCGCGCGAGGCCCTCATCGATCTGGCGCAGAGGGCGTTCTTCAACCCTCGTGGTCGTCGCGTGCGACATGAGCTCGGCGATGACGCACTGCGCCTGCGGCGTGTCTCCAGCATCGGTGTCCATGTGCGAGGCATCGCCGGTGCGATTAATAAGGAGTACGACCGCAGCGACAACACCCCGGCACTTGTGAAGCCGGTGCTCGCTGATCTTCTGGAAGAGTTGGCGAGCCTGGGGCGAAGTGCACTCGGTGCTCCGGGGATGCCGGTGCGGTCGCCGGAGCCCATCCAGATGTGTGCTGAGGCACAGGCTTTCGACGGCCGCCTGCGGTCGCTGGCGGACACCCTGGCCCGTCAGGGGACGGGCGACGTCCTGGAGTCGGTGTCGCTTCTGGGCCGGCTCGAGTACGTCGCGGGCCAGATGGAGGGATTCGAGCGGACCCCGGGAGAGTCGGACGACCGCTACGACGACGACTGATGGGGCGATAGCCTCGCCCCGTGCTGCTCTCCGATCGCGACCTGCGGGCCGAACTCGATGCCGGCCGGGTGGGCCTGGACCCCTACGACCCGGGCATGATCCAGCCGTCGAGTGTTGACGTGCGACTCGACCGCTACTTCCGGGTTTTCGAGAATCATCGCTATCCGCATATCGATCCTGCTGAGGAGCAGCCCGACCTCACCGAGCTCGTCGAGGTGGCATCGAACGAGGCGTTCATCCTGCATCCGGGCGAGTTCGTGCTGGCCTCGACGTACGAGGTTGTCACGCTGCCCGACGACATTGCCGGTCGGCTCGAAGGGAAGTCGTCGCTGGGCCGCCTCGGACTGCTCACGCACTCCACGGCGGGCTTCATTGATCCGGGTTTCTCCGGTCACGTGACGCTGGAGTTGTCGAACGTCGCAACGCTGCCGATCAAGTTGTGGCCCGGGATGAAGATCGGGCAGCTGTGCCTCTTCCGCCTGTCGTCACCGGC
>JBMOIL010000307.1:0-1711 GCA_049317345.1 Candidatus Nanopelagicales bacterium
GGCCACTGGCCCGTGACCGGTCGAGATCGCAGTTGGTGACGAGGGCACCGATGCCGGGGATGCACACCTGGCCGCCATGGGTATGGCCGGCGAGCACGAGATCCACCCCGTCGGCAGCCATCGCGTCGAGCACGCGCAGGTAGGGAGCGTGGGCGACGCCGATCGCCACATCCGCGTCAGGATTCGGTGAGCCAGCAATCAACGCGTAGTCGTCGCGCTCAATGTGCGGATCGTCGACACCGCGCAATTCGACGGCACGCCCGCCGGCGTTCAGCATGCGGCTTGCATTGGGTAGGTGCGCCCACCCGACACTCGTCAACTGCGCCACCAGGTCGGGCCACGGCAGCTCCGGCCGCATCGGATGCAGGTCTGAGGGGCCCGCGAGGTAACTGAAGGGGTTGATCGGCCGCGGCGCGTAGTAGTCGTTGCTCCCGAGCACGAAAGCACCCGGTGTATCGAGCAAGGGAGCCAGCGATTCGACAACAGGTGCGACGGCCTCCTGGTGCGCAAGGAAGTCGCCGGTCACGATGACGAGGTCCGGCTGCAACTCTGCGAGTGATGCCACCCAGTCCTGGAGGCGATGTCGTGAAGGCGTCATATGGAGGTCGGATAGGTGCAGGATGCGCAGATCAGGCTGGCCTGAGGGGAGCAGGGGCACGCTGGTCCGTCGTAACCGGTAGGACGCTGCCTCCCAGCGCGCGTAGGCGAGCCCGGCCACGCCCAAGAGGGCGCTACCGCCCAGGATCGCCGTCCGCTTTCGCACGAGGGAAGTGTGTCACCGGCGCGCGCCGCGATACCCGGTGGGCGAGGATGACCCCATGAGCGCTCTCAAGGATCAACTGCAGTCTGACCTCACGACCGCTATTCGCGCCCAGGACGAACTCACCATGGCCACTCTGCGCATGGCCCTGTCCGCCATCACCAACGCGGAGGTGTCGGGCAAGGAGGCGCGTGAGCTCAGCGACGACGAGGTCGTCGTCGTGCTCACCAGTGAGGCCAAGAAGCGCCGGGAGGCGGCGGAGTCATTCGACGGGGCGGGCGCCGGTGATCGCGCAGACCGTGAGCGCGCGGAGCTCGGTGTCCTTCAGCGCTACCTGCCTGAGCAGCTCACCGAGAGCGAGATCAATGCCATCGTTGCTGACGCCGTCGCTGCCGCTGCTGCCGAGGGCAAGACCGGGCCAGCGGCCATGGGTGTCGTGATGAAGCTGGTGACGCCGCAGATTCGTGGCCGCGCCGACGGTGGGCAGGTCGCCGCGATGGTCAAGGCCGCTCTCGGCTGAGCCGCCCCTGTCGGGCTAGGGCTAGCCCGGCGCCGTGGGCTCGGGACTCGGTTCCGGCGTGGGCGTCGGCTCAGGTGTCGGCTCGGGGCTTGGCTCCGGGCTCGGCGTCGGGCTCGGCGTTGGGGTGGGGCCCGGGCCCGGACCGGGAGTGGGCTTGGGCTGCTTCGACTCCTCGGGCTTGGGCTCCTTCGACTCCTCGGGCTGGGGGAGCGCAAAGGGGATGTAGACCGGTGAGGGGCCAACGCCGCGCACGGGGCCGACGCCCCATTCGTTGAGCAGTTCGAAGGCTTGGGGCAAGAGATTGGCGTGCGCGGCCATCATCGCCTCGCGCCAGATCGGGCCGGGGATCTGGCCACCGGTGACGTAGGAGTAATAGGTGCCGTTGATGGTCACGTCGGTCATGGGGTAGGCGAAGCCACCGCGAGGGTCAC
>JBMOIL010000308.1:0-1694 GCA_049317345.1 Candidatus Nanopelagicales bacterium
TCCCCGAGGTCGTCACCGTCGGTCGCGTCAGCGTCGACCTCTACGCACAGCAGGAAGGCGCGAGCTTCCTCGAGCCGCAGACCTTCGCGAAGTCCGTAGGCGGCTCCCCCACCAATGTCGCGGTGGCTGCCGCCCGACTGGGCCACCGCGCTGCCATCGTCACCAAGGTGGGCGACGGCGCACTGGGCGACTACGTGCGAACTCAGCTCACCACGTGGGGAGTCGATACGGCGTACGTCGGCACCGGCGAAGGCCAGACCCCGGTGGTGCTCGCCGCCCTCGACCCGCCTGAGGATCCCCAGATCGTCTTCTACCGCGGCGAGGCGGCACCCGACACCCAGGTGACGACATCCGACGTCCCCGTCGAGGTCATCCGCGAGTGCCCGGTGCTCTGGATCTCCTTCGGAGCACTCGCCCAGGGCACGACGGCTGATGCGTGTCAGGACTGGCTGGACCTGCGCGATCGCCGCGCCGAGGTCGTCCTCGACCTGGACTACCGACCGAGCATGTGGCCTGATCGCGATGCCGCTCACGACATCGCCCTCGCCGCTGTACGCCGCTCCACCGTCGTGGTCGGCAACCGGGTCGAATGCGAGGTCGCGATTGGGGAGACCGACCCCGACCGTGCCGCCGACGCGCTGCTTGCCGAGGGCGTGCGCCTCGCGATCGTCAAGCGCGGCGGCGACGGCGTGCTCCTCGCGACCGCGGACGGCCGCTGGACGATCCCGCCGCTTCCGATCGACGTGCTCTGCGGCCTGGGGGCGGGTGATGCCTTCGGGGGTGCGCTCGTGCACGGGTTGCTCTCGGGCTGGACCGTGCCGGAGATCGGTATGTTTGCCAACGCCGCTGGCGCATTCGTCGCCACCAAGCTCACCTGCGCCGACGCGATGCCGACGATTGAGCAGGTCGAGGACATGATGGCCAGAGAGGACTCCTGATGTTGGATCGCGATCACTACCGTGCCCTGTGCGAGACGCGGATCTTCGAGCCTGGAGCGCTGCAGCGCGCACTGCGCTATCGCGCGCGGCGCACCCTCGCCGGGGATGACGGCAATCTGCTGATCCTCGCGGCCGATCACACCGCCCGCGGGATGATCGCCGTCGGCAGCGACCCGCTCGCGGTCGCCGACCGCTACACCCTCCTCGACAACCTCATGCGCGGTCTCTCCGTGCCCGGTGTCGACGGGGTCATGGCGAGCGCCGACATCCTCGAGGAACTCGCGTGGCTTGGCGCTCTCGAAGGGCGCGTGGCCATCGGCACCATCAACCGAGGCGGCATCAAGGGCGCGCTGTGGGAGCTGGACGATCGGATTACGGCGTACGACCCCGAGCACATTGCCTCCGCGGGCCTCGATGGAGGCAAACTGCTCCTGCGGATCGAATTCACGGACCCGGGAGTGGCGCGCACGATCGAGATGTGCGGCGAGGTCGTCACGAAGTTGTCGGACCAGGGCCTTGCCTGCATGGTGGAGCCGCTGCCGTATCTCAAGGACGAGGCGGGACGCTCCTACCTCGACACCCGGGACGAGGAACTCATCCGTGTGGTGTCCATCGCCTCGGGCCTCGGATCGAGCAGTGCCTACACCTGGCTCAAGATCCCCGCGACCAAGCGGATCGCTGAGGTGGCGGCGGCCACGACCATGCCGATCCTGCTCCTCGGTGGCGACCCGGGTGAGCGCGCCGGTGAGGTCATCG
>JBMOIL010000309.1:0-1667 GCA_049317345.1 Candidatus Nanopelagicales bacterium
CAACACTAGGGCGTGTGCGCCACGCCATGGCAGGCTGTGCGCGTGACGGAGCTGACCAGCGCTGCTTTGGGGCGTGTGCGCTCGCGACTGATCCCGTTCCTCTTTGTCCTCTACCTCGTCGCCTACCTCGATCGCGTCAATGTCTCCTTCGCCGCGAGCGAGATGAGCGCGGACCTGGGGATCTCGCTCGCCGCCTACGGCCTCGGTGCAGGGATCTTCTTCATCGGCTACTTCATCTTCGAGGTGCCCAGCAATCTCATCCTCCGACGCGTGGGCGCGCGCGTGTGGATCGCTCGCATCATGCTCACGTGGGGTCTTGTCTCTGCTCTCACTGCCTTTGTGACGACCGAGTGGCAGTTCTACCTCGTGCGCTTCCTCCTCGGCGTTGCTGAGGCAGGGTTCTTTCCCGGGGTCGTGCTCTACCTGACCTTCTGGGTGCCGCGCTCCGAGCGTGCTCGGACCATGGCGCTGTTCCTCACCGCGACGGCGGTCGCTGGAGTCATCGGAGCACCTCTCTCCGGTGCCCTCCTCACCCTCGACGGTGTCGCGGGTTTGCAAGGCTGGCAATGGCTCTTCATCATCGAGGCCATCCCCGCGCTCGTGCTCGGCGTGATCGTCTGGCGTCGCCTGCCCGACGGCCCGCATGAAGCACGCTTCCTCACTCCCGAGCAGCGCGATGACCTCGCCGCGACTGTGGAGCGTGAGTCTGCGGAAGGGGCTGCGGAGGAGAGTCTCGGTGCCGCTTTCCGTTCCGGTCGGGTATGGGTGCTCAGCCTTCTCTACCTCGCGATCGTCGTTGGTTTCTATGGCATCAGTCTGTGGTTGCCACTGCTGGTCAAGCGCGAGTTCCCCGGCCTCGGTCTCATCGGACTGGGCTTCGTGACCGCAATTCCCTATGCCTGCGCGGTCATCGCCATGGTCGCGGTGGGCCGTTCGTCGGACCGACGGCATGAGCGCACGTGGCACCTCGCCCTGCCCTTGGCTGCGGGTGCGCTAGGCCTCCTGGTGGCGGCATTCACCGGAAGTGTGGCCGGCATGATCGCGATCTGCGTGGCGACCGCAGGGATCTACGCCGCGCTCGGACCCTTCTGGACTCTCCCGCCCGCGTTCTTGCGTGGTGCAGCTGCTGCGGCCGGCATCGCCTGGATCAATTCCATCGGCAACCTCGGCGGATTCCTCGGCCCCTACACACTCGGGCGACTTGCGGACAGCAGTGCCGGAGTTGGCGCGGGCCTCGCCGCACTCGCGGCCGTGACCTTCATTGCGACGCTCCTGGGCCTCGCGGTGTCGCGAGCCGTGCAGCGCTCGGCACGGGCATAGGCTCGCGGGATGAGTGCCGCCGCCCCGGAGCCCGCTCTCGAGGTAGCCCGCGAGGGCGGATGGAAGTCCTGGCTGCCCAAGGTCGTCCTCACGGTCCTCGGTATCGCCCTCGCCTATTTCATCTTCAGCTACATGGCGAGCAATTTCGGCGGCTTCGAGCAGGGTGTGAAGGCTGCCTTCTCCATGCCTACGGTGTGGACTGTCGCTGCGATCGTGGCCGCGATCATCGCCATCGGTGTCTATCCGCTCACGGCCCCCGCCGCGATCCCCAAACTCGGCTATGTGCCCGCCTTCGTCGACAGGCAGGGTGGCTTCGCGATCTCGACGACGATTCCCTTTGGTGGCGG
>JBMOIL010000310.1:0-1653 GCA_049317345.1 Candidatus Nanopelagicales bacterium
CCGAGCCGCCCCCGAGATCGTCACCGATCGTGGTGAGCAGGGGTACGACGAGAGTCGAGTCGAGCACCGACAAGGTGCCGGTGAGGATGACTGCCACGAGCACGCGCGTGCCGACACTCGGCGGGATGCGGGAGCCGATCACGGGCTCAGAATCCCACGGAGATGCCCTACTCAATTCAGATTGTGGACAAATGAGCCGTGACACCCGCGGTGTCCGTAACGGCCTAACTGACTTCGAGGACTCCATCGACGCGCCGCGGAATGCCCCACGGGTTGCCGTCGCGCAGAGGTGCCGGCAGCACCTCCTGCGGCATCCCCTGCCAGGTCACCGGGCGCACGAAGCGATCCACTGACGCCGCACCGACGCTGGTCGTCGCCGGCGCCGTCGTCGCGGGATAGGGACCGCCGTGCTGCATCGACCACGTGACGGCCACACCGGTAGGCCAGCCGTTCCACAGCACGCGGCCGGCATGCGCGACCAGGCGCGGCATGAGCTCATCGACGATCGACTCGCCCGCATCGCCGTGGATGCCCGCAGCCAAGAGTCCGGGCAGTGCATCGGCGAGCGCCAGCATCTGCTTCGGGTCGTCGTACTCCACGAGTAGTGACATCGGGCCGAAGCACTCCTCCATCAGTTCCGGCGTCGCGATGACCTCAGCGATCGGCACGGCGAAGAGCGTGGGCAGGACGGTGTCGGTCTCCTGCTCCCAGCCGCCACCGTGCAGCACGTCGACGCTCGCGAGGTCGATGCGCTCGCTCACGCCGTGGAGAAATGCGTCGCGGATCGGCTGGGTGAGCATGCCCTGGCCGGGCACGCCGCCGACAGCCGCGACTGCCGCTGCGCGGATCGCCTCATCGCGCGGGACGACAAGCAGTCCGGGCTTGGTGCAGAACTGTCCGGCACCGAGAGTGAAGGAGCCGACCCAGCCCTCGGCGATGGCTGCACCCCGCTCCGCAGCCGCCTGCGGGGTGACGAACATCGGGTTGATGCTGCCGAGCTCGCCGTAGAACGGGATGGGACGCCGACGATCCGCGGCGAGGCGCGCGAGTGCGAGGCCGCCGCGCTGGCTGCCGGTGAAGGCCACCGCCTCGATGCGGTCGTCGTTGACGAGATCGATGCCGTCCTGCAACTCGTGCGACACCATCGTAAGCACGCCGCGCGGTGCACCTGCATCGGCAAGCGCCTGCTGCGCGACCGCCATGATCGCGTCGCTCAACCGCGGGTGACCCGGATTGGGCTTGACCACGACGGGGCAGCCCGCCGCGAGCGCGGATGCGGTGTCGCCGCCGAGTGTGGAGAAGGCGAAGGGGAAGTTGGAGGCGGCGAAGACCGCGACCGGACCAAGCGGCACGTTCATGCGGCGCAGGTCGGGCCGCGGCGGTGTGACGTCAGGAAGCGCCTTGTCGAGCACCACTCCCAGGAATGCGCCGTCGCGCACGACCTGGGCCATGAGCCGCAGCTGGCCGCTCGTGCGGCCGACCTCGCCGGTGAGTCGATCGACGCCCAGTCGGCTCTCCTCGACGGCGATGGGCACGAGCTCATCGCGCGCAGCATCGATCGCGTCGGCGATCGCCTCGAGGAGCGCTGCTCGCGTGGACAGGTCGGTGTCGGCGTACCACTGGCTCGCGGCCTTGGCTGCCGCGCAGGCCTCG
>JBMOIL010000311.1:0-1635 GCA_049317345.1 Candidatus Nanopelagicales bacterium
ACATCAGCTGCAGCCGGAGGTGCTCCCGCAGCCTTCGCAGACGTAGCACGAGCCGGCGGGGCGCATCTTGACGCCGCAGGTCATGCACAGAGGAGCGTCGGATGCCGTGCCGGTGATCGCCTCGAGCAGCTCCGCGGAGGAGTGCACATTGGCGGGCACCACGGCCGGTGCAGCGGCGACAGTTTCCTCGACGACCGCGTCGGCCACGACCTCGTCCTCGACGACCGCAGCCGCCGAAGGGCCGCCGTACGTCGCCGCGACCGTCGCTGCGCGCTCGTCAGCGGTGAAGATGCCGAACTCCGCGCGCTTCTCCTCGGGCAGGTAATCCAGCGCGAGGCGGCGGAAGACGTAGTCCATGATCGACTGCGACATGCGCACATCGGGATCGTCGGTGAGACCGGCCGGCTCGAACTTCATGTTGACGAACTTCGAGACGAAGGCCTCCAGCGGCACGCCGTACTGCAGCGCGATCGAGATCGCGATGGAGAAGGCATCCATGACACCGGCGAGCGTGGAGCCCTGCTTGCCGAGCTTGAGGAAGACCTCGCCCAAACCGCCGTCGGGGTACGAGCCCGCGGTCATGTAGCCCTCGGCACCCGCGACGCTGAAGGAGGTCGTGATCGACGGACGCGACTTCGGCAGGCGCTTGCGCACCGGACGACCCTCGACGACGACGGTCTCCTCGACGTCGGCCGACTTGGCCTTGGCGTCGGACAGCGGCTGTCCGACCTTGCAGTTGTCGCGATAGATCGCGAGAGCCTTCAGGCCCTGCTTCCAGCCCTGGAAGTAGATCTCCTCGACTTCCTCGATGGTCGCCGTCTCGGGCATGTTGACCGTCTTGGAGATCGCACCGGACAGGAACGACTGCACCGCGGCCATCATGCGCACGTGACCCATCGGGGTGATGGCGCGCTGGCCCATCGCCGTGTCGAAGACGGCGTAGTGCTCGGGCTTGAGTCCGGGTGCGTCGACGACGTGACCGTTCTCGCCGATGTACTCAACGATCGCCTCGATGGTCTCGTCGGTGTAGCCGAGGCGCTTGAGTGCCAGCGGAATCGTCTGGTTGACGATCTGCATCGAGCCGCCACCGACGAGCTTCTTGAACTTCACCAGGGAGAAGTCGGGCTCGACGCCGGTGGTGTCGCAATCCATCATGAAGCCGATGGTGCCGGTGGGCGCCAGGACCGAAGCCTGGGCATTGCGCCAGCCGTTGACCTCGCCGACGCGCAGGCACTCGGCCCACTCCTTCTCGGCGAGCTTGAGGACATCGGCGTCCAGGCTCGTGGAGGTGCGCACCGAATCGGTCGCCGCGGCGTGCTTGCGCATGACGCGCTTGTGCGCCTCGGCGTTGCGGGCGTAGCCCTCGTAGGGGCCGACCACGCCGGCGAGCTCAGCCGAGCGACGGTACGCCGTGCCGGTCATGAGCGAGGTGATCGACGCTGCGAGCGCGCGGCCGCCGTCGGAGTCGTAGGGCAGGCCCACGGCCATGAGCAGCGCCCCGAGGTTGGCGTAGCCGATACCGAGCTGGCGGTAGTCGCGCGTGGTGCGCCCGATCGCCTCGGTCGGGAAGTCGGCGAAGCAGATGGAGATGTCCATCGCGGTGATGACGAACTCCACCGCGCGGCGGAAGCTCTC
>JBMOIL010000312.1:0-1620 GCA_049317345.1 Candidatus Nanopelagicales bacterium
GCGCTGCGCTTCGTGCGATCGAGCTCGCGCTCTGCGCGGTCGGCGCGCGCTTGTGCTTGGCGCAACTCCGACATCAAGCGCGCACCGCTTGTCGTCCGTTCCACCTCGCCCGCCGGGGGGCTATCGGGCGCTACGGCCTCACTCATCGACGCTCGCGATCCCCGAGCCAATCGACGATGACCTCTGCGATGCGCTGGCCTGCGTGGCCGTCCCACAGCGGCGGACGCCGCGTCACGTCGAATTCCCCGCCGAGGGCCTCGTCGAGGAGCGGCAGGAGGGTCGCTGGCGTGGCGAGGCGGTTGGAGCCGTGGGTGATGGTGACCGGGCGCTCGGTATTGGGCCGAAGCGTGAGGCACGGGACACCGAGGACCGTCGTCTCCTCCTGTACGCCGCCCGAGTCGGTGATGACGGCCCGAGCGCCTCGGACGAGACCCATGAAGTCGAGGTAGCCGAGTGGCTCCACCACATGCATGCGCGGGTGGTCATCGAGCCCCAGCGCCTCGAGGACAGCGCGTCCACGCGGATGCAGAGGCAGCACGATGTCCGCGCGGGATGCCGCCGAGTGCAGCAGCGCAACGAGTTCACCCGCCGACTCCGGATCATCGACATTGCCGGGCCGGTGCAGCGTCGCCACGAGGTAGTCCTCGGGCAGACGGAACTCTGCCCGCATGCGATCAGCATCGAAGCGGTCCAGGTTGGCGAGCAGTGTGTCAATCATGGGATTGCCCACCAGATGGATCCGATCGGCGGGCACCCCCTCGTGCGCGAGATGCGCGATGGCATCGGGGCTGGTGCACAGCAGCACATCAGAGAGACGATCGGTGACGATGCGGTTGATCTCCTCGGGCATCGTCATGTCGAAGGACCGCAACCCCGCCTCGACGTGAGCGACCGGCACGCCGAGTTTGCTCGCCGCGATGGTGGCGGCCAGGGTGGAGTTCACGTCGCCGTACACGATGACCATTTCGGGCTTGGTAGCGAGCAGCTCCTCTTCCAGGCCGACGAGCAGGGCGGCTGTCTGCTGGGCGTGGCTGCCGGAGCCGACACCGAGGTTGATGTCCGGTCGAGGCAGATCCAGCTCGCGGAAGAACACCTCCGACATGCGATCGTCGTAGTGCTGCCCGGTGTGCACGAGGCGCTGGCGTACGCCGAGGGCCGCGAGCGCGGCGATCACGGGAGCAGCCTTGGGGAAGTTGGGACGGGCGCCGGTGACGTGCAGCAGGGTCATCGCGGCCTTCCTGTCGCTGGCGCCGCGAGCCGGCTCCCGGGGATCGCGTGCAGTGACGCTCTCGGTCACCGGCGTTAGTATCCCAGACCGTGAGGTGGGCATGAGGGCGCTCGGTGCGGTGCGGCGAGTTCCGCTCGCCGTATCGGGAGCCCTGCGCCGATTCGCCCAGGACCCGGCCCGCGGGCGCGCCGCCCTGGAGCGCGCAATCCCCGGGGTCGGGAGAACCCCACCCGATGATCCCGCCGCGCTCGTCGATCGCGCGATTGCGCGCGATCGCTACGCCGATGCATGCGCCGCGCTGGCCATGCTCCCGAGCAGCAGCACCGAACGAGCCTCCTGCGACATCGCTGTCGACGTGCTCGCAGGCCGTCTCGGTGAAGCGGCCCGTGCCC
>JBMOIL010000313.1:0-1605 GCA_049317345.1 Candidatus Nanopelagicales bacterium
TGCACGGTGAAGGCGTCCATGTGGCTCCTCGCTCAGCGGGGTGGGTCGGATCAGGCCAGGTCGGCGGGTGAGGCGAAGTGGCCCGTGACCGCGGTCGCCGCAGCAACCTGCGGTGACACCAGGTGGGTGCGCCCACCCGGGCCCTGGCGACCTTCGAAGTTGCGGTTCGAGGTCGACGCGCTGCGCTCGCCCGGGGTGAGCTTGTCGGGATTCATCGCCAGGCACATCGAGCAGCCCGCCTCACGCCACTCCGCTCCGGCGTCGACGAAGACCTTGTCGAGTCCCTCGGACATCGCCTGCAGTCGCACCTTGACCGAGCCCGGCACGACCAGCATGCGTACGCCGTCAGCGACCTTGCGACCCTCGAGGATCGACGCGACGGCGCGCAGGTCCTCGATGCGGCCGTTGGTGCAGGAGCCGACGAAGACGGTGTCGACCGGGATCTCGCGGATCGGGGTGCCTGGTGCAAGGTCCATGTATTCGAGCGCCCGCTCGATGGCGACCCGCTCCACCTCGTCCGCTGCATCCTGCGGGGAGGGCACGGATCCGGCGAGGGGCACGCCCTGTCCGGGGTTGGTGCCCCAGGTGACGAAGGGGCTGAGCTCACTGGCCTCGATGATGACCTCGGCGTCGAAGGTGGCGTCGTCATCGGTGCGCAGGGTCTGCCAGTAGGCGAGGGCTGCGTCCCAGTCCGCGCCCTTGGGCGCATGGGGCCGACCCTCGAGGTAGGTGAACGTCGTCTCGTCTGGTGCGACCATGCCGGCGCGCGCACCCGCCTCGATCGACATATTGCACAGCGTCATGCGGCCCTCCATGGAGAGCCCCTGGACTCCTTCGCCGCGGTACTCCAGCACGTAGCCCTGGCCGCCACCCGTGCCGATGCGCGCGATCACCGCGAGGATGAGGTCCTTGGCCGTGACGCCGTCAGGCAGCGGGCCGTTGACGGTGATCGCCATGGTCTTGAAGGGCTTGAGCGGCAGCGTCTGCGTGGCGAGCACGTGCTCGACCTCGCTCGTGCCAATGCCGAAGGCGAGCGCACCGAAGGCGCCGTGGGTCGAGGTGTGCGAGTCGCCGCAGACCACGGTCATGCCGGGCTGGGTGAGACCGAGCTGCGGGCCCACCACATGGACGATGCCCTGTTCCTGGCTGCCCAGGGGGAAGAGCGGCACGCCGAACTCCGCGCAGTTCGTGCGCAGGGCCTCGACCTGAGCCCGCGAGATCGGATCAGCAATCGGCTTGTCGATGTCGATCGTGGGGACGTTGTGGTCCTCGGTGGCCAGGGTGAGATCGGGGCGGCGTACGACGCGTCCAGCCGACCGCAGGGCGTCGAACGCCTGGGGGCTCGTGACCTCGTGGACGAGGTGGAGGTCGATATAGAGGAGATCAGGCTCGCCCTCGGCTCGGCGCACGACGTGCGCGTCCCAGACCTTCTCTGCCAGCGTCTTGCCCATGTGCACTCCTTCGGGGAATGGGCCAAGGGTAACGACGAATGCGAGAAGGCCCGACCCCCGGGGAGGGGATCGGGCCTTCAGGCGAGAGGTGAGTCTCGCTCGCGTAGCCCCGACGGGATTCGAACCCGCGCTACCGCCTTGAGAGGGCGGCGTG
>JBMOIL010000314.1:0-1600 GCA_049317345.1 Candidatus Nanopelagicales bacterium
GGGATGACGAGGGCAGCCGTCACCACCGCGAGAACTCTCACCTCACGAGGGTGCCTGAGCGCCCGGGGCGAGGCAAGGCGACTCACCCAACGCACAGGTCACTCTGATCACATTCCCAGGCGATTCCTCCGCGCGTGGCCTTGACCTGGCCTCGCCTTGCTCCGCGGGAACCCTGACCCCCGTCGAGGCGTCCCTGTGAGGCAAGCCACCCCTGCTCGCCCCTACCCTGGGGCCGGGGGACCCCCACAGGGGCGGCATAGGCAGATCGGCACCGGAGGGAGCGGGAGACATGCGCCAGCGCTGGTCCCGCGTCCTGCTCAGCATCGCGGCCGCGCTCGTTCTCGGCCTCAGCCTCACCGGCGTCGGGATCCAGGTGGCCTCCAGCCAACTCGAGGGCAACATCACCGCCGTGGACATCAGCCCGACGATCGGTCGCGATCACGCGCCCATCCAGGTAGTCGACGAAGAGGGCAACTACCAGGCGGTCAATGTCCTGCTCATGGGCAGCGACAGCCGTGAAGGCCAGACGAGCAAGAAGTACGGCGACCCGGATCTCTACACCGGGGAGCGCTCGGACACCACGATTCTGCTCCACCTGTCAGCCGATAGGTCATTCGCGACTGCGGTGAGCATCCCCCGCGACACGTGGGTGATGCTCCCCGAGTGCAAGGTGGACGGCGAAACGGTCGGTGCCTTCGAAGCGAAGTTCAACACCGCCTTCGAAATCGGTGGCCCGGGATGCACGGTCAAGCTTGTCGAGCAGATGACCGGACTCACCGTCGATAACTTCGCCGTCATCGACTTCGAGGGCTTCAAGAACGTCGTCGATGCACTCGGGGGCGTGGAGGTGTGCCTCACCGAGCCCGCAAGCGATCCCGCGAGCGATCTCGAGCTTCCCGCCGGCACCAGTGTCGTCAGCGGCGAGCAGGCCCTGTCCTTCGTGCGTGCCCGCAAGACGCTGAGCGACGGCAGCGACCTGAGTCGCATCAAGAGACAGCAGGCATTCCTGTCCTCCATGATCCGCGAGGCGTCCTCGACAGGACTGCTCCTCAATCCCGTCAAGCTCTACTCCACGCTCGATGCCGCCACCTCCGGGCTCACGACCGATCCGGGCCTCGCAGACATCGACGTCCTGCGCGACATGGCACTGAGCGTCCGCGGAATGGCGCCCGGGGACATCGCGTTCCTCACGATGCCGTGGGTTGAGCGCGGCGACGGGGAGAACGTCCTCGTGGATGAAGCGTCAGCGGCACCCCTGTGGAAGTCGATCGCCAGTGACACCCCCTGGATCAAGCCCAAGAAGTCCACGGATGACTCCACTTCCACGACGAAGACGCCCGACATCACAGTGCAGCCCGCGGAGATCTCCGTCCGCGTCCTCAACGGCAGCGGCATCGCCGGTCGCGCAGCTGAGGTAGCCGCGGCCCTCGAGGCGCAGGGCTTCACGGTTGTGGAGATCGGGGATGCGGACAGTTCCGCCTACGCCACATCCGAGATCCGACACGACGCGGCGTCCGCCGAGGCTGCGCGCACGGTCGTCGCGGCTCTGCCTGGCGCGACGACAGTCGCCGACGACGCCACAACGACCATCACGATCATC
>JBMOIL010000315.1:0-1593 GCA_049317345.1 Candidatus Nanopelagicales bacterium
TCTGCTCCGGCGTAGAGCAGGGTGCCGCTGCGTGAGAGCGCGATCGACGACAGGAACGTGTCTGATGCCAGCCCCGGCAGGAGGCGCGCCGTACCCATCGTGATGTTGATGGAGAGGAGCCGCCCCGCATCGGTCATGGCGTAGCCGCGTGTGCCGTCAGGGAGCACGGCGAGGTCACTCGGCCGCTCGACTCCGGTCGGTACGCGCTCGAGGACCGCGTAGTCCGTATTGCTCGTGGCACTCACCACGACGACCTCACCGGCAAGGTCGGCGATGACGAGCTGTCGTGGACCAGGGATGTAGACGATGTCCTCGGCCTCACGGAGCCCAACGTCCGCGACAAAGCGCTGGCCGGAGCTCACGTCGATGATGTGGACGTGGGGGTCGCCCGTGCACACCGCCCAGGCCGTGGACGCGTCCGGGGCGATGGTGACGTCGGAGGGTGAGCACTCAAGCGGCACACGGGTGACGACGCCTGCACCGGGAAGGAGGGCGATCGACTTGTCATTGAAGAGCGATGCGGCGATCAGACCGTCGTTGGCCACCGCAACGGAATTGGGTGTCTCGCCGACGGACACATCCTCGTAGACGATTGGCCGTGCCTGTCGTGGCGTCACCTCGGCTGCGGCAGGCATCGCGAGCGTGGCCACAACAGCACCGATGACGAGTACGGCGTACCCCCGAGTCTGCATCCTCATATGAGTACCGGGAAGAGCGGGTGGTCCATGGGCGCTCCAGCGGGCAACTCGTCAATGAGGCCGACGAATTCCGGTGAGGTGCGCCACGCACGCGGCGCGTGGACCATGTCGTCGCCGAGGAAACGCAGGCTGAAGGCTCGGCGCATCGATTTCGTGCCCGCGGCACCGTGGAGCGTGAGCATGTGGAACCACACGGCATCGCCCGGCTCGAGTGACCAGCCGAGGATCGGATAGGCGTCGCGGTCGTCCTCGATGCGCGGCAACTCGCCGAGTGAACCCTCGGGGAACCACCTCGCCTGCTCATCGCGGAAGGTGCGCGGCATGAGCCATGGGCCCAGGTGTGAGCCCGCGACGAACTCCAGCGTCGACTCGCGAGGCACTGGATCGAGCGGCATCCACATCGAGACGTTCTGCCTGCCTTCGACGTTGTAGTAGGGCTGGTCCTGGTGCCACGGAGTGCGCTGCTGGGTCTTCGGCTCCTTGACGAGGAGATGATCGTGATAGAGCCGCACGTGCTCGCTGGCCATGAGTTCGCGAGCGATAGACGCAGCGGGAGATGTGCGGATGAACTCCTCGTATTCCGGGATCCGCTGCCAATTGCAGAAGTCTTCGACGAACCGGCCGGAGTCACTTTCTTCGCTCGCTACGGCGACGAGTGGGCCGGGATCTGCCAAGTTGCGGTCGACTCCCGCGCGGACGAGGTCGACCTGCTCGGGCGTGAAGCAGCCCCGGATGACGACCGCGCCCTGGCTGGCGTAGTCGGCGACGGTCTGCGGGTCGACGTACGGCATGGGAGGAGGGTATCGCCGGGCGCGGGTGCGATGCGGGGTTGTCGGTTGCTAGGGCGGACCCTCGACGAGCGCGGCAAGGTTGCCAGCGCGCGGCGGTTCGTCGC
>JBMOIL010000316.1:0-1588 GCA_049317345.1 Candidatus Nanopelagicales bacterium
GCTGAGTTGGATCGCGCGATCCGCCAGGTGGTCGGGGCATGAGCGTGGTCGGCTGGACCAATATCGGCGAACTCTCCACAGCGGACCCCACCGCGGGCGAGGGGCAGCTCGGGATCCTGCGTGATGCGGCGATCGTGGCCGTCGATGGGCGCATCGCCTGGGTGGGGCCGGCTTCTGAATTCCCCGACGTCGATGTGTCGCACAACATGTCGGGTGCCGCGATGCTGCCGGGTTTTGTCGATGCCCACACGCATCCGGTTTTCGCAGGCGACCGCGCAATGGAGTTTGACGCGCGCATGAGCGGCACGCCGTACTCGGCGGTCGGCATCCGCACCACCGTGGCCGCGACTCGGGCTGCCACCGATGAACAGCTCGCGGCCAATGCCGCGCGCCTTGCTGCTGAGGCGCTGCGTCAGGGCACGACGACGATTGAGGCGAAGTCCGGATACGGCCTCACCGTGCACGACGAGGCGCGCTCACTCATCGCCGCACGGACCGTGACGGATGAGACGACCTTCCTCGGTGCCCACGTGGTGCCAGCGGAGTACGCCGACCGACCCGACGACTACGTCGACCTGGTCGCCGGCGAGATGCTCGAGGCATGCGCGCCGTACGCGCGCTGGGCGGACGTCTTCATCGAGCGTGGCGCCTTTGACCCCGACCAAGCCCGACGGATCCTCGAGGCGGCGAAGGCAAAAGGCCTCGGCTTGCGGGTGCACGCGAATCAGCTGACCCAGGGCGACGGCGTGCGCTTGGCCGTCGAGCTCGGTGCTGCGTCGGTGGACCACTGCACGCACCTCGGCGATGACGACATCGAAGCGCTCGCCGGATCCGGCACGGTCGCGACCCTCGTGCCGGGTGCTGAATTCTCGACGCGGTCGACCTACGCACCCGCGCGCTGGCTCTGGGACGCGGGTGTCACGGTGGCCATCGCGAGCGACTGCAATCCGGGGTCGTCCTACACCACTTCGATGCCGCTCATGATCGCCCTCGCCGTGCGTGAAATGGGGATGACTCCCGCCGAGGCCGTGTGGGCAGCCACCGCAGGGGGTGCGGCATCCCTGGGCCGCGACGACGTGGGTGTGATCGCACCGGGTCGGCGTGCCGACCTCATCGCCCTGGATGCGCCGTCGCACGTGCACCTGGCGTATCGCCCCGGCGTCCCGCTCGTGACCCGCGTCTGGCGCGCCGCCGTCCCTGCCTAGGCGCAGCTCTCCATCGCCGTCGCGAGTCGCTCGGATACGTCGCCGCTGACACGCGTGAGTGATAGGCGCGGCGCGACGTACTCGGCGATCACCCGATCGGTGCGATCGCGGAAGTCGATGCCGTCACGCATGCCTTCCTCGGGTACCCAGGGCATGTCGGGTGCGCACCACAGCACGACGTCGTAGGTCGCTGCATCCTTGATGCCGGCTTCGAGCAGCGAGTCATCATCGAAGTAGACGAGGCTGTAGACGGCTGTCATGAGCGGCAGTGGATCGGCGATCACCCACGGGGTGTCCGCATACTCCGCTGCCCGCTCGACGGTGCGGACCGTCATCTGCTGGGTGAGGAAGATCCCCTCCTGGTCGGCCAAAGTGGGCAGGCG
>JBMOIL010000317.1:0-1559 GCA_049317345.1 Candidatus Nanopelagicales bacterium
ATCATCATGACGCCGTACATCGCGCAGCGTGATCCGCAGCTCTGGGAGGCGCCCACGGAGTTTCGGCCGCAGCGCTTCCTCGACGGCCATCGGCGCGGTGCTGCGGGTGATGCGATCTTTTGGCCCTTCGGTCTCGGGCCGCGCATGTGCATCGGTCGTGACTTCGCCTACGTCGAGGGGATGACGGTGCTGTCGGTGCTCCTGCGGCAGGTCGCGGTGTCGCGCGTTCCCGGTGTGGTGCCGCGCCCGGCCGCGCTGGTGACCCTGCGGCCGGCCGACGCTCTCCCGCTTGTCGTGCATCCGCGAGGTTGATCGAGCCCTGCTGGGCGCTGGGCGTCTGGCTGGGCGGGAGTCTGTGATGGGATCGCTTCGTGCGCATCACCACGCAGCGTTTGGCGCTCTCGACCCTCACCGCGCAGGAGTGGGCCGAGGTCGCTGACTGCGACGTGCCGATCGCGGCACCGGACTACCCGACAGAAGGCGACCTCGTCGTGGCTCGACTCATCGCGGCCGGTGACTGGCCCAATGACGAGTGGGGGCCTCTGCAGATGCGCCGACTCGCGGACGGCATGGCCATCGGCGGCGTGGGATGCAAGGGCGCTCCCGACGATCGGGGCCGCGTCGAGATCGGCTACGGGCTCGCGGAGTCCGCGCGCGGTCAGGGCTACGCGGCCGAAGCGGTCCTCGGCCTGCTCGACTGGCTGGCGGAGCAGCACGTGAGCGAAGTCGTCGCCGAGTGCGATCCCGGCAACGCGCCGAGTATCGCGGTGCTGCGCCGGTGCGGTTTCGAGCCACCGGGCGCGGAGGCTGTGTGGTCCTGGCGGGCTAGCCCCGCAGGATCGTGATGACGTCGTCGTGCAGCAGCCCGTTGGTCGACAGCGACACCGGGCCACCGGGCGCCCCGGCCTCCACAGTGTCGAAGCGTCCACCGGCCTCGATCACGATGGGGATCAGCGCGGCGGCGTCCCAGATGCTGAGTCCCACCTCCGCTGCGATGTCGACGGCGCCCTCGGCCACGAGCATGTGCGACCAGAAGTCGCCGTACGCGCGTGTGCGCAGGGTGCCCGCGATGAGCGCATCGAAAGCCCGAGGGTCCCACCCCTCCGGATCGCTGTAGGAGAACGACGCGTCGGTGAGAGCGGGGACTGCGCTCACGTGGATCCGTCGCGGCTCCGGCGACTCCGGTCCGGTCGTCCACGCGCCGTGGCCGCGAGCCGCCCACCAGCGCCTGCCGAGGGCGGGGGCGCTCACCACGCCGACGGCGACTCCGTCATCGTCGGCGAGCGCGATGAGCGTCGCCCACACGGGCACGCGGCGCACGTAGTTCTTGGTCCCGTCGATGGGGTCGATGATCCAGTGGCGGCCGGCTACGGCGTCCCCGCCGTACTCCTCCCCGACGACGGCATCGCCCGGTCGCTCAGCGGCGATCATGTCGCGCAGCAGCCGCTCGGTGGACTGGTCGGCCTCGGTGACCGGTGTCATGTCCGGCTTGGTGTCGATGCGCAGGTCGTGCCTCATGGCGTAGGACAGGGTGATGGCGTCGGCCTGATCGGCCATGG
>JBMOIL010000318.1:0-1553 GCA_049317345.1 Candidatus Nanopelagicales bacterium
CGACTTGGTGGCGATGTCATCGGTCCATCCCTTGATGACGGAGGGCACCATCACGTAGAAGCCGTACGCCGACGCGCTCGTGCCGTCAGCGTGGATGGAGAGCATGAGATCGGCTCCCACCTTGGCTCCGAATTGACCCCGCTCGTTGACGCAGGGTCCCCACTTGCGCATGGTGTTGGAGTGGCGGGTCATCCGCACATCCGCACCCAGCGCCTCGAGCTTGTCTTTCACCAGCAGGGCCACATTCCAATTGAACGTCGCCTCGGGGAAGCCGGCGTTGGTCGCCGTGCCCGTGGTGTTGCAGCTCTTGGTCTCGTAGCCATTGAAGTGCGTCTGCGCGAGCTCGTCGAAGAACTTGGGGTTTGAGTTGCCGAGCTGGTGACCGGGGTCCAGTGCGATGACCGTGCCCGCGAGAGGCCGATCCGCCGCGGGGGCGCCACTCGCCGGTGCGGCGGCGAAGGCGAGCGCGGCGAGCGCGGTGCCGGCCAGGGCTGCGAGGAGCTTCACCGCAGGAGCATAAGCATGCGGTGGTTGCCGAGGGTATTCGGCTTCACGCGCTCGAGGTCGAGGAACTCCGCCACGCCCTCGTCGTAGCTCTGGAGCAGCTGCTCGAAGACCGCGTGATCGACAGGGCTGCCCTCGATCTCGTCGAATCCCCGGCTGCGGAAGAAGTCGACCTCGAAGGTGAGGCAGAAGAGCCGCGCGAGACCCAGCTCCTTGGCCCGCTTGATGAGCCCATCGAGGATGCGCCCGCCAATGCCGTGCCTCGCATGCTCGGGATCGACTGCGAGCGTGCGGATCTCACCGAGGTCCTCCCACATCACGTGGAGTGCGCCACAGCCGATGATCACGCCGTCGATCTCAGCGACGAGGAATTCCTGCACGTCCTCATAGAGCGTGACGGGCGCCTTCGCCAGAAGCCGGCCGTCCTCCGTGTAAAGGCCCACCAGCCTGCGCACGGCGGCGACATCCGCAGTGCGCGCGGGACGGATCGCGATCTCACTCGTCATGGGGTGCTCACCGCTCGGGCTTGACGAGGGGAAAGAGGATTGTGTCGCGGATGCCGAGGCCGGTGAGTGACATGAGCAGGCGGTCGATGCCGACGCCCACTCCACCCGCGGGGGGCATGCCGATCTCGAGCGCACGCAGGAAGTCGTCGTCGACGGGCATAGCTTCGTCATCACCGCGGTCCGCGAGCGCGGCCTGAGCGATGAGGCGCTCCCGCTGGATCACGGGGTCGGCCAACTCGGAGTACCCCGTGCCCTGCTCGTATCCGTCGATGTAGAGGTCCCACTTCTCCACGACACCGGGGCGATCGGGGTGCGCACGCGTGAGCGGGGAGGTGTCCTCGGGATAGTCCATGATGAAGGTGGGTCGGTCCAGTGTGGGGATGACGTAGTGGTCGAGGAGTTCCTCGACGTACTTGCCGGCCACCCAGTGGGCTTGGGGCTCGATTCCTACGGCGCGGCACAGGCCCGCAAGCTCCTCGACAGATGTGGCCGGCGTGATCTCGCGGCCCACCGCCGCCGAGACGGAGCCGTAGAAGTCGATCT
>JBMOIL010000319.1:0-1542 GCA_049317345.1 Candidatus Nanopelagicales bacterium
CGCGGCCCGCACCACCGCACGCCGCTCCCTCTACTACTTCGCGCACCTGTCGGACATCCATGTGATCGACGCTCAGACGCCCGCCCGCATGGATGCCATCCAGAGCATCTCCCCCAACCTCTTCACCGATGCCTGCCGGGCACAGGACACTCTGACGGTCCACGTCCTTGCCTCCATGGTGGAGAGCGTGGCGGCGTCGCAGACCAGCGCGGTGACAGGCGCCCCGCTCGCCAGCGCCCTCAGCACGGGCGACAGCGCCGACAACCTGTCGCAGCTGGAGACCCGTTGGTACATCGACATCCTCGACGGCAGGGAAGTGCTGGCCAATAGCGGTGCAGCCGGCGTGTACGAGGGTCCGCAGGTGTGGTCGGAGGCGACGTACGCCTATCACCCGGAGGATCCCGCCGGCGATGTCTTCGGCCCACTGGGATACCCCACGGTGCCCGGCATGCTCACGGCAGCGGTGAGCAATCCCGTGCAGAGCCAGGGCCTCCCCGTGCCGTGGTACGCCGTCTACGGCAACCACGACGCCACCTTCATGGGCACGTTCCGCCCCGACCCCGCTCTCTTTGCCTGGGCTGTCGGCGACCGCAAGGCCGCGACCGGGGAGGCCCTCGCGGTCAATTGGCTCCAGGGATTCGCCAGCGACCTCAGCGCGGCGCAGATGGCGGCCAATGCGATCCGCCAGCAGTTCGGACTCCTGCCCGGAGTCAAGACCGTCACTCCCGATCCCGCGCGCAAGCTGCTCGAGCGCACGGACTTCATGCAGGCACATCTCGACTCACCAGCGGTGCCGGGACCGGTGGGCCACGGGTGGACTCAGGCCAATATCGATACCGGCCAGACCTGGTGGAGCGCAGACCTCACTCCCTACCTGCGCGTCTTCGGCCTCGACACGTGCAACATGGCGTCAGGTGCCGACGGTGCAGTGCCGGAGGATCAATTCACCTGGCTCGAGGCCCAACTCGCCCAGTGCGAGACCGAGGGCCGACTGGCCATGGTGTGCAGCCACCACAATTCCCTCACCATCGAGAACGACGCCAAGCCCGTCTGGGGTGGGCAGCGCCTGGTGCATGCCGAGGAGTTCATCGCGATGCTCCAGCGCTACCCGGTGTGCATCGCGTGGCTCAATGGCCACACGCACGTCAACACCATCAAGGCGCACACGCGAGAGGGCGGAGTGGGTGGCTTCTGGGAGATCACGACCGCTTCCTGCGTCGACTTCCCTCAGCAGCAACAGCTTGTCGATGTCGTGGATAACCGCGACGGCACCATGTCGATTTTCGTCACCGCCCTCGACCACGCCGCGCCACCCGCGTGGAGTCAGGGCGATCTGAGCCAGACGGGCCTGGCCTCGCTGAGTCGCGAACTTGCCGCTAACTCCCCGTTGTCCAAGCCGACCCTGCTGGCGGGATCACCGCTCGATCGCAATGTCGAGTTGCTCATGCCCGCTCCCTTCGACCTGTCGACCATCACGGATGCCGCAGTGGAGGCCGAGCAGATGAAGGCTCGCGCGCAGCTCGTGGCCCACGGAGGTGCGGC
>JBMOIL010000320.1:0-1519 GCA_049317345.1 Candidatus Nanopelagicales bacterium
CTCGCGGACTGGTGGCGCGGCCGCGAGCACGATCGCGTCGACGTCGTCGCGTAGCCCTTTCGCCTGCTACGCCGCCGCCCTACCCTTGTGGATCATGAGTGGGTGACGTCCCGTCGCCCGTCAGGTGAAGGGGGACGGATGGCCCAGCACCGGTTCTTCGAGGACGAGGGATTCGAGTTCATGGCCCTCATCACGCTAGGCGCCGCCCCCTACCGACTCTCCGAGGCTGGTGAGGTTTACGCGACCACCGATCGCATCACCAACGCCGATGCGGACTCGTGGTTCGACGAGTGGATGGCCACGGCGCATCGTGTCCGTCGGATTGCCGAAGAAGCTGAGGCAGCCGGCCACATGGCTTCCGCACGCGACGCCTACCTGAGAGCGGCGAACTACGCGGCCTCGGCGTTCTTCTACGTCCTCGCGACAAAGGACCCCTCACGCGAGCTCGCCACGTGGAAGTGGCACCGGGAATGCTTCGACCACGCCATGCGACTGTGGCCGACACCGGTCGAGCACATCTCGATTCCCTACGAGGGCACCCACCTGCACGGTTACTTCTGGTCCGCGGGACCGGAGCGCAGGCCCACGATCATCCTCAACAACGGCTCCGACGGCCCGGTCAGCGACATGCTCGAGATGGGTGTCGTGGATGCGCTCGCGCGCGGCTACCACGCCATGACCTTCGACGGTCCCGGCCAGGGGCGGGCCCTGTACGAGCAAAAGCTCTATTTCCGCCACGACTGGGAGGCTGTCATCACGCCGATCGTGGACTTCCTCGTCAAGCGCCCCGACGTCGACTCGGCGAGGCTCGTGTTGGCCGGCAACAGCCAGGGGGGCTACTGGGTGCCTCGCGCCGCGGCGTTCGAGCATCGATTGGCGGCCATCGTCGCCGATCCCGGAGTCGTCGACGTCCGCACATCGTGGACCGGGAAGTTGCCGGATCAGATGCTGCAGTTGCTCGACGCGGGTCAGGACGAGCAGTTCGACGCGTTCATGACGCAGATCGAGGATGCCAGTTCAGAGGTGCGCACGAGCCTGGCCAAGCGCATCGAGCCTTACGGCTTGCCCACCCTGTCGGCCGTCCTACACGAACTCGACAAGTGGAATCTCACCGATGTCGCCGGCGAAATTGCGTGCCCGACGCTCATCACCGATCCGGAGGATGAGCAGTTCTGGCCCGGCCAGTCCCAGCAGCTCTACGACCTGATGGCCGCACCCGGCAAGGAGATCACGCACTTCACTGCCGCCGAGGGGGCCAACTGGCATTGCGAGCCTATGGCTCCGCAGCTGCGCGGCCAGCGCATCTTCGACTGGGTCGACCGGGTCCTGAGCTGACGCTCGATCGCAATCTAGTCGGCCGCAATCGGTGCGTACGTCGCGCCCGTGAGTCGCAGGAGATCCGCGGGGGCGATGCCGATGTCGAGTCCGCGCTGACCACCGGAGACGTAGATCGTGGCGAGTTCATCGGCGCTCGCGTCGATGACGGTAGGGAGGGCCTTGCGCTGACCGAGCGGTGAGA
>JBMOIL010000321.1:0-1516 GCA_049317345.1 Candidatus Nanopelagicales bacterium
CTGGGCTCGATCCTCAACGAGGCGCTCGTCGATGACGCCGTGCGCCGCGCCGACGTCGTCCTCCACCTCGCCGCCGCCGTCGGCGTCGAGCTCATCGTGGGACGACCCCTGGAATCGCTCGCCACCAATATCCGCGGCTCGGAGATCGTGCTTGAGAAGTGCCACAAGTACGGCCGCAAGGTGCTCGTCACCTCGACATCGGAGATCTACGGCAAGAACGAGTCGGACCTGCTGAGCGAGGAGGACGACCGCATCCTCGGCTCGCCGCTCAAGACGCGCTGGTCCTACAGCGAGGCTAAGGCGATCGAGGAGGTGCTCGCCTACTCCTACTGGAAGGAGAAGGGCCTGCCCGCGGTGATCGTGCGCCTCTTCAACACCGTCGGTCCGCGCCAGGTGGGCTTCTACGGCATGGTCATCCCGCGCTTCGTCGAGCAGGCGCTCAAGGGCCAGCCCATCACCGTCTACGGCGACGGCACCCAGCGGCGCTGCTTCTGTCACGTCGCCGACGTCGTCCAGGCCCTGCTCGGCCTCATGGATTCGCGCGAGGCCGAGGGCCAGGTCTTCAACGTCGGCTCGCAGGAGGAGATCTCCATCGCCGACCTCGCCGTGCGCGTGATCGATCGCCTCGGCTCCTCGAGCCCGATCGTCAAGGTGACCTACGACGAGGCCTACGAAGAGGGCTTCGAGGACATGCCGCGCCGCGTGCCCGATACCGCCAAGGTGCGCGGACTCATCGGCTGGCAGCCCACGCGCAATCTCGACCAGATCATCGCCGACGTCGCGGCCGACATCTCCACGCGATGAGCCCCTGGCTCTACGTCGCAGCCTTCGTCGGCTCCGGCATCCTCTCGGCGATCTTCGTTCAGCTCTCCATCTGGCTGGCGCACTGGTCCGGCCTCACGGACAGGCCCGATGGCGGACGCAAGACACAGGACCAGCCCATCCCCAAGCTCGGCGGCATCGCCGTGGCGCTGGCCTTCACACTCTTCTTCCTCACCGCGGTGGGTGTGTCAGGTGAGATCACGGCGTTCCAGCTGCTCGCCTCGGTGCTGCTGCCGGCACTTATCGTCGCGGGACTCGGCTTCATCGACGACGTCCGCGCCCTGAATCCCTGGATCCGGCTGATCGCGCAGACCTTGCTCGCGCTCTTGGTGTGGTTCACGGGCACTCAGGTGGGCTTCTTCCAGATCGGATGGCTCGACGCCGCGGTCACGGTGCTGTGGATCGTCGGTCTCACCAATGCGATGAACCTGCTGGACAACGCCGACGGTCTCGCCGCCTCCACCACCCTGGTGGCCTCGCTCGGCACGGGCATCGTCGCCGTGCTCTACGGCCAGTACTTCGTCGGGGCCCTGGCCTTCGCGCTCGCGGGCACGGCAGCCGGATTCCTCTGGCACAACTGGGCTCCGGCCACCGTCTATCTCGGAGATGCGGGCGCCTACTTCCTCGGCTTCCTGCTCGCGATCGTCACGCTGCGCCTGCGACCAGTAAGCGTCGCACTACCGTGGAGCGCGCT
>JBMOIL010000322.1:0-1513 GCA_049317345.1 Candidatus Nanopelagicales bacterium
AACCCCCGCTTCGACGATGTGCCGCGCCGCATCGAGCACTGGAACCTGCCCACCGAGACGGGCAAGCAAGCGGGACAGACCCTCGGCTCGCTGCTCGCGGGCGAGGTGCCGACGGGTGACTTCCGGCCGATGCCTGCCTTCTGGAGCGATCAGTACGACATCTCGCTGCAGTCCTACGGCCAGCCCGCCCTGGGTGAGCCCACGCTCATCGATGGCGACTGGAGCGGGGACTGCATCGTGGAGTACATGCGCGGCGACGAGGTCATCGGTGTCGTCGGCGTCAACCGCACCAAGGACCTCATGCACTACCGCAAAGAGATCGGGCAAGAGGCGGTCGGAGGCGCGTGAAGCCCTACAAGGCCAGTTGCACTCGCAACGCCGCGTCAAGTTCGCGACGGAGTTCGGCGGTAAGGGTTCCTATGCGTTCGGTCAGGCGGTCCACGGACACCGCCCGAATCTGCTCCGCCTGGATCTTGGAGTCTCGAGGCAGACCAGCGGCCCCCGCAGGGACGAGGACCTGGAACGCGAAGATGCGCTCAGCGTTACTCGTCACCGGGACGACGGTGACCACGCCACGACCAAGCCGACGAGCCATGACATTGTTCGCGTCATTGCTCACCACGACACAGGGCCGGACCTTGTTAGCCTCACCTGTTCGGACGGGGTCCAGGTCCACCCACCACACCTCGCCTCGTCGCATGTCACTCCAGTCCGTCGGCTACGACGGCATCCCACACCACAGCCTCACCGGAATCGATCCACTCGTTGAAGGCCTGTGCGTAATCAGTCATGAGATGCGCTGTGCGCAGCAAGGCGATGGCGTCGTGGACAGCGGCCGAACGAGACGATCCTTCGGCTTCCTGGGCGTAGGCATCCAGGAAGGCGACGTCCTCCTCAGGGAGGCTCACGCTGATCTTCATGAGGCATCCTACCATCGTTCCTACCACTGTTCCTACCATCCGTCCCCAGGCAGACCGGCGTGAAGCTCGAGCGGGAGAGGGCACTCGACCACGCGCGCGACCTCGTCGCGGCCGCGTGGGAGGAGTTTGACACCGCGCGCGATATCGAGCCCCCCATCTCACCGGAGTTGCTGGCCACCCTCGACCTGCCGCTGCCCGAGTCGGGCATCGATGTCGTCGAAGCGCTGGATGAAGCGGCCGAGGCGCTCGACCAGTCCCTCGCTCAGGCACGCCCGCGCTATCTCGCCTACATCGGCTCCTCGGGCCTGGAGATCGGCGCACTCGCTGACCTACTGGCTCATTCCTACGACCCCAACCTCGCTCTGCACGCCGGTGCAGCCACGCTCATCGAGGCGCAGGCCCTGCGCTGGACGGCTGAGTTCGTGGGCTTTCCGCTCGCGGGCGGGTCCTTCACCTCCGGTGGCACCGTCTCCAACGTCACGGCTCTCGCAGCGGCACGCGAGCGTGCGGTGCCGGGCAGCAGGGAAGCGGGTACGCCCACCGGCGCTGTGGCCTACTGCTCCGCGGATGCGCACTACTCCATCGTGCGAGCG
>JBMOIL010000323.1:0-1504 GCA_049317345.1 Candidatus Nanopelagicales bacterium
GACGGCACCTACATCAAGATCCGCCCCGAGGACATCCCCGTCGGCGGCCTCGTCTCCGCGCTCCCCGAGGACATCGAGGAGATTCAGAAGGCGGAGCACAACCTCAATGCCCGCGGCAAGGCAGCGATCATCCTCGTGCGCATGGAGCCCGATGAGATCCGCGCCCAGCAGGGCGACGGCTGGGACTACCAGGGGATCCTCGCCTATTCCAAGATCTGCACGCACGTGGGCTGCCCCATCGCCCTCTACGAGCACCGCACGCATCACCTGCTCTGCCCGTGCCACCAGTCGACCTTCGACCTGGCTGACGCGGGGAATGTCATCTTTGGGCCTGCGGCTCGGCGCATGCCTCAGTTGCCGATTGGCGTAAATGAGGAAGGATTCCTTGTGGCAAAGGCACCCTTCGCGGAGCCAATCGGGCCGAGTTTCTGGGAGCGCGGATGAGCACCACCGAGAAGGTAGGCGAGTCGGTCGCGACGTACGTCGACCAGCGCGTCGGATCCAACCGATTCCTGGGGCGCAGCCTCAAGAAGGTCTTCCCCGACCACTGGTCCTTCATGCTGGGCGAGATCGCCCTCTACAGCTTCATCATCGTGCTGCTCACCGGCGTCTTCCTCACGCTCTTCTACAAGCCCAGCATGATCGAGGTCGTCTACGACGGCTCCTACGTCCCGCTTAAGGGCGTGATGATGTCCGAGGCCTACGCCTCCACCCTGGACATCTCCTTCGACGTTCGGGGCGGACTGCTCATCAGGCAGATGCACCACTGGGCGGCACTGCTCTTCATCGCCGCCATGGCCGTGCACATGTTCCGCGTGTTCTTCACCGGCGCCTTCCGCAAGCCGCGTGAGTTCAACTGGGTGATCGGCATCGGGCTCGTCACCCTCGGACTCGGTGCCGGCTTCTCCGGCTACTCCCTCCCCGACGACCTGCTCTCGGGCACCGGCTTGCAAATCGCCCGCGGCATCGTCCAGGCGATCCCGATCATCGGCACGTGGGGCGCGTTCCTGCTCTTCGACGGCGAGTTCCCGGGCACGGAGTTCATCTCCCGCCTCTACGGCGTGCACATCCTGCTCATCCCCGGTCTCATCCTGGCGCTCGTGACCGTCCACCTGATGATGGTGTGGACCCAGAAGCACACGCAGTTCCCCGGGCCGGGTCGCACCAACGACAACGTCGTCGGCTACCCGCTCATGCCGATCTACATGGCGAAGGCCGGTGGCTTCTTCTTCATCGTCTTCGGCATCACGGCACTCATCGGAGGCCTCGTCACCATCAACCCGATCTGGATCTTCGGGCCCTACACGCCCGACCAGGTGGGTGCCGGCTCCCAGCCGGACTGGTACATCGGATGGCTCGACGGTGCCCTGCGCATCTTCCCCAATATCGAGACGGTGCTCTTCGGCTTCACCATCTCGTGGAACATCTTCATCCCCTCGGTCGTCGTCCCGGGCATCGTCTTCACCGTGGCCGCGCTCTATCCCTTCCTCGAGGCCTGGGTCAC